>JBDRQD010000016.1:0-29355 GCA_043826455.1 Candidatus Bathyarchaeota archaeon
GCCCTTGGCCACTATGAGGTCCGCGGAGTGGAACCTCTCATGGAACCAGTCCGGTGCCTCGTCCAGGCGCACGCCTAGGGCGGCTACACCCGTGGTTATCACCTCGTCCGCGGCTTCCTTCATTCCCACGGCCTCGGCGTCCTCCATGAGGGCGTCGTTGAGGGTGGGCCCAGCCTTCACGGCCACCGTCACGTGGCAGCCCAGGCGGCGGAGCTCCTCTACAACCAGGGTGTCGAAGGCTATCTCCCCGGCGTTGTCGGTGAAGAAGAGGACCCTGGAGCCTGGCCTAATGAGGCTCTTGAACTCGTCGGTGTCGTCCAGGTAGAAGCCCTCGCCCAGGAGCGCCATGGCGTCGTCGATGTCGCTGTTGTTCCCCGGCACATCGTAGTCGATGACGTTCCCCAAGCAGCTGATGAGGCATGCCACCCTGAGCCGCTCCTCCTCGGGCGCCTCCTCGACCATGGTCCTCAGCCGGGGCAGCATCTCCAGGCCCTGCCTGTTGGCCTCCCGCTTCAGCTCGACGTAGGGGTCCATGCATCCGGTGACCCTGGCTATCACCCGCCCCCTCTCGGCGCCTATGACGCTGGGCACGGCGTCCGGGGTGAAGTCCCTGCCCAGGAGGGCCAGGAGCTCCTGCATGGCTGTGCGCCTGGTCTCCTCGTCCTCCGCGCTCATCTGGATCATCTTGTAGCCCCTGTGGAGGAGGCAGTAGCCGCACCTGGAACCGACCTTCATGTTCGTCCAAACGGGGGACGCGGCCGCAATATAAAAAACATGCCAATGCATAATGTAGTTGATGGACTACAACCTGTTGGCCACCGCGGAGCAGATGACCATGAGCAAGGCCTGCAGCCAGCTGTGGATGAACCTGAGGGCGGTGGGAGACCCCGAGCCCCAGTTGGACCGCTCCCGGATAAAGGGCCTCATCCTGGCCCGCACAACTATGGACCCCGTGGAGGCCATCCACAAGCTGCGGGAGCATATGGAAGCCGAACCCGAAAGGTATGTGAACCTCTACAGGGTTCTACCTGTACAGGCCTGGACCACGTCCAGTCCGGACGACATAGTGGATGCGTTGGCCCCAATGAAGGGCCGCGTGAGCCCGGAGGAGTCCTTCAGGGTGACCCTTGAGAAGAGGCGGACCCAGCTGAGCAGCCTGGAGATCATAGAGCCCGTGGCCGACCTATTCGACAGGAGGGTGGACTTGGAGTGCCCGGACTGGGTGGTGCTGGTGGAGGTCCTAGGCCAAGATACGGGTGTCTCCGTCGTCAAGCCCGAGGACGTGCTGAACGTTCAGAAGGAGAGGGCCCAGTCACCTGCGTAGAGTCAGCAGGGCCCCCTTCTCTACTATGAGGCTGGTGAGGGCCTCGTAGGGGTCTCCCCCCACTGCCTCTAGCGACGAGTCATTCACCTCGAAGACTTTCCTCAGCTGCCTGAACTTGGCCTCGTCAACCTCTAGGACGCGGTCGTCCAGATCTCCAAGAGCCCCAGCCACTCTTCGAGCCGCATCAGTGATCGCGTCAGTGTCGCGTCCGAACACGGCCACAGCCACCGCCTTCGTATTCTTTGACACTCCCATAACGCGGAACGCTTTGGTTATCTGGTCCTGGCACGTGGCGTAGAGCAGGGTCTCCACGTCCAACCCCTTGGACACCGCGGTCCCGTTCTCCACGGCCTTGACGGCGTTCACCGCCGCGTGGTACAGGTGACGCCGCCCCGCCACCATCCTGGCGTCGAAAAGCTGGAACGTGTGCCCGTCTACAGCTTCTCTAACAGCTCTGAGAGTGTCATCGACGTCCTCAACGTGGACGCCTCTGGCACCCGCTATGGCCACGTGCAGATCGCTGCCATTTATAGGACGTATGATCATGGTGCCTTCTCCGATCCTGATTAACTGTTCCTCATATACTTCTCCAGCCTCTCCAGGAGGCGGTCCACTTCCTCAGCCGTGTTGTAGAACCCCGTGGACACGCGTAGGCCGGCGGGCCTGAGGCTCACTATGAAGCCCTCCTCCGTCAGCCTCCGGTAGTGGTCCTCGGTGGCGACCGTGGTGAAGCTGACCACCCCCGACCTGAGGGACGGGTCCACGGGGGTGACGAGGTTCACGCCGAGGCCTGTCAGCCCGTCGACCAGGCGGCTGCTCAGGCTCAGCACCTGCCTCTCGATCCTGTCCACGCCCAGGCCTAGGATCATGTCTATGCCGGCCTTGGTTCCCACGAAGCTGAGGTAGCTGGGTTCGCCGAACTCCAGCATCTGGGCCGTGTCCTTGAGGGCGGGCTTGCCCAGGCTGTGCTCCTTCACAGCCCTGTACCCCCACTCCCGTGGCCGCAGGTCGCCGAGGACGTTCTCCCTGGCGTAGAGGAACCCGGCGCCCGAGGGGCCTAGGAGCCACTTGTAGCTTCCGCAGGCGTAGAAGTCTACATCGTCCCTCTTGACGTCTACCTTTATCGCGCCCGCGGCCTGTATGCCGTCCACCACCAGGTAGGCGCCGTGGCTGTGGGCGAGCTCGGCGAGGGGCTTCAGGTCGCAGCGTGCCCCCGTGAGCCACTGGACCTGGCTGATGCTTATGGCCCGGGTCCTGTCATCCGCTTGGGCCTCCACATCCTCAAGGCGTACGGCGCCGCCCCTGCCCTTGATCACTCTGGCCTCCACGCCTCTGCTTCTCAACGCTGTCCAGGGGTAGACGTTGGCCCAGTTCTCGAGGTCGTTCACTATGACGTTGTCGCCCCTCCTGTAGATTATGGAGCCGGCGACGGTTGCGAGGCCCCGGGATGTGTTGGGCTGGCACGCGACCTCGTTTGGCTTGGCTCCTATGAGGCGGGCGAAGCTGTCGTTGGCCATCCCCACCCTCCTGTCCCCGTGCCTGGAGAGTCGGTCCCAGTCGTCCAGGAACTCCCTGATGGCCGTCTTGACGGGGGTGGACGGGGGGCTGTGGTTGGCTATGTTCATGTAGGTGTACTGCTCTGTGATGGGGAAGGGGTCCCTGAGATCCATCATGGTACAACGTTCCAGGTCCGCTGATATGAAGCCTGGGCTCGGGGAACCCTTAAACCCTGTGGGGGCGTCTATTTCAGACGCCAGAGAGTGTGAACATGGATCAACCTGAAGAGCCTATGAGTAAGATCAGTGAGCTCAGCAGCTTCAGCCGCAGGGTATACACGGTGGTGAAGGTTGTCAGCAAGACGCCTCCCCGGGAGGTCACCTCCAAGGAGGACGGCTCTGCCCACAAGGTGGCTGAGGCCCTGGTGGCCGACGACACGGGCAGCGTCTACATGACCCTTTGGGACGAGTCCATCGACGAGATAGATGAGGACCAGGTCATACGGCTCAGCAACGCCTACATGAACACCTTCAAGGGCAGCCTGAGGCTGAACCTGGGCCGCTACGGCACCTACGAGACCCTGGAGGAAGACCCCTTCGATGATCTGAACCTGGAGAACAATCTCTCAGCGAAGCAGATGGAGTACAGGCGCCGCGACTCGCCCCGGAGGACCTGGGACCGCTAACACACCTTTTTCTACGCAGCAGGTTTTTTACGGCACGTAAGCAAAGAGGTATTGATTCTATGACCAAGATTAGGGTGGGTTTACCCAAACTGCTACACAACGGCCACCTCGGCTTCCCCGAGATCGATGAGAGCCCCAACGTCATGGAGGACGGCGGACTCCTGAAGCGTCTGGAGGACTGGGGCTGCGAGGTCGTGGAGAGGAGGACCGCCGCGCTGACCCCCGAGGAGGAGAAAGTCTACGGCGCCAGGTACAGGATGGCCCTGGCCAGCAACCACCTGGCCGACATAGTGGCAGGTCAGATAAAGGCGGGCGCTCTACCCATAGGGCTCCTGAGCAACTGCAATGGGTTGATGGGGATGCTGGCCGGCCACCAGAGGGCCAGCCAGAGCTGGAAACCCCTAAAGGTGGGCCTGGTATGGGTGGACGCCCACGGAGACTTCAACACCCCTGAGACCAGCCTCAGCGGCATGATGGGCGGAATGCCCGTGGCCATTAGCACCGGCCTATGCCTCCATCACATCAGGAGGGCCTGCGGCCTGGACCCGCCGCTGCCCATGAAGTACGTGACCATGGTTGGGGTGAGGGACACGGACCCCTGGGAGCAGTACATGATAGACCAGAACGACGTTAGCCAGATATCCGTGGACGACGTGAGGCGCCTCAGCCCGGCAATAGACATGGAGATGGACAGGCTCAGCATCCTCACGGACCTCATCTACGTCCATATAGACCTGGATGTCCTGGACCCCGCGGACATCCCCGGCGCAGGTCTACCCGTGGAGAACGGCCCCACTGCGGAGGAGCTCGCGGAGGCCCTGGAGATCATGTTCGAGAACCCCAAGGCCGCGGGCTTCGGGCTGGCCAGCTACCCCGCCAGGAGGGACACCGAGAGGAGGGGACTAAAGTCGGTGTACAGGCTGGTGGAGGGAGTCATAAGAGGGGTCAGGAACAGGGAGACCGGGCCGCCTGGAGTCCTCAACTAGCTCCTGATGGGGAGCCTCAACGTGACCGTGGTTCCCTTATCCATCTTTGACGAGATCTGGATGCTTCCGCCGTGGGCCTCCGCCACCTCCTTGCAGTAGGTTAACCCTAGGCCCATGCCTGTCTCCTTTGTTGAGAAGAAGGGCTGGAAGAGGGTGCCCATGTTCTCGTCCGAGATGCCGTGGCCCGTGTCCGTGACGGTGGCTACCGCCTCCCCGTCCTCCACCGTTGACGCAAGCCTGAGGGCTCCGCCCTCAGGCATGGCCTCCAGGGCGTTGTTGACTATGTTATCTATCACCCTGGTCATCTTGTGGGGGTCCATCTCCAGTTTGGCTCCGGCCTTCAGGGTCATCCTCAGACGCACGTTCTTGGGGAGTATCCTCTTCTCCAAAGCCCCCCGGATTATGTGGTCTAGGCTGAAGGGCCCCGTGTGAAGGGTTCGGGGGGAGACAAGGTCTCCCAGGTCGTCGATGATGTAGGCCATGTAGTCCACGTTCTTGTCGATGATCTTCAGCATCTCCTGGGAGGACTCGGGGGCCACCTCCATCATCTTGGAGGCGTTGCGGATGTTCTGGAGGGGGTTTCTCAGGTCGTGCCTTATCATGCGGCTGACCTTCTCGAAGCCTCTAAAGACCCCGGAGAGCTTCTCCTCCGAGGCCTTACTCAGCTCGGCCTCGTGCTCCAGCCGGGTGAGGGAGCTGCTCACGTGCATGGCGAGGATCTCGAGAAGCTCTGCGTCCTGGGAGGTGAAGGAGTTGAGCTGCCTGCTCTCAACGTTGAGGACGGCGAGGACCCGTTCATGAGATACAACTGGTACTACCAGCTCGGATCTGGTCTCGGAGTCCACCATGATGTAGCCGGGGTCCTGGCTCACATCGGGGGCGTACACGGGGCGCCCGTTTCTCGCCGCCCTCACGGTCAGCCCTGGGCCGGAGAGAGGCAGTAGTTCGTTGCTGGGTTTGCCGCCGCGGGCCTCCACGACATGTAAATTACTGCCCTGAAGCACAAGGAAGGATATGTAGTTCCACCCGAACGCCTGCATCACTATGTCCAGGGTGGTGGTGGCTGCCTCCTGTACCGTCTTGACGGTGCTCAGCCTCGTGGCGTAGTCGTGTAGAGCCGTGAGGGTTTCCTCGTACTTGATCCTGCTGGTGATGTCGCGGTTGATGGATAGGGACGCGGGCTTTCCGTCGAACATTAACTTTGAGACGCTGTTTTCGACGACGACCTCTGAGCCGTCATTTCTCATGATGGTGAAGGTGTACCTGATGGGTGCAGCTCCACCCTTCAGCCTGGTCCTAGCGTACTCCCTCACCCTTTCACGGTCAACGTCAGCTATGTGAGCGAACGCTTTTGCCCCTATGAGCTCCTTGGGGTCCTCGTACCCCAGGAGGTCGGCCGCCCTCTGGTTAAGGTAAAGGTACTTCTCGTCGTCTGTGACGAACACTGCGTCGGAGGTGTTCTCAACAAGGACCCGGTACAGCTCCTCTGACCTGTTCAGGGCCTCCAGTTGCCTTATCCTATGGATGGCGGAGGATAGGTGGGAAGCCAGAGTCTCAGTGAGCTTCCTCTCATGGACGGTGATGGCGTTCAGCTCCGGCTTCTCCACGTTGAGGACAGCCACAGTCTCGTCGTCAACCACCACGGGACAAGCGTACTCCGATAAAGTCACAGTATTACCGGCGGTGTACTCGGGGTCCAGCCTTACATCGGGGACATACTGTGGCTTTCTCTGCCTAGCGGCACGGACGGTTATCCCCTTGCCGTCGAGGGGCAGCCTGTAAGGAGGGCTTGACGGCTCCTTGGCTATATGATCCACTAGGTAGCCGTCCCGAACCTTTATGACGTCGATGACCTCGAACCCCATGACCCTCTCAAGGGCATGGTAGGTGGACTCCAGGAGCTTGTCGAGGGTCTTTGCCTTGTTGAGGGAAAGGACATGCTGGTGGAGGGCTTCCAGCTGCTCC
The DNA here is from genome assembly GCA_043826455.1 of Candidatus Bathyarchaeota archaeon. Classification (GTDB taxonomy): domain Archaea; phylum Thermoproteota; class Bathyarchaeia; order TCS64; family TCS64; genus RBG-16-57-9. The sequence goes on from JBDRQD010000016.1 coordinate 6,458, forward strand.
AGGTAACGTCTGCTGTCCTCCATCTCCTTGAGCCGCCTCACGGCCGATGCCATGTGCTGGGCGAGAACCTCCAGGAGCTTCCTGTCATCCTCATCGAAGGCACCCAACTTGGGACTCTCTATGCTGATGGCACCCACGGAGGCGTCGTCCAGTATAATGGGTACGGATATCTCTGAGAGGCTGTTTGGGGGGTCATACCCGGGTACTTTAAGCATGATATAGTCGGGATCCTCCCTGATGTCGGTGACCAGCTGGGTTTCTCCACTGTTAATTGATCTTACTATGATGCTTCTGCTATTCAGAGGGATGCTGAGGCGCTCGGGGAACTCGAAGTTTACTCCCCTATAGAACACGAACTCGTCTCCCTCCACGAAGCCTATATCGCCCCACTCGAAGCCCAGGTCCTCGTAGAGGGTCTGTGAGGCGATGAACGCCACTTCGTCTAGGCTCTCCGCTTTAATTATTCGGGACGAGCTCATGTGTAAGGCGTTGAGCCTGGACTCGAAGCGTTTGAGCCTTGTAACGTCTGTGCTGATGATGCCGAGCCCGTCGCCGACCTTGAAGGCCTTCAACTGATAGTATCTTTGAGTATTATTCGAGTCGTACATTTCAGTGTAGAATGGTTCACCGGTCTGGATGACCCTCAGGTAATCACTGAATCGGCCTGACTCCTTGACGAGGGGGTACATCTCTACGATGTTTCTGCCTACAATCTTCTCCTTCGCCAGGCCCCTCCGCTCCACGATGACCTTGTTGACATCAATGTAGTTCAGCTCCGAGTCCAGTATGCAGAAGCCGTCAGTGGCCGACTCCATGAAGCTCTCGATGACGGCCTGGGTGTGCCGCGTCTGGACATCGGTCCTGTACTTATCCACGGCTGACATGATCCTCTTCAGGAGGACCTGGTAGTGGCTCGGGTCGGTCTCCTTCCTGACGTAGTCGTCTACCCCCGCGACGAAGGCTGCCTGGGCCACCTCCTCGCTGCCCTGCCCTGTGTAGATTATGAAGGGCGTGTCAGTGACCTGCTTCACTAATGGGGCTAGATCGACGCCCGTCAGCTGGGGCATCCTGTAGTCGCACACGATGCAGCTGAAGTTCTGCGCCCGGATGACGTCTAAAACTTTTAACGGGTCGCTCACGCTGGTGACCTGGATGATGTCGCTGAGTCTCTCCAGGAAAAGCTTGGTGAACCTGAGGTGGTCCAGGTCGTCGTCGATGTGAAGCAACGTTATCGGCGGCTTGTCGGCTAAGACGTTTCCCCTCGCTTGCTTATCCAACAATGAAGTGGAATATAATAATTGTAGATTGACGCCGAGTATTTCAGCAAGGGATTAGATCACAAACTTCTCGTGCTCCACGTGCCTGTGCCGGACCCCCAGGTCCGCCACCCTGAACCTGCGTCCGCCGTGGAGCTCAGCGTACTCCTCCCCGGCTACAAGGGCGTCCAGTATCCTGCCCAGGGCGTCGGCCTTCATTATGCCGCTGCCGCTGGCCGCACCCACGTAGTACATGCCGTGGGCCTCGTAGACCACCGGCGTCTCGTCCAAGCTGTTGATGGCGTACTGGCCCGCCCACATATTCATGGGGCGCACGTCCCCGAAGCATGGGAAGTACCTCACCAGAATGTGGTAAACGTTGTCAGTGTAGTAGTCCTCCTCGGCCTGGGGGTCCTCCTCCAGCTCAAACTTGCGGCCCAGGTCGTCTGCGCAGCCCAGCCAGATGCTCCCCTCACTGAGCTCCGACCTGAACAGCACCTTGGCCTTGGGGAGGATGGTGAGGGGGACGGAGCCGTGGCTGTTGAGGCCCCGGACCTTGAAGAGGGGCTCCAGCTTGGGGTCCTTGAAGGCGAAGAGCTGCCTCTTCTTAGGCCGCATGTAGCTGTCCAGGCCCACCGGGTCCAGGAGCAGGCTGGCCCAGACGCCGCAGGCCACCACCGTCTTCCCGGCGTTGATGGCGCCCTTGCTGGTCTCGGCCCCCACGATCCTGGTCTCCTGCCAGACGAAGGGCTCGCCCGGGATGCCCAGTTCCTCCACCGGCTTCAGCAGGAGCCTCTTGGCCTCGGTGTTGTACATGATCTCTCCGCCCAGCTTCAGGAACTCGGCCTCGTAGACCCTGGTGAGGGCGTCCGCGTCCAGGCTGCCGCACTTATTGCCGAGGACACCCACCGCGATGTCCTCCAGGCCCAGGAGCTCGGCCTCCTCGTCGCCGCCGAACTCGGTGACCAGGCACGGGACGGCCTCCTTCAGCTCGGCCAGGGATAGGACGCGGACGCTGTCGCCGCGCTTCACTATGGCCTCGATGGCGGGCTTGATGGCCTCGTACTGGCGGCTGCTGAAGAGCCAAAGGTAGCCTATGAACTCCAGCTTGACGTCGTGGCCATGTTCCTCTAGCTCGGTGAAGGCGTCGATGCTGGTGTCGGCTAGCAGGTAGTTGGTCTCGCTGGTGAATATGTTGCGGAACCCGCCCTCGCTCTTGGCGCTGTTGCCCTGGCCGGGCCCGCTGTACTTGTCTATGACTATGATCTTCTTTGCGGGGTCTCTCCGCTTCATGTGGTAGGCGGAGCTGAGGCCGAGGACCCCTGCCCCTATGACGAGGATGTCGCAGTCCATTGAAATCTATTGGATTTCTCTTGGGGGGGATATAACGTTAACCCAGCGATGACAGGGTCACTCTTCGAACTTGATTAAGTAGTACATCTTCCCCATGTTCTTCACCAAGGCGACTCGTTCGCCAAGCGTCTTCGTCCACTTAACATCCCTTGCCTCAAGTATCCTGCCGCCCACCTCCTCCACCATTGCTCGTATCTCGTCTCTAGTGTAGAAGGCAACCTGGAGGCCTATGTGTGCCTCCTTGTGGGGGAGCTTGATCCTCAGAGCGTTGAACAGGCTCAGCAGAAGCATGATCACGGTTGAGGACAGGGTGGGGATCAGCCAGGACTCGTAGTATTCCTCTCTCAATATGAAGGCGCCTCCGGGGCGAACCATTCCCTTTATGTTGCTGAGAGCGCGTCTGGCTAGTTTCTTTGAGTCCGCCCGATTTGTGGAGACGAGGTGGTGCAGAACCTCGTCCATGAAGACCAGGTTGAACCGCCCCTCTCTAATGGGGAGATCAAGGACGCTGCCCTGAGTTAGATCGACCTGAAACGGTTTATCGATGAGAGACTGGGCCAACATGCCGTCTGAGATGTCGACGCCGACGACATTGTGTGCGCCATATCTCCTGGACACGTAGTTGAGGAAGACACCGACGCCACTCCCGATGTCCATGCAGCTGCCGACATCCCCCAGGTACTTGGGGATGACCTCCTCCTCAAACGAGAAGAACCTCAGAAACTTGTACTCGTCGTCCAGGTGTGAACGGTCGTAGAACTTAGTGGTCTCGTTGAAATACTCTATGACCTGCCGCTGTTCCAGCGCCGCTTCATCCATGTGAGGCCCCCGGCTCCAAATTATATTATAGAACATAAATACAGATGTCTGTTCACTGAACGACATTCAGGGGTAGTATCTTGTCCAGTGACGACGTCGTGGTGCCTAAGAAGTGGTGGGAGGCCTTGCCTCGGAAGGTGTACGCTTCCCTTGAAAAGGTGGAAACGAGCCAGCCCTGGTTCGACGTGTACAGGCTCCATGATTGGCTCTACGCGGTCTACGAGGGGGGCCAGTTCGACGAGCCGCTCATGTACCTGGTCATCGGCGATGAGAGGGCGGCGGTCATCGACGGCGGCAACGGCATAGGGAACCTCGCTAAATTGACAGAGGAGCTGACTGACAGGCCCTACTTCCTGCTGCTGACGCATACCCACAACGACCACATCGGAGGCTGCAAGCATTTCAAGGAGATCGCCGTCTTCGACGACGCGATGAGTTGGGAGCGGGCCGCCAAGGGGTACGGCAGGGAGAAGATGGGGGAGATCATCGAGGAGGGCATGGTGATAAGGGATTTTCCGCCCGGCTTCGACCCCAGCAACTACCATGCTCCGCCGTTTAAGGTCACATGGTGGCTGAGGGACGGGGACGTGGTGGACCTGGGGGGCAGGAGGTTGGAGGTGATCCATACGCCGGGGCACAGCAGCAACCACATCTGCCTCCTGGACAGGGCGAGCCGGTACCTGTGGACCGGGGACCTCTTCTACACGGGGGGCATCAGTACCTACCTACCCGGAGGAGACCACGACAAGTTCATTGAGAGCGTCAGGAAACTAGTAGACCTGATCCCACTTTACGATACCCTGATGCCTGCCCACAACGAGCCCCTAGTAGAGAAGGAAGTGCTGGTGGAGCTGCTCAGGGCCGCGGAGGACATCAAGGCGGGTAGGGCTTCCAACTACACTGAGGGCACCGGGTATGGTAAAAAGATCAGGCGCTACCAGTACGCCCGGTTCGCGCTGATAACAGACGAGAAAGTATAGGAGGCGTACTCGTCACACGCATCGTCAAAAAATCGTTGTATCTGGGGGCTTGATACGAGCCTCGATAACCATATAACCCGGCAGCCGCCTTCAAGGGTGAAATGACCGCCCCAGAAGACAGAAAGCTGCTCATGGGAGACCGGTGGTGGGCCAAGCTGCCTCGAGTCGTCTACGCCACCCTGGAACGCGTCCCCTGCAGCCAGAGCTGGTTCGAGGTCTACAGGGTGCTGGAAGGCATCTACGCCATCTATGAGCCCGGCCAGTACGAGGAGGCCCTCTGCACGCTGCTGCTGGGAGACGGCGAGGCCGCCCTCATCGACACTGGCTGCGGCATCGCGAACATCCGCGCCTGCGTCGAGGAGATCACGGACCTGCCCGTCATGGTGGTGAACACCCACGCCCACAACGACCACATAGCCGACAACCACCGCTTCGAGAGGATCGCGATGCTTGACCACCCATGGAGCGTCAAGGCCCAGGAGGGGCTGCCCAACAGTGAGATGGCTCATCTGGTGGCGTCCGGCATGGTTTGGAAGCCGCTGCCGGAGGGCTTCGACCCCGATGGCTACGTGGTTCCACCTTTCAAGGTGACCAGGTGGTTCAGGGATGGGGACGTCATCGACCTGGGCTCACGGACCCTGGAGGTGCTGGAGACTCCGGGGCACACTCCCGACAGCTGCTGCTTCCTAGACCGGGAGGACAGGCTCCTCTTCACCGGGGACATGTTCTACACGGGAGGCATCTACACGTACCTCAACGGCGGGGACATACCAACGTTCATCGAGAGCTACGAGTACATGCTGAGCCACTACGACGAGTATGATCGGCTCATGCCCAGCCATAACGAGCCCTGGGTGGAGAAGAGGCTGCTGAGGGACGTGTACAAGGCCGTGATAGAAATCGCTGAGGGCCGCGGCAGGTACAGGGAGGGCACCGACAGGGGCGTCCCCATCAAGAGGTTCGACTACGGCAGGTTCAACATCGTCACCCGGGCGGACCAGCATAGACCTTCCTGACAGCCCGCCTCAGCCTACCAGTGGCGGCCTTTCTGCCTTTCTCATAGGCCGAGTCAACCCTACTCCTTAGATGTTTAACATACCTGTAGGAGTCCGCGAGTCGGCCTTCCATTGGGCCGTGGGGCTCTATGCCGTCCAGGGCCTCGGCGAGGGCTCTCTCAAACCTATCGACGGTGAAGCTCCGAGACCTGTCCACCGCCCCTGTCCTCAGGGCCTCTCGGAGCCGCTCGTCCTCCAGGACCTCCCTTATCCGTTCAGCAGCCTCCTCAGGGTCGCGGTACGAGAGCCCCACCTCCCCGTCCCTGCGCTCCAGTATGTCGATCCAGGGGCCGCCGCTGCGGGGGATGACGGGCACGCAGCCTGCGCTCATGGCCTCGAGGATGGATATGCCGAAGGCCTCGTCTGGTTGGGTGGACAGGTACACGCTGGAGCGTCTCATGAGGTCCAGGAGGTCCTCTCTGCGGGGGTTCGTGTGAACGTCGAGCCTTGGCCGCTTCCTGAGGGCTGATACCACTTTGTCGGAGTTGGACTGGGTCTTGCCGGCCACTATGAACCTCGGGCCCCTCATTCTCTGAGCTACCTCGGGGATCAAGGTGAGGTTCTTCCCGGGGGCTATCCTTGAAACGGTTAACACGTTGCCTGTCTTGGGCTCACCCCGGTAGAGGACCGGCTCTATGAAGGGGTGGACCACCCTCGCCTCTCTGCCGAGGTGCTCTCTAACCAGCTCCATGTTGTACCTTGAGTTCGTGAGTAGAGCCCCTTCCTGGTAGTTGGAGGAAAGCTCAGCGTACACCCAGTCGTAAAGTCTGCGCGTGTAGCCCCACACGGGCACCCCGTAGGGGTCGCCCTCTACGGTGATGAGGGGGCGGCTGTGGATGTAGGAGACATCGCTGACGAGGGGGAACACCTCGCCGTAGTTGTTGACGCTGAGGCCCGCCTCCATCTGGGCCCTGAGCATCATCCACAGGTATGTCGTAGTGGCCCACGCCCACGAGGCGGTGCCTGATAGGTTGAGGGGTCCCTCCTGGTGGTACGTCTCCTTATCCGGCTTCGTCGATACCCCCCAGTTGGCCTCCACTAGGGCCCAGTTGATCCGGTCTATCGTGCACAGGTGGACGCTGTGGCCTTGATCCTTCAGCACCCTCATGATCTCCAGGCAGACTCTCTCTGAGCCGCCCAGCCTGTTGAGAGACGGGTGCAGGAGCGTAACAGAAGGCAACTCAGGGTGAGTAGGGTCGCTGACGCATAACGTCACTGTAACGTACAGTGGGCTTAGTCAAGGTCAGCCAGCGATTACACTTTGGAAGCCAATGTTCAAAAGGCTGGTTCAGAATTGATATAAAAGTTGGGCAGCGAAATGGATGCGCCTGAAGACCCTAGTAAACACAGCGTCAGTCTGTTATCCCGGGAGATGCTGCCCTTCCTAACACTGTTCGGTGGCCAGAGCATCAGCCTCTTCGGCAGCCGCCTCGTTCAGTTCGCCATAGTGTGGTGGCTCACGGAGACCTCAGGCTCCGCCTCAGTTCTGGCCACTGCCACGATTATGGCCGTCCTCCCCCAGGTGGTGATAGCTCCGTTCGCAGGCGCTATAGTTGACAGGTGGAGCCGCCGCCTCGTCATGATGGTGAGTGACAGCCTCGTCGCCTTGGCCGTGCTACTCCTGGCATACCTGTACAGCGGAGGGGGGGTGCAGGTCTGGCAGATATACATGATAATGTTCTTCAGGTCATCCATGGACGCGTTCCAGTGGCCGGCTATGCAGGCGTCTACCAGCATGATGGTGCCGAGGGAGCATCTGCCCAGGGTGGCGGGGCTGAGACAGTCCGTCCAGGGCATGGTGAACATACTGGCGCCGCCGATGGGCGCGGTTCTCCTCGGTTTCCTACCTATCTACCTTGTCCTGGGCATCGACGTGTTGACCGCCGTCTTAGCTGTTGGTCCCCTGTTCTTCATCGCCATCCCCCAGCCTGTCAGGGGTGATGCCTCGGCCCGCGGCGTGATGTCAGACATGATGGAGGGTTTCCGTTTCCTCTGGGAGAGGAAGACGATTTTGTCGATACTCGGGATAGCCCTACTCTTGAATATGTTGGCCGGGCCCGCATTCTCATTGTTGCCTCTTCTCGTCATCGACCATTTCAAAGGCTCAGCCATCGAGCTGGCATACCTCCAGTCCGCGAGCGGTGTCGGCTTGATCACTGGAGGGATCATGCTTGGTGTCTGGGGCGGCTTCAAACGTAGGGTGGAGACCGCTTTCACCGCCCTGATGGTGTCAGGACTCGGGATAATAGGGATCGGTTTGGCGCCCGGAAACCTGTTTTGGACGGCGATTGTCTCAATCTTCGTTTATGGTATAATGAACTCCATAGCGAATGGCAGCTTCTTCTCCGTGATCCAGACGGTCATCCCTAACGAGCTACAGGGGCGTGTGTTCACCCTGGTGATGAGCGCCACCGTAGCGGTAATGCCCCTGGGCCTCGCCATCGCGGCGCCAGTGGCTGAGGTGATAGGGATCAGATCATGGTTCCTGATATCTGGCGCGGTGACCATAGGGGCTGGAATTTACGGACTATTGAATCCACGGATCAGGGGCTTCGAGGACACCCTGACCGCTGAATAGTTCTCAGGCTGTGCTACCAGCAATTTGTTTATCTCATGCCAGGCATCAGAGGGGGTATGGCTTACTCAGACAACACACAGAACGACATCATAGTCCCCAAGAAGTGGTACGAGAAGCTGCCCCGGGAGGCCTGGAGCAGCTACGAGAAAGTGGTTCAGCCCGACCCCTGGTTCCAGGTCTACAGGCTCACACCCACCGTGTACGCCATCTACGAGGACGGCCAGTTCGAGGAGGTCATCAGCTACCTGGTCCTCGGAAAGGAGAGGGCCGCCCTCATAGACACCGGCAACGGCATCGGCGACATCAAAGCCGTCGTGGAGGGCCTCACCGAGCTGCCCATCACTGTGCTCAACACCCACACCCACGGCGACCACATAGGGGGCAACCACCAGTTCAAGGAGGTCGCCGTCCTGGACACCCAGTTCAGCAGGGACCGGGCCGCCAAAGGCCAGACCAAGGAGCAGATGGGCCACTACCTGGACGGCGACATGGTGTGGAAGCCGCTCCCAGACTACTTCGACCCTGACAAGTGGAGCATCCGCCCCTTCAAGGTGACACGGTGGCTGCTGGACGGAGACAAGGTGGAGCTAGGCGGACGCACCCTGGAGGTCATCCACACGCCGGGCCACAGCCCCGACAGCGTCTGCATCCTGGACCGAGCCAACAAACACTTCTGGACGGGGGACACCTTTTACCCGGCCCCCATCTACGTGTACAGCCCCACCACCAGCCTCGACCAGTTCATAGGCAGCTTCAGGAAGATGACCGACCTGATGCCAGCCTACGAGTGGGTGATGCCCAGCCACAACGAGCCCCAGATGGAGAAGCACCTCATCAGAGAATGCTACGAGGCAGCCAAGAACATCAAGACAGGGAACGCAGGCCCCTACAAGGAGGGAGTGGCTGCGGGCATCAAGGTCCGCCGATACGACTACGGGCGATTCAGCCTCATAGTCAGAGCCTCGAACCCTTAGCCCCCCTCAACGCGGGTCGGTCAGAGTTCACCGACACCGCCTTAAACGCTCAGCCACCCAAGAGGGACACCATTCAATAAAAATAGGTAAAACTAATCCTAAAAATTTCACATTCTTCCACGCAGCTGTCATCAACCCCCCGGATCCGCACAATTCCCAGCCACCAGGAACAAACCCTCTAGCCTTCCTCAGGGGCGCCGAACCGCCTGTAAAGCTCCATGAACCGAGCCATCACCAGAGCCCTCAGCCGCGCCTCAAGACGGTGCCTCTCGTTCCTCACCCTCCGCTCCTCCTGAACCAGCTCCTTGATCCTCTCACGCAGCTCCCGCTCCTCGTCAGCAGAGTAGACGACATCCACATGAAACCCCCGGACACATAAACCCCTTAAGAATACTGTCACCGCACCCTAAAAGATGGGCTTTTAAGACCATCCATCCGAGTCTATACTATGCTCAAACAGGTCATCGAGGTAATGGAGCTCCTGGACAGCGCCAAGGTAACAGGCCGAGAAGTGGCAGACCTCCTCAAGAGCAGAGGCATCAAGGAGGTAACAGTAAAAACCATCAAGGGCGAGAAAGGCAGCACAGACTTCATCAAACTCAAGGTCCCCGGCACCAGCGGAAAGACAGCCGGAGGAGAAGCCCCCACCCTCGGAGTAATAGGCAGACTAGGAGGCATAGGCGCACGGCCCGAACAGATAGGGCTCGTGTCCGACGCCGACGGGGCAGTCACCGCCCTATCAGTGGCCCTGAAGCTGGCCGACATGCAGGCCAAAGGCGACAGGCTGCCAGGCGACGTCATAGTGGCCACCCACATATGCCCTGACGCCCCCACCCAGCCCCACAAGCCCGTCCCCTTCATGGGCAGCCCCGTGGACATCGCCACCATGAACCGCCACGAGATAGACCCAGAGATGGACGCGGTGCTCAGCATAGACACCACCAAGGGCAACAGGGTTGCCAACTGGATGGGCTTCGCCATAACCCCCACGGCCAAGGAGGGCTGGCTCCTCCGCATAAGCGACAGCCTCCTGGACATAATGGAGACCGTCACAGGCCGGCCCCCCAGGGTGTGCCCCATAACAACCCAGGACATTACCCCCTACGGCAACGGCCTCCACCACATCAACAGCCTCATGCAGCCCACCACGGCCACCGACAAACCCGTCGTCGGCATAGCCATCACCACGGAGGTCCCCGTCCCCGGCTGCGGCACCGGGGCCAGCCACCCCACAGACATAGAGCAGGCAGCCCGCTACTGCCTGGAGGTGGCCAAGATGTACGGAAAAGGCGTTTGCAGCTTCTACGACCAAGAAGAGTGGAGGAACATCACGGAGAGGTACGGCGCCCTGAGGCACCTCCAGACCCTCGGAAACCAGTGAGCCCCATCGTCGAGAGTTTATATTCCCCAAAACCCCAACTATACACGGTAGAGATGTACAAGAAGATACTCGTAGCCTTCGACGGCTCAGAGCCCAGCAGGAACGCCCTAGACCACGCCGTAACCATAGCCAACAGGTGGAAGGCCGAGCTAACGGTCCTCTCAGTTGTGCCCAGGGTCATGATGCCTGTGTTCCCCGACGAGGGCTTCGGCGCCGCCCCTATCACCGCCGCCCAGGACATGAGCGACTACCAGGAAAAGATGAGGAACATCTACAACAAGAGCCTCAAGGAGGCCGAGGAAGACATCAAGGAAGCCTTCCCCGACCTCAAGATCATATTGAAGCTCATGGAGGGGAGGCCGTCCAGCATCATAGTGGAGGAGGCCGAGAAGGAGGCCGCGGACCTCATAGTGATAGGCAGCCGCGGCCTCGGAGGCATAACGGGCTGGATACTGGGCAGCACGAGCCGCCGGGTAGTGGAGTCCTGTACTAAGCCCATACTGGTGGTGAAGAGCCCCCAGTAGAGGGGCAACCCTTTTTCAAACAAGGGACCATGTTTAGGGGATACTATGGAGCCCCTTGAAGCCCTCCGCGAGGCCGGCATAGTAGCGGCCAAGGTGAGGGACACAGTCATACGGGAGGTGAAGCCCGGCGTCAAGGTCATAGACATCTGCGACAGAGCCTACGACCTAATTCATCAGCTTGGGGCCAGACCCGCTTTTCCAACCAACGTGGATATAGACCACGTAGCGGCCCACTATTGCTCCCCCCTGGGCGACGCAACCATCATCCCTGAGAGGTCCCTGGTCAAGCTGGACATAGGAGTCCACGTGGAAGGGTACATCGCGGACACGGCCATCACCGCCTGCTTCGACCCGAGCCTAACGTACCTGGTGGAAGCAGCCCAGGCCGGCCTGGACGCCGCCATAAACACCATCAGGCCAGAGATAAGGGCCAGCGACGTGGGGGCGGCCATAGAGCAGGCCATCAGGAGCCGCGGAGCCAGGCCCATAAGGAACCTCACAGGACACAAGCTGGCCCGGTACGTGGTCCATGCCGGAGAGAGCATACCCAACATCCCGGGCCACGACCACCACGTGCTGACCGAGGGCGATGTATACGCCGTGGAGCCCTTCGCGGTACCCCCCACAGCCGAGGGCCTGGTCATGGACGGGCCCCCCAGCAACATCTACAGGTTCCTGAAGAAGAGAAGCCTGGACGGAGAGGCCAAGAAGATGCTGAAGTATGTTCAGGAGGAGCACAGGACCCTGCCCTTCGCATCCAGGTGGGTCATGAGAAGATTCCAGGGGCCCGGAGCCGACGAAGCCTTCAGGGAGCTGCTGAACGCCAAGTGCATAATGAGCTACCCTCAGCTCCTTGAGAGAAGCAGGGCCAAGGTGGCTCAGGCCGAGCACACCGTGATCCTGACAAAGGATGGCTGCGAGGTCACCACGGGGTAGCTACTTCTTCTTCTCCTCTTTCCTAGTGTGGATGGCGGTTATCACCATCTGTCCGTCGCAGCGGCTGCAGGGCTCGTCCCGCTTGAAGATGTAGTCTCCCCGCTGGAAGCTCCTAACCCGCTTCAGGTTGCATTGGGGGCACTCCAGGGTAGTGATGACATCGTACTTCTTAGTCTCCAGGGTGTCCTTGACCGTGGGTTTAGCCCGGAAGAAGCTATACCCAATGGCGATGAAGCCGCTAGCCCCTATGATCAGGTACATGAAGGCGGTCTCGATCTCCCCGTCACCGTAGGCCCTGAAACCCATGTATAGGCTCACCAACGCCAGGGCGCCCACGAGGATCATGGCCGCCAAGGTCAGTAAGTTCTGGGATGCGCTGCCCGCTATGGGGGGGCTGTCGCTCATCCGCTTCATTGCGCCACCCCCACAGTGTTGCCTATGCCGGCCACCACTATTGTGTCCCCCTCCTTGCTGTAGTCAAGGATGAGGCCCTTCACGCTGGCCACCGCCTTGTCCGTGGCCTCGAAGAGGGGCTGCACCAGGGGCGCAACCACGTGCTCTATTCCCTGCTTGATGGCTACTGCGTACATGGGCACGTCGTGCTCCGTGGCAATGAGCTCAATCTTGTACTTCTCCACGCCGGGGCCCCCGATGGCTGCGCCCACGCCCTCAGCGATCTCGCCCACCTGCTCACCCTCCAGCATGCCCGCGGCGTCCACGGTGATGAGCATGGTGACCTTGCCCTTGTTCTCGTTCATGATGTTGGTGATGGCGTCCCCGGGCTTGCCTACGCTGCCCCCGGGGCCATAAGCCTTGGTCACGATGACGCGCCGGCCCTCGTACTGGATCTCGGCGGCCACCATCTCCTTAGCCACCTCGCGGGTGGAGGCGCCGTTGATGAGCTTGGCAGCCACTATGGGGCCCACGCCGTCCCCGATGGGTATCCCGTCCTGGAAGGCCTGCAGCGCGGCGCTGTAAGCCTCGATCTGTTGGAGGATCATCGGCAGTATCATGTGGATCTGCATGATTATGTAGATGTTCATGGTCTTCTTGCCCAGCAGGTAGTAGTGCCGGATGACCTTGTAGAAGATGTTCAGGGCGAGGGACGCCTCTAGGAGGTTCTCCATGTTGTTTTTCTCCGACTCTGTGGCGTTGGGCGCCATCAAGTCCACCTCCTTCTCGAATGTAGACTCCCTCACGTTCAGTACCTTGCCCAGCTTCTGAACCACGCCGGCGGGGTCCATGCCCACAGGCTCGATGATGAAGTGCTCCAGGAACCTCTCCACCATTGGCGTAGGGTCCCGTTCAGGCTTACCTATCTCCTTGATGGTCTTGATGGAGGCCTCTTTGCCTTCGTCGCGGAGGCCCTTGATTTTGCGGAGGGTCACCTCGATCTGGCGGAGCATGGTCATTGCCTGGATGCGCTGAGCGTAGAACAGGTAGATGATGAACGCGAAGCTGAACAACGTCTGAAGTATCATCTGTACCTCGTTTTCTGCTTGCCCTAGTTGCCCCAACAGTTGGAACATTGAATCACAGCAGTTGAAAACAGGCTAAGCGTTATAAATGTTAGCGTAAAACGGGCTGGAATCTATGCGAAACGGTATAACGGCGACGCAAAATCTCAGCCCCTAGCACATTTTTTAAGGGGGTTTTCCGTGAGTGTAAGGGATGTTCAGCTACGCCGTAAAGAGGATCACACGGGGGAAAGGTCTGTTCCTGTCACTGTTCCTGAGCGTAGCTCTGGCCGCCACCCTCTTCTCAGGTATCCTGCAGGGCGCCGACGCAATAGGCGTAGCCATACTGGATGAGACCCTGAAGACGGCTTATGTGGATATCATATCGAGCGCCCCCGACAAGAACGTCACCAAGACACGTTACTGGGAGATAGACGCACTTTTCGGCGAGGTGGAGGGGGTTGAACGCGCAGACCACTTCATAAGATGGAGCGTAAAACTCAGCTCAGGGGCTATCAACGGCACCATTAACTCCGTCATATTGGCCCTGCCGGACGGCTCGTCTCTCTACGAGGGGATCAATGGCGTTGAGGTGTTTGAGGACGGCGTCGTCTACGTTGACGCGAGCTCCACCAACGCCACCGAGCTGCTAGAAAGTGAGACCCTGACCCTCGTGGTGGAAACCTATATGCCCTACAATCCCCCCGGCTTCCAGAACCTTAGTTTCAACTACACGGTGGCGGGGGGTGTGGGCCTCAAGGAGAAGGCCTTCCAGATTGGCACCGGGAGGTACAACATATTCCTCCGAGACCTCATACAGGGCAGGGAGGAGCTCACCAGGCGCCCCTCATATAACATGATCCTGGTGAGCGAGGACACCCTCGTTGAGCTGCTCAGGGGCATCTTCGCCCAGCAGAAGAGGCCGACCATGGACCAGACCACTGAGGCTCTCATAATATTGGAGAGGGGTAGCGTGTTGAACCCCTGGGACATCCAGGAGTCCAAGAGGAGGGTGGATGCCATCTTCGAGGAGATTAACGCTGAGGGGGCCGGGTACTATTACCTGCCCAGAAGCTACTTGGGAGAGCTCCTAGACGCCATCTCGTCTCTCAGCAACCAGATGAAGACCAGCACCATGCTGGTGGCGCTGCCCGTCTTCTTCTGCGCGTGGTACCTGGGGACCACCGTCAGCGACGTGGTGTTCAGCCTGAGGAAAAGGGAGATGGGGCTCCTCTTCACACGTGGCATGACCCACAGGCAGGTGCTGTACATCCTTGTCTTCGAGGGCCTCCTGGTGAGCTTGTCCGCGGCAGGGGTAGGAGTGCTGGCTGGCGCCCTCCTGCTGGTCCTTGTCATCCCCAACATGTCCGTGTTGGGGCTGCTTAGATCGATAAATCCCTTTACGGCGGGGGCCACCCTGCTGTTCAGCGCGGCGCTGGCCCTGTTCGCCCTTTACAGGCCGGCCCAGAGGGCCACCGAGGTTAACATAGTTGACGCCTTGAGAGAGCACCAGAGCGAGGAGGAGGGCCTGGGGGACTGGCAGACTCCTCTCCTGGCCTTCCTGCTAGGAGGCTACAAGGTGGCCATGCTTGTGGCCGGCCTTACTGTTGAGCAGTTCAGGCCCACCACCAGTAATCTCGTGGTCACCCTCCTTTACAGCACCTGGTGGGGCACGGATTACCTGCTCGGTTTCATCTCGCCTATCCTGCTCTTCTGGGGGTTCATCAAGCTCTTCCTGCAGTACGTGCCCGGGTTCCAGGTATCCCTGGGTAGGCTGGCCTCGTTTGTGGTGGGCGACGCCGCTAGGTTCTCGGCCCTCAGTAGCGGCAGGAACCTGAAGAGGGTTGCCGCGTCCACCTTCATGATAGCCCTCATCATGGGGTACAGTGTTACCATCATCGGTAACGTGGCCAGCACCACCGACTTCATGGAGCAGGCCGTCAGGTACACGGTGGGGGCGGACGCCTCCGTCTGGCTCTTCGAGGGGGATACCATCGATGAGCTCATGGGTAGGATAGCGGAGATGGACGGGGTGCTGGCTGTGGCCAAGGAGACCCACTTCTCCCCTGACAGCAGCCTGGGTAAGATACCCGTCAGGGCTGTGAACCCCATGGAGTGGAAGGAGGCGGCCTACGTGGATATTGGCCTGGTGGAGAGCGGTAGCGTCTACGCCATGGATCGGGGAGAAAGCTTCGGCATCATGGAGAGGGGGGCCGCCGAGAGGCTGGGCCTCAGGGTTAATAACACGCTCCTGGTGAAGCTCCAGTCCAAGGTTTACCCAATCAAGATCGTGGGCCTGTACGGTAAGGAGCCGGGGGAGTACTGGTCGATCCAGAACCCCACGGTCTACGTGAACGAGGGGTTCCTGAAGAACGTGAAGGAGAAATTAATTGATAAGAGGAGGATCATCGTGGACCTGGCCGACCACGTGGACCTGGCGGCCTTCAAGGCGACCGTTGCCGGGCTAAGCCCGGATGTGGAGAGGGTGGACGTCACGGCCCTGCAGATGAGTCGGGTTCTCAACAACATCTACCTGGCGGGGCCCAGGAGGGTGGAGGAGCTGGGGGCCTACTTCGCGGGGCTGGTGGCGAGCCTGGGGGTGGCCCTGATCGTGTCCACCCTCATCCGGAGCAGAAACAAGGAGCTGACCATCATGGCAATCAGGGGGTACAGCCCCAGTCAGCTGAGCATGAGCCTCGTATTCGAGAACGTGGGTATGGAGTTCCTGGCTATACTGCTGGGTACCGCCGTGGGCTTCGTGAGCCTCCGGGGCCAGACGGAGCTCTTCAACCAGGTTCTGGCCACGAGCATTGAGAGGAGGGTGGTTTTCCCCCTCTCGTCACAGATCAACCTATTGATCATTGTCGGGCTGCTGCTGGCGGCCACCCTGCTGCCCATACTGGTGGCGGTGAGGAGGATCAGCGGCTCCCCCGACCTGAAGCTGGAGGAGTAGGAGTTGAGTACAAGGAACGCTGTCATCGTGCGGGATCTCATCAAGATCTATAGGCTGGGTGAGATAGAGGTCCAGGCCCTGAGGGGCCTCAACATGAACGTGAGGAAAGGGGAGATGGTGTCTCTCATCGGGCCCAGCGGGTCGGGTAAGAGTACATTGCTTAACATAGTTGGGGGCCTGGATAAGGCGACTGCTGGTAGCGTCAAGGTCTTCGACACGGACCTCACCAACCTGTCGCCGGCTCAGCTGGTGAGCTTTAGGCGGGGCACCGTGGGCCACGTCTTCCAGAACATGAACCTTATCCCGACGTTGACGGCGGCTGAGAACGTGGAGCTGCCCATGGCTGCCCTGGGCATCCCGGCCTCCGAGAGGCAGAGCAGGGTGGAGAACCTGGTCGGCGTTGTGGGCCTAAAGGGCCGGATGGATCACAAGCCGGGGGAGCTGAGCGGAGGCGAGCAGCAGAGGATAGCATTGGCGGCGGCGCTGGCCAATGATCCTCCTCTGGTGCTGGCTGACGAGCCCACAGGTGAGCTGGACACGGAGAACGCGACTATCGTGGTGGAGTACCTGAGGAAGGTGAACCAGGACCTGGGTAAGACGGTGGTGATGGTTACCCACGACCCCAGGATCGCCAGGGTGTCCGACAGGATTCTCCGGATCCATGACGGCGTGGTGGAGGCGGATGTGTCGCCGACGCTGGACGTGGGGGGACCCGGTAACTACGGGGAGATGCTGAAGGCTCGGCTGGGGGAGATCGATGCTTCGTTGGCTGGGCTGGATGGCCAGTTCAGGGCTGGGATGATCAGTGGTGACGAGTATGTGGAGCGGCAGACGCGGCTTAAGAGGACGGTGGAGGTGCTGCGTGAGGAGCTTCACAGGCTGGGGATCGTCAGGTAGCCCGCCTTTGTTACAAGCCGCTAGTAATTCCAGGAAGTAGGCGGATGTTTTTACTCAGGGTTTCCAGAGTTTGTTCCATGTGGCTGGGAATTGTGTTTTTTCCAGGTATGCGCGGACTGTTGACCCTGTGTATATTTATTGGGTTATGGTTTCCTGGTGCTGTTGCTGTACCTTCCGGTAAAATTTTGGGGACTTATTATTGGTGACTTATTTTTGTGTCAATGTAAGATATTCTCAACCATTTTCCGTGTTACTGTTGGCTCAAGCCAAATAAAAGGGGGTGTTGGATGGCTCCATGAGGGCGTCTAGGACCCTTGGTTCTTGGCGAATCTGGCTCCTCTGCCCCCGAGGCCTAGCCCACGTCCCATGAGGGGTCTATCGATGCCTAGCTCCCCCAGCCTACGCTGGATGAGCTCCTGGACCTGGGCTCTGAGCTGCCTCAGGCCCTCCATCTGCTCGTCGGTGAGCTGGGGCATCCGGCACTCCACGCCGAGTTCCTCAAGGTACGCTTGGACGTATTCCTTGATCTCCTCCTGGGACGCGCCTTCCTCCCTCATGGCGTCCACTGTCTCCTTCAGCTCCTGGCGCTGCTCCTCGTCGAGGCAGCCCAGCATGGGGCCGCGCATCCTCCAGCCACCAACATAGTTAAGGGGGTTAGAGGCGGTGGCGTCATCCTGGTCGGTCTCCGCGGCTACCATGCTTAGGCCTCCTGCGGCGAGGCTCAGGGCTATGAGCAGCACTGAGGTCAGTGCAACTGCTTTTGTTCTTCCATTCATCCGGTTGTTTTCACCTCGAGGCATGTTTGCCTTGAATTAGTTTTAAACGGTTTTTCAAGGTTCCACCAGATTTTGATCAGATTTGGGTGTAAACTGGAACATCCCTTAACTAGAGTTTTAAACCTTGGAGGAGGTAGATACCCTTTGGTAGACCCCATATGGCGCCGCCTACACGTACCTTCAAGCATCTGCTCCTGTGGCTATTCACGGGGACGCGGGGAGGTACCAACAGGGGGCGCATCATCGAGGCCATCCGTGAGCACCCCATGAACACCAACCAGCTTAGGATACTCCTGGACCTGGACTACAGGACCGTGAAGCACCACCTGGACGTGCTTGAGGACAACGACTTGATCACGTCCGCGGGTAACAGCTACGGCAAGATGTACTTCGTGTCCCAGAAGCTGCTGGAGACCATGGAGGACTTCGATGAGATATGGGGTGGAATAAAGGAGAAGCTGGAGAGGGAGACTGAGAGATGAGGAGAACTGCCACGTTCATCATACTTGCGCTGATAATGGTACAGACTGTAGTCATCGTCAGCGCCCAGCCGGGGGAGAGACCCTACCCCTGGAGGCCGCGTTTCAATGAGACGACCCCCGACAAGCTGCGCGAGTTTGAGAGACGGATCGAGACCTATGTTATCGGTAAAATAGTCATATCTTCCCTCAACTTCCTCCTCTACGGGTACATCACCTACTTCTATCTGAAGCTCTACAGGGAGAACGAGTCCAAGTTCAGCCTGGCCCTGGCCGGCCTCTCAGTCGTGCTTCTAGTTTACTCAGTCTCTAGTAACCCGCTGATACTGCTGGTGTTCAGAGGCTCAGACCCGTTATGGATGAACGTGTTTAACTTCGTCCCCGACCTGCTGGCAACAGTGGTAGCCTTCATCATGATATACCTCTCAAAAACCTAGACCACACCCCTAAAGGCTCCGCCAACGTTACACCAGATTTCTCTACCTACCAATTTTGATCAGAATTGGGTGTAAACTGGAAAAACGGCTTAATAGGGTTTCAGAGGCTAAGCCAATGCAATGGTGAAAATGACTTGAAACTCAAGTACAAGACAGCCACGATCATAGCGCTATTTGTCATAGCGCTCAACATGGTAGCCCTCACGCCCCTCCAGGCAGTGGCAGCTGAGGACGGGAACATCCATGGGACCGTCGTGGACTCCGATGGTAGCCCCATCTACAGGGTGAAGGTAATGGCCTACGACAGCAAAGGCGGCCTCGCAGCGACAAAAAACACAGATGCCAAAGGATACTTCCGGATGGCCCTGGGGGGCACCTACACCCTCGTCTTCGAGAAGACGGGGTACGTGACTCTGCAGAAGACGGTGAAAGTGGAGATCGCCCCCACGGACGACCCAGACCTCGACGACGTCAAGATGGGCAACATCGCCATGGAGAAGACAATCAGCCTGTCCTCCAGCGTCATAAGGAGGGTCACCAGCCCCGGCATCACGTTAAGGCTTTCGTTCACCGTCACCAACAACGGCGACCTCGCGGAGAATGTGGCCTTCAGCACCTCGGCCCCACAGGGCTGGGAGACACGTGTGCTCGACTCCATCGGCCAGATAGAGTCGGTGCTGCTTAGCAAGGGAAGCCAGTCCCTCTACCTAGAGATAAAGGTCCCAGCCTCGGCCGTAGACACTGGGGTTATAACCCTAACAGCTACCGGCACCTCAGCTGCGTCACTTGTCTTCGAGGTTACGCCCACGAGGAGCACAGACGAGGTCCAGCTACACTCCACTTACCTCTCCATCTCGGAGGAGCAGGGGAAAACCATCGAGCTACCTCTGACTGTGTCGAACGCCGGCGAGGTGGACAAGACCGTGAGCCTGGAGGCGGAGGCGCCCAGCGGTTGGACGGCCACCTTCAAGACAAGCACCAACATGGTGGTGAGGAGCCTATACCTCAGACCTGGGGACAGCATCTCAATGAAGATAGTGCTGAAGCCCGCGGACGGCGCCCAGATAGGTGACTACGAGGTCGTAGTTAAGGCACTGGATGAGACCGGGGTCCTAGACACCCTAGCCCTCGGAGTAAGCTTGCTTGAGGCCACCGGCGAGCTGGAGGTCATTAGCACTTTCACAGACGTCACTGTGACGGCCGGCAGCAGTGTCAACTTCCCCGTAGCCGTCTGGAACACCGGCGAGAAAGACGCTCTTTGTCTACTGACGGTGCCTGTGGCACCTGAGAACTGGAAGACGGTGTTCATCTCAGGGGACATTGAGGTGTCCAGCCTGCTCATAGCGGCGGGCGAGTCCACCACAGTGAAACTGAAAGTGACTCCCCCCAACTCCGTGGAGACGGGCGCCTACGTCCTAGCGGCCTCGGTGGCGTCGGACGACGGAGCCGAGACCACCCTGCCCTTCAACATCAACGTGGCGGGCTCCTACCAGCTGGGACTGCAGCTGTCAACCCTCTACAAGACAGTAACCATCGGACAATCCCTCAGCTTCACCGCCAAGGTCACCAACGACGGCCAATCCCCCGTAACCACAGTGTACCTGGAGGCTGAGCTGCCCAGCGACTGGGAGGCAACCATCACCCCCGCCCAAGTATCATCACTGGCTCCGCGGGGGTCAACCACCTTCACCGTGGAGGTCACCACACCCGCTGACACAGTAGCCGGCGACTACCTGCTCACATTGAAGGCCTACAGCGACCAGCTGGACTCAGAGGAGATCGACTTGAGGGTGACCACCCAGGCATCCAACACCTGGGGCTACATAGGCTTCGGACTGGTAGCGGTGGCCATAGTAGGCGTATACTTCGGCTTCAAGAGGTTCAAGCGGAGGTAGTTGAATGGAAAACATAGTAGAGACACAGAAGCTAACCAAGGCCTACGGAGACTTCGTGGCCGTGAACGAGCTCGACATGGAGGTCAAGCGGGGAGAAGTCTTCGGGTTCCTGGGCCCCAACGGCGCCGGGAAGACCACCACAGTCCTCATGCTCATGGGCCTATCGGTGCCCACCAAAGGAACGGCCATAGTAGGTGGCCACGACATAGTGGAGGAGTCCCGGGAGGTGCGCAGAGTGGCGAGCATTCTCCCCGAGTACAGCAGCCTGTACGGCGACCTCACGGCCTGGGAGAACCTGGACTACATCGGCAAACTAAACGACCAGCCCAAGGAGGAGAGGGAGAACAGGATCGCCGAGATGCTGGACATCGTTGGCATGAGCAAATGGGCGGACAACAAACTTGAGTCATTCAGCCGCGGCATGAAGCAGCGGCTCGGCGTAGCGTCCACACTGATGAAGGACCCCCAGATAGTATTCCTGGACGAACCCACCATAGGGCTGGACCCCGTCGCCACCAGAGAGGTGCGTGAACTCATACTGAAACTCAACAGAGAGAAGGAACTGACCGTGGTCATGACTTCCCACCTGCTCAACGAGATACAGATGACGTGCAGCAAGATCGGGATCATCAACAGGGGCAAGCTGATCCTCCTAGAGTCCATGGAGAACCTGAACAAGATCATGTCGGGCGGCGAGGACAGACGTGTAGAGTTCAGGCTCACCGAGACGCCCCCAGACTTGATTAAGGACCTGGAGGCTGTTAAGGGAATCAAGTCGGTAACCCAGGAGAATAGCAGGCTCTTCGTCTACGGCAGCGTGGACAGTGACCTGGAGGTGTCCAAAACCATAGTGAGCCACGGAGCCTACATCCTGATGATGAAGCCTCGGGAGTACACCCTGGAGGAGATATTCATGAAATACTACCAGCAGGAGGTGGCCCAGTGATGGCCGGCACCATGACCATAGCGTCCAAGGAGCTCAGAGACCAGTTCGGCAGCAGAAGGTTCCTCATACTCTTCGGCCTAATAGTGTTGCTGGGCGGCCTCTCAGCCTACCAGGGGGTTGACTACATCCGCAACAACGTGGGCTCCAGCTTCGTCAACATATTCTCGGGGGCCAGGATGAGCTTCAGCTTCATCCAGATCATGGTCTTCTTCGGGCCCATACTGGGCCTCGCTCTGGGCTTCGACGCCGTGAATAAGGAACGCACCAACGGCACCCTGTCCATAGTGCTAGGCCAGCCCATATACAGGGACTCGGTCATCAACGGTAAATTCATTGCCGGTGCGGTCGCCCTGACAACCCTGGCATTCACCACCATAGCCATCATGTGCGGCATGAGCATCCCCATGGTGGGCTTCGCCCCCACCCTGGAGGAGGCGCTGAAGATAGTGTCCCTGGCCCTCCTCACCACGGTGTACCTGCTCCTCTGGCTCAGCCTGGGCATCCTGTACTCCACGGTGTTCAAGAAGACCTCCACCAGCATCCTCTTCAGCATAGCCACCTGGATGACCTTCAGCATAGTCATCAGCATAATGGCCTACGCTCTCTCCTCGGTGCTGGTGCCAGTCCCCGCGGGCGACATCATAGGCATCCCGGGCGGTCTGAGCGGCCAAGGTGGGCAGAGGTTCAGTATCTCACCCGAGTACATGGAAGCCATGCAGGAGAGACAGGCTCTCCAGACGGCCATACAGAAGATCTCGCCAACGCAGCTCTACCAGGAAACGGCCTCGGCCATCCTTGGCGTCGGGTCCTTCGGGTTCGGGCGACAGGAGTTCGCTAGGACAACCACCCTGGGGGAGGCCCTGGCCAACAACTGGGCCAACATAGCGGCGCTCACCGTCGTAATGGTGGCGGCCTTCGCGGCCAGCTACATGATGTTCCTGCGCACCGAGATAAGGCCCGGGGAATAACCCCACCCTCCACTCATGTTTTTTTAAGTGGTCTTTCATTAATCGTGTTTTGTGGGGCTCCTGAGCCAATGGATCAGAGAAGCCTCAACATTGAAAAGCATGAAGCATGAGATGGAATTTTTTTTCCGCCTTATCCCGTGCCAGCCGGGATAAGCCACCAAGCTAACGATACACCTACCACGCCAGCACCGGAGCCCCCAGACAGAGGGGGGAGGGGGGGTAGAGCAGAAAAAC
>JBDRQD010000017.1:0-10864 GCA_043826455.1 Candidatus Bathyarchaeota archaeon
CTGCTAAAACTCAGGAGAGAGTAGCGTATTGCCTCTATAGAGCCTCGTATCAATCAGAAACAAGCGATGAGTTCACAGCCTCCCTGGAATCCGTCTCTCAAAGCTACCGAAAAGCTGCTGAGATCTTCAGCAGACTCGACGACAAAACAACTAAGTTGAATGTTCTGTCAAACCAGTCAATGGGATATTTTTATAAATCATGGCTTATCGAGGACCCATCTGAAAGAAAAAAAGAGATTAAAAACTGTGTCGAGGGATTCAAAGCTGCGTTACAGGCTTGTGAAGAAACGAGAGACAACACAAGATATGGAAAGATATGCAATGATTTTCTTTCTATTCTGTATTCGTTATTTGAACTATCCTTCGATCATATCGAGGTCAAGGAGATCATCGAGACAGCGCTTGACTATGGACTAAAAGCCATCGAGGCTTCAAAGAATAGAGATGATGTGTATGAGCTTACTAGATCTTACTACGTGTTAAGCTTGTTTCTGCCTGATAGGCCTATGGATGTTTTTGAATCAGTAACGAAACAGCAAGAATTTCTCCAACAGGGAATGGCTTATGCGGAAAAAGCCGTTGAGTTATCTGAGAAAGTCGGAGACCCATATCTCATTGGGATGTCCTGTGGTGTATTAGGTCATTATCTACTTGAGGTTAAGGGTGATACCACGACTGCAATATCTCTAGCAAGAAAACAACTGGAAATTGGTGAAAAACTTAAAGATAGGCTTGTCTTAGCGCGAGCCAACGAATATCTATCATATTATTTAGGGACATGGGTGGCTGCTGATGAAGAGGATCGAGATAAAATAAGAGAAGCCACAAATCAAGGACTGGCTTACGCTAATGAGGCGATTTCTAACTACAAGATTATCCTTAACCCAATTTTAACAGCTTTTTTAGCTCGTAATGTATGCCCCCATTATATTTCTAGTCTCCAGACAGAATTAGAGCTTAAACGAAAATACGAGACTGATGCACTAGATGCCTCCTATCAAGATTTAGAGTATGCTCATAAATCTGGGTCTTTGATGGGCGAGATGTATATCTACCACATATTAGGCAGAACTTATCTCGAACTAGCTAAAATGGAGTTAGATGAGGTTGAGAAGAATCAATTATTTAACGAATCGATTCGAATCTGGGATAAATTCATTGATTTAGCAGAGATAGCTCAACCATACAGGTACTGGAATATCTCAGTAGCTTATAATAAACTGATATATCTGAGAGGAGAACTTGCGAAGAGCGAGAAACACCTAGAAAAAAAGAAAGAGCTTCTATCAATAGCTACATCAGATATCAAAAAAAGCATAGACCTATTCAACACTCATATAAGCGCACATGATGTTATGGCTTACCGCGAAAACTTTGCCATAGCTCAGGTAATATTTGGCGAAGTTTCGTTCCAAATGCACTTGGTTTCCTTTGATAATAACTTCCTTGATAAGGCGGTTCAATACTTCGATGACGCCATAGAGACTTATAAAAAAGTCAACATGCCTAGCAATATAGCTGAGATATTATGGAAAAAAGCATGGGCTTTTTATCAGATACGAAATTACTCAAATTCTGCCATAGAATTCGACAGCGCCTCAAGATACTACCTCTTGGCGGGTGAAAAATATCCTAACCACAAAGAGTTCTATGAAGATTATTGCAAATACATGGAATCTTGGGGACAGATATCACGTGCGATGGACTACCACTCAAGGGATGAATATTTTCTCGAGAAAGAATACTTCGAGAGAGCAGTCCAGATACAGACATCGTCTGAACGTTGGAAATACCTTAGCCCTAATTACCTGGCATGGGCACGACTAGCTGAAGCAGAGAATCATAGCAGAAACGAGCAATGTGAAAAGGCAATAGAGTTATTCAAACAGTCATCCAATCTATTCCTATCCGCGAAAGAATCAATTGGAGATAAACTACTCTCAATCGGTGTAACCAACGAAGCGAACATGGCAGCAGCTCTAAACACTGCCTCCGATCTGAGGAGAGATTACTGCATTGGTAGGGTAGCTGTTGAGGAAGGAAAGATCCTTGATAGGAGAGGAGAACATGAAGCTAGTTCTAGAAGATATGGAGATGCTGCCCAGATATTTGGGGGTATCCTTGATGCTATGGGTTCTGAATCTGAGCGAAGCGAGATCAGGCCTTTGCACACTCTTTGCCTGGCTTGGGAGAAAATGAACAAGGCAGAGGCCGAAGCATCAGCCAGAATCTATTTAGAGGCATCGGTGCTGTTTGAGGTAGCCAAAGAGTATAGTCCTAATGAGAAGACTCGTCTGCTTACGATGGGTCACTCGTGCTTCTGTAAGGCTTTAAGCGCTGGGATCAAGTATGAAGCCTCACGTGGAAAAGACCATCATCATGAACTTGTTACACAGATAGGTAGCGCTACCGACTTTTATGTGAGAGCTGGATACGACTCAGCGCTAGAATTCTCAAGAGCGACCCAGAGGCTCTTTGAAGCGTACCAGTACATGGATAATGCACGAGTTGTCATAAACCCAAGCGAAAAGACAAGATACTATCTAATAGCTGAGACTCTACTAGTGGAATCAGCAGACGCGTTTTCAAAGGCCAAACACAATGCAAAGAGAGATGAAGTGGCTCGACTTCTCGATAACTTAAAGCAGGATAAGGAACTCGCTTTCTCATTAAGTAAAATATTGGATACTCCTGAGATATCTTCAACTACTAATAGTTTCAGGGTTCCAACCCCAAGCCACGAATATCCTGTAGGCCTAGAAACTTTTGAACACGCAGACATACAAGCAAAGATCTTCCTAGAAACAACGAATATTACCAGTGGAGATGAATTCGAAATAGACATCGAATTATTCAACACAGGGAAGGGTGCTGCTTCAATAATAAAAATCGAGGGCCTGCTCCCTGATAGTTTTCGGGTTACTAAAATATCTAGATATTTTGGTGTCTTAGATAATGTAATTGATTTATAGGTTATAAAGGTGAACTCTCTAAGCTCTTTTGATATCACCATAAGGGTGAAAGCCTTAGAAAAGGGTGATTATACCCTCAAACCTCAGATAACATTCCTTGATGATACTGGAGTATCCAGGAATGTAATGATAAACCCTGCTTCGATTAATGTATATGAGATGGGGATTCTTGGATGGTTACGCGGAGCCCTTCCATCATGAGCCAATAGCACTAATTCCCAACGATTTCATTGATGATATGGTAAATTTGTGCCCCTTTTTATCATGCGCACCTCGAATATCTTTTAACGAACAGTAAATTACTTAAGTTATGGGAGTAACCTGCACCAGGTTCTTCCTTTTAACAGTCATTGACTGTTAATGGTTCTTTTCTAGAAGGTCTATGTGGTCTATGTTTTTGATTTGTTTGATCTCCTCAGCTTTTTCAGTATAGATGAAGGCGAGGTACTGTTTGAGGGTTGAGAATTGGTTTAATGGTGTCTTGTAGAGCTTGAGGTAATGATTTATTGTGAAGTATTCACTTATTTTGTTAGCCTCATGTATATGTATATGTTTGCCTATACATGTAATTTATCATGGTCACAGGAAAATCATGTTATTAATCTTTAAATAAGACAGCCGAGGGATACTGTGTGGTTACGAAATGGCATCATGCATAAGCTGCGGACGAAAGGTCACCCCCGAGGAGAAGGCCGTCAAGTTCCTGTGCCCCAGCTGCGGAGCCGTCACCCTCTGGCGGTGCGAGAAGTGCAGGCTCTTCGGAAGGAACTACAAGTGCCCCGGCTGCGGTTTCACCGGACCATAGACGCTGAGCTTTATCCATACTGCACCGGATTCAACGTATCTTCTAACAAGGTGCAGACAGGGTGGTTGACATAGACTCTGTGAAGCTCCTTACCATCGATGAGGTGGAGGAGACGCACGTCAAGCTTGGTCCCGCAGCCGAGATCCACAGAGCCAGGGTAACACTTCAATAGCCCTGGAGCGTTTTCTCCACCATGAGCCGGGAAGGGTACACCCCAAGGGACCTGGCGGTCTACGCCGCGGCCTTCATCTTCTTCTACGCGCTCTTCCTTTGGGTGCCTAGCCGGTGGGCTGAGCTGCTCACGGCCCAGTCCAGTTCAGCGGTGATGAACGCCCTGGGCATGACCTCATCCTATGGACTAGAAGGGAGCCTAGTCTCCCTGTCCCTGACCAGCGGTGTCCGCCAGGTCCACGTCTACATAATCCGGGAGTGCAGCGCCATCCACGTCCTGGGCGTCATCCTCGGCCTCATGGTGCCTCTGAAGGCCCCGTGGAGCCGGAAAGCCTCTGGCATTATCCTGGGCTCCGCCCTCATATACGCCATGAACGTATGCCGCGTAATCCTCACAGTCGCCCTCACAGGCTACGACGTACCCCCATTCACCTGGTTCATAACCAGCCCAACGGTGGAGACCTACCACTACCCCATCAGCTTCCTCTTCGGCGTCATAGGCATAGCGGCCACCATCCTGGCCGTGGACAGGCTGGTGCTGCCCGAGCTGGGAGACTTCCTGGCCCAGCTACCCGACACCCTAACCTCAGCCCTGAGAAAACTGAGAAACAGTTAGCCAAATGCAACCTAAAAAATATCACGTTCTTCCACGCAGCTGTCATCAACCCCCTAAATCACCAAATTACAAGCCACATGTAACAAACCACGGAGCCCGAGCCCCCCCAACACAATTCCCAGCCACTAGGAACAAACTCCTAGAAGCCCGGAGAAGCCTCTACTTGAGGAGAGGCAGGCTACCCGTCACCTTGTCCACCCGCTGAGCCTGATCCGGGCCCAACCCGAGGCAGGTGGTAGTACCCGGAGCCACCTCCGTATGCCCGGCGTCCTGGATCAACACATACACAATGTCCAGCTGCTCCGCCTTCCTCACCAGCTCCCGCAGCTCCTCGAAGCTCTCAGCCTCCACAGCCACCTTCTTGGCCCCCTCATCCCTCCACCGAGCCCACTGCTTACTATGCGTCTTCTTAGCCTGCTCACTGCAAGCCACAGCCGCGTGACAAGCCTGAGCAATCATCTTACCCACACTCATCCCCAGGTCCGTGCGCACCACGACGACCATCTTGTAATCGAAGGGACTCTCCCTAGCCAACTAGGGCACCAGCCTATCCCGGTCCCGGGGAAACATGCAGCACTCCCGGATGTTCTGCATCCCCGTCACCGTCATGGTAAGCCTCTCCATGCCTATGCTCCACCCCGCGTGGGGCGGCGCACCGTACCGGAACGCGCTGACGTAGTACTCGAAGTTCTCCGGGTTAAGCCCCTTGTACCTGATCCTCTCCTTCAGAAGCTCAGGCAGGTGGATGCGCTGGGTGCCGCTGCTGACCTCTATGCCGCTGTACAGGCAGTCGAAGGCTTTGACTATCTTATCACCGATATCCACCGAGCCGTACGTCCCCTCCAGGTACCGTGCGTCCAGCTCACTCTCCTTATTGTAGGGCATGGCGTAGAACGCCTTCTGGGCCCCAGGCCAGTCCTTCAGGAAGAAGGCCTCCGCCCCCACCAGCCCAGTGAGCAGCCGCTCCTGACCCTTAGTGAAGTCGTCACCCCACACTATGCCCTCACCCTCCCCCTGAAGCAGCTCGATGGCCTCCGTGTAGGTGACTCGCCTCAGCGGCAGCTCAGGCACCCTCAGCTCGCGGCCCAGGAGCCTCAGCTGATCGCCGTGCT
Source organism: Candidatus Bathyarchaeota archaeon (assembly GCA_043826455.1). Classification (GTDB taxonomy): domain Archaea; phylum Thermoproteota; class Bathyarchaeia; order TCS64; family TCS64; genus RBG-16-57-9. The sequence continues at coordinate 5,677 of JBDRQD010000017.1, forward strand.
TCTCCTTCACCGCCGTCAACATGAAGGCCAACACCTGCTCCAGCACCGCCATCACCGTCTCGTCGTCCGCGAAGGCCTGCTCTATGTCCATCTGCCGGACCTCGTTCAGGTGCGTCGGCGTGTTGAACTTCTCCGCCCTCCAAATCGGGGTGATGGTGAACACCTTCTCGAAGCTGATGGCACACATCTGCTTGTACAACTGCGGGCTCTGAGCCAGGTAAGCCATCTTCTCGAAGTAGGGGATGGCGAAGAGGTCCGCGCCTCCCTCGGAGGCCGAGCCTATGACGCAGGGCGGCTGAAACTCCATGTATCCCCGGCCGCTCAGCCAGTCCCTGAATGCCGTAATCAGCCCGTTTTGGACCCTAAAGATGGCGTTGGTGGTAGGCGCCCTGAAGTCCAGGAACCTCCAGTTGAGCCTCGTCTCCAGGTCGCTCTTCACGTTCTCTAGGATGTCCACCGGCAGCGGCTGCTCAGAGCGGTTAATGACCTCGATGCTCTCTGCCACGAACTCCAGCCCAGCGTTAGCCACCTTGCTCTCCACAGGGTACCCGGTGACGGCCACCACGTCCTCACGGCCCAGGCTAAGACCGAACAGCTCGGACTGATCCTGCTTGACCACCACCTGTATCTCCCCCGTCATATCCCTCAGCACAATGAACCGTATGTTCTTCAGGTCCCTGGTGCGGCTCACCCACCCAGCCAGGGTGATGGTCTCACCTAGGCGGGTACTGGCCTCATCAATGTAAGTGCGGTCCAACATGGCTTGCCCCAGCATGTACGAGCCTAGAACGATGTTGGCTATAAAAAGTTTGGCGGCTAGTAGGCGTACTCCACCCTGAGATCCATGTTACGGACCTTCTTGGCCACGGATGTGAGCGCCTGTATCCGCTTCTTGCTGAGGCGTCTGGTACCCCTGCCCTGCAGCACCACCCGTGTCTCGGTGCTGCCGTCGGGTAGCCATATTATGTTTATGGTGACTATGTGCTGGCTGACGAATAGGTCCTCCAGGAACTTGCGGTCCTTGGTCCCCGTCTCTATCACGAGGACGCGTTTACCGAACTTGTCCCCCAGGTCCCGAACCAGCTTGGGGGCAGAGTTGAACTTGGCGCTGTCCCCCTTACCGACCACCAGGACCAGGAAACCCCCGGCATCCAGCACGTTCTCGAGCCTAGTCTTCTGCAGGAACTGGTTCTGGTTCTCCATGCTCAGCAGAGTCTTGGCTACTTCCATATATTGTTCGCTGACTTCCCCTGACTGCACCTTGGCCTGACACTTCGAGCATAGCATCCCGCTCTTCAGACAGAACTCACATAGCTGTATCTGCACGTCGATGGGTCCTCCGGCGCGTCGGAGGGGTCATCAGGAGACTCTACACGTTTCGTTTACGCCTTGACGTATATTCCAATGGCGCTTACGTTGGAGGTGCCCCTCTCCTCGCTCTGCACCTGCTCGGTGCTGATCTCGATATTCACGACCTCCGCGTTGGGCATGAACCTGTTCTTGAGGACCTCCACAACATCGACCGCTCGGCTGATGCTTTGGCCCCTAGCCTTTATGATTATCTCCTCGTGGCCGCTCTTGAATAGTGTCATGCATGCGAGGACGTAGTTGAGGACGGGCTTCCTTCCGATGAAAACGGTGTTAGATCTCTCCATTTTGACTCCTCATTGATCTTTTTTTACGCTGGTGACTAATCTAAGCATGGTGAAAGGTTAAAAGGATTTTCCTTTTAAATAACTGAACCTATCGACGAGTATAAACAGTCATTATTCGCATAAAAAGGGAAAAAGAGGTGAAAACCGCTAATCCCTGGTGAGGACGCGTCCCGGCGTGGCGCCTGTGTGTTTACCTTTCTCTACAACTGGCACTCCATTGACGAAAACGTGTCTGACGCCCTCAGGGTACTTCCTGGGCTCGATCTCGTCAGCCGTGACCTTCAGGTTAGGCAGATCCATCAACACTATGTCTGCGTAGCTGCCCGGGCTCAGGGTGCCCCTGCCTTTCAGGTTGTGGACCCGGGCCGCCATGACGCTTGTCTTCTGGACCGCCTGCTCCAGGGTGAAGGTCTTCCTCTCGTTGACCAGTGTCTTGTAGAAGAGGGGGAACGCCGCGAAGCTGTTGATCCCCGGCAGGCTGTAGGGCGGGTTCTTGGCCTCGAACTTCTCGTCCTGGACCAGGGTGTCCAGGCCCACCATGCCGCAGGGGTGGGTGTAGTACTGCTCGTAGGCGGGCCTGTAGATCATGGTGCCTGTGACGCCCCTAGTGTCAGGGTCCTCAACGATGATGTCGAAGTAGGTGTCCCAGGGGTCCGCGTTCCTCTCCGCGGCGATCTGGGCAATGCTCTTGCCGTCCAGGCTGGGGCTCCTACTCCTGGTGACGGTGATGTTCTCCGCCCAATGGGGGTTGGTGTTGGGGTTGTAGGCCACCCTGATGAACCACTTGCCCTGCCTGATGGCGTCCTTCACCTCCTCCCGGAAGTCGGGGACCGCCAGCCACTTACCCAGGGCCTCGCGGCCGCCCAGCTCCCTGAGCCAAGGGGCTAGGAGGCTGCACAGGTAGGGCATAACGTCGAAACCGCCCCTGATGAGGAAGGGGATGGCATCCCAGGTGACGTCCAGCTCGCCCCCGCTCTCCCGGGTAATCATGTCAATAGTGACCTTCAGGTTGGCGGCCTCCAGCTCATCCGGCGCCGTGGGGTGAGTGTCCCACCCCGTGCTCAGGTGGGCGTAGTGGAGCCTGACGCCCGTCCGCTTGTAGACGTCCACGCACTCCATGAGGGCCGTGATCTTCTCGTTGGCCACGTGGCCGGCCTTGACGCCCCTCCTCCGCCCCGTCCGCCTCCAGTGGGGCACGTAGACGCCCCCGTAATCCTTGAGCTGGGCGACGGCCTCCACCATCTCCCCCTGGTCCGCGAAGACGTCGGGGTCGTAGTCCAGGCCCGCGCTCATTCCTATGCAGCCGTCCCGCATGGCCTGGTGGATAAGCTCATGCATCTCGCTGCGCTCGGCCTGGGTGCTTTGCCTCTCATAGTCCAGGCCCATGACCTTGGTCCGGATGGTTCCGTGCCCGACGAGGGGAGCGTAGTTGACGCTGATGCCAGTCTTCTCGACTCGCCTGAAGAACTCGCCCATGGTCCTCCAGTCTAGGGTCCACCCGTATACCTGCTGCATCCACTCGTTGACCTTCTCCAGTCTGTGCCAAGCCGTCCTGGGGTAGTACTTGTAGGGCTCCAGGTCCTGCAGGTGGTCCTGCAGCAGCCAGGGCACCTGGATGTATTCACCTAGGGGAGCCGTCGATCCTCCGCACTGGCCCCCCACGAAGGTGGTGATGCCCTGCATGACGTGGCTCTCCGTCTTGGGGAACCATAGAAGAGCCCAGTCCACGTGGCTGTGGGCATCAATGAAGCCGGGGAGAGCCGTCAGGCCCTTAGCATCAATGGTGTGGGCGGCGTCGCCTTTGAACTCGCTGGCGGCCACCACCTTGTCACCCTTCACGGTCAGGCTGCCCCTGTAGGGCTTCTTACCTGTGCCCTCCACTACTGTGGCGTTCTTGATCAGATAATCATAATCCATGAGTAATCACAGTGAAGGAGACTCGAAAGGATTTTACACTTGCGACAAGGCGGCTAGAGCCTTCTCCTGTACCTGTCGTCCTTCCAGGGGTCCGCCGTGTCGCTGTAGAAGCCGCTCTCCCAGAAGCCCAGCTTCTTGTCTTTCATGAACACTATCTTGTTGAGCCACATGGGAGACTTGTACGCGTACTTGTGGGGCACCACCAGCCTCATGGGGCCCCCCAGGGGCTGGGGAAGAGGCTCGTCGTTAAGCCTGTGGGCCAGGATGATGTCGTCTCCCATCAGCTCGGTTAGGGGTAGGTCCGTGGTGTAGGTGTCGTAGCACTCGAAGAACACGTGGCGGGCGTCCTTCATCGGCTTAACCCGCTCAGCCAAGTCCTTGAACCTGACTCCCTCCCACTTCTGGTCCATGACGCTCCATGTCTCCACGCAGTGGAAGTCGCTCACCGAGACAGTCTGGGGCAGCGCCATGAAGTCGTCCCACGTATACATCGTGGGCTTCTCCACGAGGCCCTCCACCTTGAGGCGCCACTCCCCGAGGCTCACATCCGGCAGCGTGTAGACGATGCCGGGGTGCTCCACGCCCCACTTCAGTATGCTGGGAACCCAGCGCTGCTTAGGCGGCAGCCTCTCACGGGGCTTCTCCTCCTTCTTACGTCTCCAGAACATGAGCCCTCATGGACGGCTGGGGTTCAGCGCATAATAAAGGCTTCCAAGGCTTTTATCCCGCCCACCATCCATAACAACCCATGGAGCCCAAGGAGAGAGCACTGGAGATCATGAGACGCCTGGAGGCGGAGTACCCCGACGCGAAAGGCACCGTGCTCCACCACGAGACGCCCCTAGACCTCCTAGTGGCCACCATCCTCTCAGCCCAGGCCACGGACGAGCAGATCAACAAGATCACCCGAGACCTCTTCAAGAAGTACAGGACTGCCGCGGACTACGCCTACGCGCCCAGAGAGGAGCTTGAGGAGGACATCAAGAGCAGCGGCTTCTACCACAGGAAAGCTGAGGCCATACAGAAGGCAACCCGTGTCATAGCCGAGAAGTTCGGTGGCAGGGTGCCCGACACCATGGAGGAGCTCACGGAGCTCCACGGTGTGGCTAGGAAGACCGCAAACATAGTACTGCAGGGCGCCTTCGATAAGTCGGTGGGCATCGCCGTGGACACCCACGTGGATAGGCTCAGCCACCGCCTGGGCCTCTCGGAGATGAAGAACAGAGACAAGGTAGAGCAGGACCTCATGACCCTCTTCCCCAGGGAAAAATGGTACGCCGTCAACTACCTCATCATAGAGCACGGCAGAAGAGTGTGCGACGCCAAGAAGCCATTATGCGGCAAGTGCATCCTGAACGACATCTGCCCCTCGGCCTTCACCTTCCCCCACAACGAGAAAAAGTAGAGAGGTTTTCGATAAACCACGTTTTCCAGAGCATCGTTCTGGTAAGAGTGCGAAAGCATCTCATCGAAGTAAAAGCATGAAGCATGAGATGGAATTTTTTTTCCGCCTTATCCCGTGCCAGCCGGGATAAGCCACCAAGCTAACGATACACCTACCACGCCAGCACCGGAGCCCCCAGACAGAGGGGGGAGGGGGGGTAGAGCAGAAAAAC
>JBDRQD010000018.1:0-27690 GCA_043826455.1 Candidatus Bathyarchaeota archaeon
TATCTGAAGGACTGGGTGGCGTCTGACCCCAGGCTCAGGGACGCCAAGATACTGAAGACGAACGGGGGCATCTGCCCCGTGTCGGGTCAGTTGGATAAGATTGTGGACGATGGCCTGATGCTGGTGGGGGACGCCGCGGGCGAGCTCATCCCGCTGCCGGGCGCGGGCATCCACAGCGGCATAGTGGCCGGTAAGTGGGCGGGCAGCGTGGCCGCCGTGGCGGTGAAGGCCGGAGAGGTCTCGGCCAGGAGGCTGGGCGCCTACAAGGAGGAGTTTGACAGGTACGGGGGTAAGCGCATCAAGGACAGTGGCAGGGTGCTGGAGATGCTGGACAAGTTCAGCGACGAGGACCTGAACATCTTGGCCCAGGTGATCACCAACGAGGACATTGTGTCCCTGACCAACGGCTTCAATGTGGCGGGGACCGTGGCCGGCCTGATTGCGAGGAGCCCCATGAAGATCATTAGGCTCATCAGGGCCAGCGTCAGTTAGCTCGTTGGGTGTCATCTTTTGAGTGGTGTCTTGAGTGGCGCCTATGTGGGTTGGGTTCTTGGGTTGAGGGGTGACCTCTAAGCATCAATATTTTTATTTGTGGTGCGCTTTGTATGTGCGCGTGCTCCCGTCGTCTAGTCCGGCCAAGGATGCGGGCCTCTCGAGTCCGAGATCCCGGGTTCAAATCCCGGCGGGAGCACCTTTCTTCTTGTGTGTGGGTGGGGGGGAGGGGGGGTCCCACCGCCGCCACCGCGGTTCCCTGTTTTCAGGCCTGTTTTCGGCTTCAGAGCCTTTTTAGGGGTTCTTAGGCGGTGGTGGTGGTCGGCGGTGGGTGGCGGTGTCCACCGTGTGGGTTCGTGTCGCATGGGTGTTGGGCTATTGTTCTGTGGTTGGTTCGTTTAGCTTGGTGGTGTGCTCTTTTATTTTCTGGTTGAGGGTGTGGTAGTCTTTTTCGGTGATGAGGTTCTTCTTGTACTCGTTGATGGCTCGGTCCTTCATCCTCAGGAGCTCTGTTTCGCATTGGCGTGGGTCGGAGCGGTGGCGTTGGTAGATGTCGTCGGTGGCCTGCATGAGCTCGTTGAACAGTATGGCTCGTTTTCTGCGGTCGCCGCGGGCCTTGAGGGCCCAGCCGGCGCCGCCTGTGACGGCGCCGCCGATGGTGATAATGGTGGCGACGCGCTCTATGGAGAGAGGTGGGGCCGTCTGGGCAGGCTGCTGCTGTGTCTCCTGCTGCGGCTCCTGGGCCTCTGAGGTCGCTAACTCTAGGAGGCCCTTGGCCTTCTGGGCCGCTAACACTGCGAGGGGCTCCGCTGCGCCGAGCTCGCCTTCATTAAACTTGGCCCTGGCCTCGTTAAGCATGCTCTCGGGCTCAATTACATCGGCGTCCAGCGCCTTCGCCTGGTCAATTATCAGCTGGGCCCCTGTGATGAGGTGTCCCACGTAGCCGGTGTGGGTGACGGCGACCCAGACGTCGTCAATATAGACGTTGGTGTTCGGCCCGCAGCCGAAGCCGATCCTGCCGGAGAGCACCGGCTCGGTCTCGTCCTCGTACTCAAACTTGAGTTCGTCGTCGACGTATACCCAGAGCATGTTTCCTACGCAGACGATCTTAACGGTGTACCATGTGTCGCTGCTGAAAGATGATCCAAATTTTGATAGGCAGATGGGCTCGGTCTCCCATCCAGGGGACTTGATGAGATCCATCTCATTTAGGGAGAATCCGACACTGTATTCCTCCCCTGACTCCCCCCGTCTAACGGCTATTTTTACATCTTCGGGCGCATCCACGAGTTTAACCCTGACGATGACCGTGTAGTCCGTCCAGTAGGGGGCCCCCGCCGCGACCCCCACGGTCCCCTTGACGCTGAGGACCTTGTTTCCGTCGTCGTCCAGCAGCTTCCAATAGGCGCCATAGGAGGCGTTAGGGCCGATGTTTAGTTCCCAGGCAGTCTCGTCCCATTCCTCGAAGTCGTCCTGGAAGATTGCGTAGGTGTGCTCTTCTCCGGGGGTGGTTGCGTAGGCTGTGGTGCAGGCTAGGATGAGAAGGACGGTGAGCGTCACATGATGCACGTTGTTTCCAGGCGTTTGCACGCGTGGGTGCCTCCGAGGTTTACTATTGGTTATTCGTATGTCGCTTACGTATAGCTTTATGGTGGGGTTCAGGGGGTTTATTGTCGCGTTTTTAGCTCTATGTGAAGTATTAAATATGGCAGCCACATGATTGAACATTCATAATTATGTTAAGAAAGGCGGTGGAGGACCTAAGCTACCTGCCTGAGCGGGAGTATAAGGAGAAAACGATCCTCCTCGTCATAAGAAGCCTCCTTAAAGACGATCCAGTGACCCTGGCCCAGCTAAACGAGGTCTTAAGAAAGGAGCAGTAGGAGCAGCCGCCAGATCACCGGCTTCCCGACCCCACACACCACCCCACCCAGCCAGATCATCAACAAATATCAGACATAAACACCTCCAACTAAACCACTGAGCAATGAAGGCGGGATCGGGAAGCATTAATCTTAATAATAAAATTACAGTATTCTAACCATGTCCAGAAACATCATGATTTTTATTGATGGTGGGTATGTACGAAGAAATTTAGAAGTGAATGATTTAAACTGGGTGGTTGATTTATCCAAATTTAGTAACCGTGCGATTGATAGGTTATTTCCGCCTCCAAGAACTCAGAATGAAGATTATATAAGAACATATTATTATGATGCTAATTATAGTAAAGATGATCCTAATTATGAACCACCCATTCATGATGAAAAATATTCAAAACGAAAAGAAATATTTGATGCTTATGATAAAACTGATAACGTAGAAGTCGTATTAGGAAGTTTAATTATATCAGGCAATAAGAAAGATAAAGATAGACAAAAACGCGTCGATACTAAAATTGCTATTGATATGATATCAAAAGCATATATGAATCATTATGATATAGCTATTCTAGTTTGTGGAGATAGAGATTATATTCCCATTGTGAAGGCTGTAAAGAATCTAACCGGAAAACGTGTTTATGGTATATTTTTCCCGAATCATTGTCCAGATGATTTAATAAAATTATTTGATAGAAAATTAGATATTAATATTGGAGATGGAAAACCATGGGGGATACGAACCTAACAATTCAAGTCAGACAAATATCATTTAATTTTTTCTTAGAATTGTAATAAAGCCTAGTGATATATACAAACCTAATATTAAATTATTTATTGATATTAAATTATTATTAAATAATGGTCCTAAATATGCGTTAGGTCCAGCAGGCATTACTACATATTCACCAATAAGGGTAAGTTCAGGGGAATAATAATATATTACTCCCAATACAATCGTGCATATAATTAAAATTATCAATAATCCATTAAAAAAGGGTTTATTTTGGTTGTTACTTAATTTAATGGAATAAAATAATGAAATTATTACGGTTGAAAAAACAACATATATAATGTGCAAAATATTTGCTTTTAGAAATATAATATTATGAACCATAGTTAAAATGATGGTCGAAACATCTTTTTCTATTTCAGCGGATAATATTTGCTGTGGATAAATCAAAATGTTAAAATTTTTTATTGAACCGATAAAACTTAAAAAAGTAAAATATATCCAAATAAAAATGCAGAAAAACAACATGATATTATAACTATTTTTTATATTTAAGTATTGTTTCTCTAAATCATCCATATAAACTTTACCGCATTCAATAAGATATAGTAATATCAGAAAAGATATCAACATCAATAAAAGTGAAAATATTGTATAAGTTGATAAAATAGTATTTTTTTCTAATAAATCAACTAACATATCCGTACTTTCTAAATATGATTTCCCGATATAATAATTTAAAGTAATAATATTTTGATGAATCGTGTATAATTTTTCTAGTATGTATGCAAAAAATAGGCTGATAAAAATAGATAAAACGTTATTATACGTATTTGAAACGATAATCGTTTTTTTAACTATCATATAAAATAACATATTAATTTCTTTTATAAAACATTAATTGCACAATCTGGTTCAAAATTAAGCCTTAACAGTTCTCATACAGGCTCATGATGCGCTGCGAAGAATGCCCGCCCTAGCATGTATTTAGTTTTAATGTAGGATTTTCCAACCAACCCAGATAACTGCTGCGAAGAGGGAAGACACTGTGAGAGTAACGACCCAAGTGTCCACTGCTTTTCCACTCCACATATTGGTATCCACAAGTTCGTAATCATGAACCTCAACGTACAAGTGCGTCACACGACCATAGAAGTCAAAGTACACCTTAGTGCTGTTGAGGTGAGACTCCAACAGCACACCAGTCTCCAGGTCATAGTAATCGTTCTTCGACCTGAACACAGTAAAGCTTCCCTGAGACAACATCCCACCAACCTCTCGCTCCCAGACTATGTGGTTCGCCGCTCTCCACGCCCCACCATAGACCTTCCTCACCGTCTCATTGACCCGCTGACTCCACGGGTACTCCCTGTTCTCATCATGTTCGTCGCATAAAACCAGGGCCTGAGGGAGCAGGTCTCCCCTTGTGAGGCCGCATGGGATGAAGAGGTCGTTGACTCTGAAGAGGGGATGAGCGTTGTGTGGCTTGGTGGGGTCGCCGCTGATAACTTGTTCAAACCTTATAGCTCCATTAGGGTCTACCCGCGTCTCCTTGAACGTGATGTTATTCAGTTGCTTGTCGAGAACCTCAATAATCGTTACATACTCAACATCAACGTTGGAGGTGGCTTCTTCACCGATCAGGACTTGTCTAAAACGGGTTCTATATGTAGCTGCGTCACCTTGCTTGATTTCGATGTCATATGTTCCTGGTTTTGGGTTTAAGGCTAGGAATATGGATAGTATTATGATGAGGGCCGCCAGTCCGATGTATGAGCGCATGTTTTCATGCATCAATATTTTCTCACTGCATCCAAGATATATGATAGCTCCCACACAATCCGGTTGCGCGCGGGTAAGTCCAGAAATCAATAGAAAATTAAACACAATATAATGTGTGGATTCATCCCTCTCACATAACTCGTTTCGTATAAAGCATTAACAGTTCTCGTACTGTTTCAGGTTTACATCATGAGCGGCTTAAATTCTAAGAACTAGATGGATTAAACTACTTGAGCCATTGGTTTACTCGGGTGTGCCCCTTTTTCTGCTGCGTAGACGGCGAGGGCGAGTGCCCAGAACCGGTCGTCGTGGGTCCCTGAGGCATGAGTGAGTGTAACTCTGCCGGTCTTAGTTAGCTCATACTGCTCAAGGTTAAGCTCGTCCAGGAGGCTCCTATCGAAGGGAATCCTGAGCACGCCCTCGGAGAGGCGCTGCCTCAGAATCTGAGCAGCCTCCTGCTTGACATCCTGAGTGAGGAAGACACCACGCGGGTCCTTTACGCCCGCCTCCTGCATGTCCTTGATTATGTAGTCGCCGTGCTTTGTGGAGTCAACGTAGGTGGCGCGTACTCTGCTCCACCTCTCGCCGAGAACCTTCAGGTAGCCGATGCAGGCGGCCAGGCTAGTGCCGAGGGGGAACCTGTGCATCAGGGTTAGCGTCAGGGACGCGCCCTCTCTCCTCACCACGGCTATAGCCGTGTAATCCACGCGCTCGGCGAGATCCACGCCCACATAGAAGTCGCCTACATTCTTAACGTCGAAGCTCTCGTACTCCAACTCGTGACTGCAAGCCTTCGCCAGTAGGTCCTGGGTCAGCCAAGTGTCCGCCTCCTCCGCGAACTCCGCCTCGTACTCCATCCTGTATGTGAGGGGCAGCGTCTCCCGGGTGCGCTCCACCTCCTCCAGGAACTCGGGGCGGTAGAGACCCGCATCCACTGCGTCCCTCCACGTCGCGTGGTGCACCTCCCAGGCCGGGTCGTTGCTGACCCTGTAGAACTGGGTGTTCTTGCCCCAGGGCGTGCTGCTCACGATCATTTTTCCGCCAGTGGTGGCCAACATGGGTGTGAGGACATGCTGGAAGATGGCGTCGTCGTTTTGAAAGAAGGCTGCCTCGTCCAGGATGATGAGGTGCGCCGTGTAGCCGCGGAGCAGGTTCTCGCTGTTGGGCAGAGCCACTATCCTGCTCCCGTTCCTCAGATAAGTCATCGTCCTCAACCTCCTCCTGAGGAACGCCGCCCTAACCTTCTTCGGCGCCCCGTCAATCAGCCCCTGGATCACATCGTTCAGTATCATGCTCTGCCTGCGGCTAGGAGCCACAATAAGAGTCGTGGTCGAGGCGTGGGAGACGGCGAACCAGACGGCGTAGGCTGCCAGGCTCAGGGTCTTCCCAGACTGCCGCGGCCAACGGATGATGATCCGTTTGCTGCTCGAGTTAAGGAAGCGATGCTGGTAGGGAGTCGGCTTGATGCCGAGGACCAGTGAAGTGAACAACACGGGGTCACCGGATAAGCGCGCCAAGAACTCGGGGTCCAGCATGGCCTCCTCCACCAGGGACGGGTTCTCCCTGTGGAGCGCCAGCGCGTTCGACGGGTCCTCTAGGATGTAGGCTGTGAGGAGCCTGCGATCCTCGTCACTCAGCCTCATCATCCGAGCCCTCCACCATTACACGGGTACGCCGCGGCCTGTACTTTGGCTGCCTCATCAATCGGATGCGCCGCGCACCGTACGTTCTCCGCCCGTCCCCCAGGTTCAGGCTGATGAACCTGGCCTTCAGGTCGTCCTCGTCCCCCAGCTGGTCCTCGCTCCCTTTCATCACGCTGTTGATAATCGAGGTGTGGTTGCTCAGGGCGTTCATCAGCCTGTGCCTCTGCGCCTTGGAGAGGCTGGGGTTGTTCAGCTCCCGCCTGTACATCTCGAAGAGGCTCCAGTTGACCCTGAGGAGGTCGATCTTGTCCAGCTTCAGTGCGTCTTCGCGGGGCATCAGCTCGAAGGGGTTCCGGTAGCCCTCTCGGGCGCCCCCTACGACATGCGCGGTGTCTTGCTTGGCGAGCCCTAGCCGCCTAACCTTCCCGTCAACAGATGGGATGCTGCGCCCCAGCATCTCGGACAGAGCCCTGACGGAGGTTGACGGATAGTTCTCCCTGAGCAGGGACTCCTCCTCCTCGGTCCAGGGCCTCTCCTTAGACATCCCAAGGGAGACTCGAAAAGTCTGGATTTAACCATTTTTAAGGGCTGGCATATAATGCTAATCCAACAGAATACAATAGCCTGTAAACCATATTTTCAGAGTAAAAACCAGAATTTGGTCCTAAGAGGGAGTAAACCTTAAACCCAGTTTTCCAGGAGCTTCACCGCCTCAAGGACATCACTAGCTGCTCCATCAGCCTGATCCGAGGGGACACCTTCCCTCACTATCTGGATCGCCTTCATCCCATGCATCTTCGAGTTAGCTATATCCAGTACCGGGTTGTCCCCTATGACCACCGTCTCAGATGGCTCCACGTTAAGCCTGTCCAGTATAACCCTGTATATCTGCGGGTTAGATTTCTCGTACACAGCCTCGTAGCCCGTGCAGATGAAGCCCATGAGGCTCTCAACGTGAACCCAGCAGTGGGATATACTCTCCTTTTCCTTTCCCCGCACGTGCGAGGCGGTCTAGATCATGATGGCGTCCTCTATGCCTGCGAAGTGGGGGTCTCCGGTTAGAACCTTGGCCCCGAGCCTCCGGGCGGTGGCGAGGACATAGGCGTCTGCGAGGCCGAAGTCGTGGACGGTTCGGCGGACCTCGGCGTGGAGGACGCCCGCCTGGTTGGACAGTTGTTCGTCGGCGTCGACGACGGTTGAGTTGCCGTGGATGACGGCGTACGCTGTCTGGTGGTCTCTGCCGGTTCTAGCTGCTTTGCTGACGACCTCGGCGAGGGTGACGGCGGAGGTGTATACTTCGGCGTCTCCCTCCAGGATGGCCCTGAGTTTCTCCCCGCGGGGCGTGCCGTCCAGGTACTCGACCCAGGCGTACGCGTCGGCGACGATCCGTTCACTCATGGGGCTTCAGCTCGTCGTCGGCGGTGAAGGGGCCGATGCCTCTGAGGGCGCCGAAGCCGTCTACGCGGAGCTTCTTTACTGTGATCTCTACGATCTCGCCCGCCCGGATCTTCTTGGCCTCGACGACGTCCTTGGGGAGGGTGACGATGAGCGATCCTCCGACCTTGCGGGTCTTCACCAGGGCGGTTGTGTTACTCATGTGTTATTAAGTGTTCTCGATGTTATATAAAGGGATCTATGTGGGTAGGAATTTTACGAAACTCTTACAATTAGAGATTTAACCATTTTGTATAGTTAACATATAATGCCCATCATGAAAAGATGGGCTAATGATTGATGAGCCAGACGAGGAGCCCCTTCTGGGCGTGCATCCTGTTCCCGGCCTGGTCGAAGACCACCGACTGAGGCGAGTCCATGACCTCGCTGGTGATCTCATAGCCCCTGTGAGCCGGAAGACAGTGCATCACAATGCAGTCCTTCTTGGCCTTCTTAACCAGCTCCATGTTCACCTGGAAGGGCTTGAACGCCTTCAACCGGGCCTCGTTCTCCGCCTCCATGCCCGCGCTCACCCAGACATCCGTGTAGACGACGTCGGCCCCCGCCACCCCCTTGACCGGGTCGTGGCTCACCTTCACCGACTTACCACTATGCCCCTTGACCTTCTTGAGGACCCACTCCGCCGGGCTGTACTTGGGGTTGTCCGGGCAGACCACGGTCACGTCCATGTCCGCCGAACTGCACCCGATCATTGTTGAGTTGGCCGTGTTGCAGCCCCCGTCGCCCACGTAGGCGATCTTTAGGCCCTTCAGCTTCCCCTTGTGCTCCTTAACGGTGAGGAGGTCGGCCATGGTCTGGCAGGGGTGGTAGACCTCGGTCATCCCGTTTATGGCAGGAATGGTGGCGGCCTCACCTATCTTCTCCATGGCCTCCTGCTTCAGCACCCTCGCCATTATGAAGTCGACGTACCTGTTCAGGTTCTTGATCCCGTCGCTGAGGGTTTCACTCCTGGTGAAGCCGCCCCCCTCCACGCTGTAGAATATGGCGTGGCCCCCCAGCTGGTTCATCCCGGCCTCGAAGGACACCCTCGTCCTGAGGCTTGGCAGCTCGAAGAGCATGATCAGGGTCTTGTTCTTCATGGCGTCCCCGTACTCGCCGGGGCTCGCCTTGATCTTCTCTGATAGGTCCAGGACCTCCTTGAGCTCCTGGCCGGATAGGTCGAAGTCGCTGAGAATATGTTTCATGCCGTTAACCTTCAATAGGTTGTACTAGGTTTGCCTTATTTGAAGCCCTTGATGGATGTCATAGTCCTGCTCGCGTGTCTTGGGCCACTCACCTGTGCCCTCGAACACGCAGTGTCCTAGTTTGGCGCATAGGATGTCGCCGTACTCTTGACTGCATGCCTTGCATGGTTTCAAGGGATTTAACCTCGCTCCATTACACCAGCTTAGAGCACACTTATATCATTTATTGCAAAAATGTTACATTTAGATGTACATCTGTTCCATATAAGGTGTGGGGGCTAGGCTGGACTCAGGACCACGTCCAGCAGCGCAGGCCGCCCCTCCCTCACAGCCTTCAGCGCCCGCAGCAGCGACGGCCTAACCTCAGACGGGTCCTCAACCCGTTCACCGTACCCGCCGAAAGCCTCCATGATCCTGCCGTAATCCGGGCCGGGGCAGCCGACGCCGTAGTACTGGCCGCTCCTCACCGAGTAGCCCTCCGGGTAGTACCTGGCGTGGCCCTTCATGGCCGCATAGCAACCGTTGTTGAAGATCACAGTCATGAAGGGGACCCCGTACTCCTGGGCGACGCCGAAGGCGGCCAGAACCGGGTTATAGTTGAAGGTGCCGTCCCCCACCAGGGCCACCACCGTCTTACCGGGCTCAGCCAGCTTCACCCCCAGGGCGATCCCAAGGCCCTGGCCAAGGCCCGTGTGAGCCACGGGGCCCGTGGCCTCATACCTGGTCCCCGGGACGACCCTGTTGCGCTCGATGGCCGCATGGATGAGGCCGCCGTGGGATATGGTCTCGTGGACTATGACGGTGCCGGCGTCTATAACCTCATCAATGCAGTGGCAAAGCCACCTGGGGTCGATGGGAGACGCGTCCCGGGCCTCCAGGGCCTTCTTCCGCAGCTCCTCCCTGATCCTGCGATGCTCCAAGGCCCATTTATCCGTGCGAGCCTTTACCTTGGACTCGTCTACCCTGTCCTTCTCCAGCAGCCCGATGATCTGGGGCAGCGCTACGCCAGAGTCGGCTTGAATCATCAGGTCCGACGGGTACCCGTACACCGGGTACTTTAGCTGCAGAGGGTCGGGGTCCATGAACACTACCTTGGCTCCGCTGACCTTCCTAATGCTCCCAGGCGGGTACCAGGGCGGCCAAGAGCTGCTGTCAACGACCAGCACCAGGTCCGCCTCTTTCAGGTAGGGGCCCATTGTGGTTCCCATGTGGAGGGGGTTGTCGGTGGGGAAGTTCATGTAGCCCGGGGTCTCGAACACGGGTACGCCCAGGAGCCCTGAGAGCTTGACGAGCTGGGCCACGGCCGCCCGGTTCCGCCCAAGGTACCGGGTGTAGATCATTGGGTTCTTGGCCTCCAGGAGCATGTCCTTGAGCCTCGCCAGGGTGGACGGGTCGGCGGTCACCGGAGCGGGCCGCGCAGTGTCCGCGGGCAGCCTCATCTTGGTCACCTTCTCGAACAGGAGCTCCCGGGACAGGTTCAGGAGCACTGGCCCCTTGACGTCGCTTGAAGCGATCTCGTAGGCCCTCTGGATGACGGCCAACACGTTGCCGTTGGTCTCGGGGCTGTCACCCCACTTCACGTAGGGCGTCAGACGCTCCTGGCCGCCCACCTCGGTGAAGCTCAGGTAGTGGGGCCCCGGCGTGCCACCGTAGACCTCGCCGTCGTGGGTCCTGTTCTGGCCAACTATGAGTAGCAACGGCACCTGGTCCGTGTAGGCGGCCTTCAGCTCCATGGCGCCGTGCAGGAGCCCCGTCAACACGTGGGTGAGAAGGGCCTGTGCCCTGCCCGTGGCCATGTAGTAGCCCTTGGCCATGGAGAGGGCGGCGCCCTCGTGCCTCACGTTAACATATAGGGGCCTCTTGCCCTGGCTGTTGTACTTGGCCAGGTGCTCCCACATGGGTATGAACTCGGAGCCCGGGGAGCTGAACACGTAGTCCACCCCCAGCCTGTGGAGCATCTCCACGTAGCCTTGGGCGGCGTCCTCGACGGTTATCTCAGCCATTGAAGGTTCACACATTGAGGGTCAGCGGCAGTATTTAGAGTTACCAAGCACGCATCCTTCGGTTAACTGTTAATAGCTTCGAAGGAAATCTACCGTTGTATGAGGCCCAAGGTAGACGGCGGAAGACTGGAGAAGGCGCTGAGGGAGATGGGCGAGGTTGGCGCCACCCCCTCAGGCGGTGTGAGCCGCCTGGCCCTGAGCGACACGGACAGGGAGGCCAGGGACCTCCTGGTCTCATGGTTCAGGGAGCTGAGCCTTGAGGTTAAGATCGATCCCATCGGCAACATCTTCGCAACGCGGCGGGGCCAGGAGGACTCTGAGCCGGTGATGATGGGCAGCCACATTGACACCGTGAAGGACGCGGGCATCTTCGACGGCGCCCTCGGCGTCCTGGGTGCCCTGGAGGTTCTGAGAACCTTAGACGACTCGGACACTGAGACAGCGAAGCCTGTCGCCGTGGCGACCTTCACCAACGAGGAGGGGGCCAGGTTCCAGCCCGACATGATGGGCAGCATGGTCTACGCGGGTGAGCTCGGCGTCGAGGAGGCGTACGAGTCCAGAGACGACGACGGCGTCATCGTGAAACAGGAGCTTGACCGCATAGGCTACAGGGGCGAGGACTCGTTGACGCCCTCATGCTACCTGGAGCTCCACGTGGAGCAGGGCCCCGTGCTCCACAGCACCGGACACATGATCGGCGTCGTGGAAGGAGTCCAGGGCATCGCCTGGTGGCATGGATGCTACGTGGGCCAGGCCAACCACGCGGGCACCACGCCCCTCGAGCTCAGGAGGGACGCCCTGCTGGGGGCATCGGACCTGAACATGAGGCTGAGGGCCCTGGCGGAGGAAACGGGGGAGGCCTCGGTGGCCACCATGGGGAGGCTCAGTCCTTCTCCTGACGTCATCAACGTGGTGCCTGGGCGCGCCGACTTCACCGTGGACTTCAGACAATACGAGCCGAGGCTGTTCACAGAGGGTAAGAGCAGGGTTGAGGCTCTCGTCCAAGAAGTGGCGGAGCGCCACAGGCTTGAGAGGAGCCTCCGGCAGTCGGCGGACGCCCAGCCTGTGAGGTTCGACAAGTCCATGGTCGACCTGGTGGAGTCCAAGGCGAGGAAGCTGGGCCTCAGCCACACGAAGATTCCCAGCGGCGCGGGCCACGACGCCCAGTTCCTCAGCCACGTGTGCCCCACGGCCATGGTATTCGTGCCCTCCATAGGTGGCCTGAGCCACTGCCCAGAGGAGCGGACCAGCTTCAGCGACTGCGAGAACGGCGCCAACGTGCTACTAGAGTGCGTCCAGGAGCTCGCAGGAAAATAGTGCCATGTTTCTTGTCAAGTGGCTTAGAGGTTGCTGGGCACCCAGAGGGTGAGCTCCTCCACCACCTCGGACCTGGTGATGGCCAGCTCGAATACGCTGTCGTACTGCTCCCTTGTGAGGGTCTGCTCGTCAGCCCCCACGGCCCTGAAGCCGCCCATCCTTCCCTGCCCTACGGCCAGTATCTGCAGCTTTTTACCCGAGAATGGGGAGGGCGCATAGGGAGTGAATTTTATGGTGAGGTGCATGTACCCGCCTGACGTGGTCTGCCCCGTGGGGGCGTAGACGTAGCGGAGGGCCTTCACCCACTCGTAGTGGCTGTTGCTCTGGATGGCGCCTAGGAGCCTGTCGAAGGTGGCCTGTGGGGAGACCCACCGCTCCTCCCACAGGTTCCAGACGTGTATCTCCTGGAGCACCTGGTCGCCTTTACCGAACTGGACCAGCCACCTGGCTCTGCGCCCGTTCTGAACACTGCTCATTATCCTCTCCATGGGGTCGCTTGACGCCGGGGGCGCAGGCTGTGGGGCCCGCTGGCCTCCCGTCAACGGTTGGCCGCATTTTCCGCAGAAGTTGTTGTCGGGGGTGTTCTTGTAGCCGCATATGGGGCACTGTCTAGGAGGCGGCTCCAGCTTCGCTCCACACTTGCCACAATAGTGGTACTCCGGTGGGCTCACGTGGCCGCATACGCTGCAGGTGTTGCCTGCGGCTGCCTGCGGGGCCGTCGCCTGGAGCTTGACCTGGGGTGTGGGGGGCGTGGGCGGGCGCGGAGGGGGCGCCTGGGTGTCCGATGAGGTGATGAGCTTCAGTATCTGATCGGCCCATTCCTGGATTATGGGTCCCTCCGTGGGCTCGGGGTGGGGGTTCTTCCTCAGAGTCTCTGCTACCCTCAGCACCACGTCAGCGGAGTACACTATGTCTGAGGGGTTATCCACCACGTGCTGCGTTGCCACCAGGGTCCTGTCACCCATGGGCACCACCTGGCACTTGGTGTTGTGGTTTTCCTCCTCGTCGTTAACCTTGACCTCGAACCTGTTCCACCGGCTCACGTTGAGGTTAGAGTCTATGCCAGCGATGGTCCTGGCGTCAGGCATCTTCTTAACGAGGCCCGGCAGCTCCTTGTCGTTGTTGAGGGCATCCACCAGGGAGCTCCTGTCCATCTTCTTCTCGTGGACCTCACTGGCCTTGAGCTGCTTGTGGTAGGGTATCCACGTCATGCTCTTGCTCAGGAACCCCCTGATCTCTTTCACGTAGATGCTGCCGGGGGCCGTCGCCGGCACCATGGCTCCAAGGTAGCACTTCATGGGCTCGTGGAGGACCGCCCCCGCCTGGCCGTCCGCCGTGAACTCCATGATGGCGGTGAAGGCGTACAGGGTCAGGCCTACCCGGCTCTGGATTACGTGGGTGAGGCCGTAGAACCCTCCGCCCTTGAACTCGCTTATCCTCCTTAAGTCGTGGGTGAGGGGCTCAGAAACTATGCTACCCAGGGCCTTGCTGTAGCCCTCGTTGAGAGCCTGTATGCACCGGTCTCTCGAAGTGTACGATGCGCTCACCTATACCTCCCCCAATCCACAACATATCATAGACATAGCCTAAAAAATATGCGATTATCCGCCAGCCTTACGCCGCAGTGTTTTGATGGTGCCGGACACCCTGTCAACCTGGATAGAGGCCGGCGTTCCACCGATCTCCAACAAGTGAGCCAGAGCCGCCCGTGTCTGGGTGAGGTGATCGTGGCTGCACCTCAGAACGCCGCTCAATGCCTCCGGCTCGTACTCTATCAGCCTCAGATCAGCCTCGTAGGAGCCCTTCACACCGTACAGAAGCCTGAGCTGGTGCTCGACGGCGCCCCAGAGCTGGGCCTCAGAGACCGGGGAGCCGCTGACAACCTTGAAGGCGATGTACCTTCTACGGACGTTCCTCACAGGCATGGCTGAATAAGGAGAGAGAAGGGTTTATGTGGTTAATGGTCCACCCGGGTCATCTTGCCGCTCAGGTCCATCTTGCTGACACCGAACTCGCCCCGGACCTCCCGCAGCATACCGGAGTCGAAGACCGGCCCATCCACGCAGACCCGGTAGGGGCCTACCGCGCAGGCCCCGCAGAGGCCGACGGAGCACTTGATGTACCTTTCCAGGCTGGCCTGGACCGGCAGCCCCATGTTCTCGGCGTCTAGGAAGACCCTGGCCATCATGAGCTCCGGGCCGCACGTATAGACGTGGTCGTAGCCGTTGCTCTCCATGAGCTTGGCGGCGTACCCGGAGGCGTAGCCGCTGTAGCCTCTTGACCCGTCGTCCGTGGATATGACAAGGTTGTCTCCCAGCAGCTTCTCCAGCTTCTCCAGGAACATGAGCTGGGTTGAGTTCCTAGCTCCTAGAACGAAGGTGGGTACAGCACCCTTGGACAGCATCTCCCTCACGAGAGGCATCAGGGACGCGGCCCCCGATCCCCCGGCGACGATGATGGGCCTCCTCCCTTCCACGCTGTAGCCGTTTCCGAAGGGCCCCCTCACGCCTATGCGGTCCCCGGGCTCCAGGCCGCTCAGGGCCTCGGTTGCCTCTCCCACGGCCCGGACGGTGATGGAGGACTGGCCTCCCTCGTCGATGGCGCTCAGAGACATGGGGACCTCGTCGAGCCCCGGTATCCAAGTCATGATGTACTGCCCCGGCCGGGCCTTCGCCGTCCACTGGTCCACGAACCAGAGGCTTGTGAAGCCCTCACACTCGGATATTACATTTGTCAAGACTACTTTCCGTGTATCTTCCAGCTTCGTGGGCAAGTCCCACCACCTCCTCTACTCGGCTGAACCCGTTCTCAGCCATGTAACGTTCCAGACCCTCCACTATCTCCCCGTAGACCCCCACGCCGCGGGTCATGACTGCTGTCCCGATCTCCACAGCGGAGGCCCCGGCCAGCAGGTACTCCACGGCGTCCTCCCAGGTGGTGACGCCTCCGCAGCCGATCACAGGTATCTCCACGGCCTGGCTTACCTCCCAGACGCAGCGGAGGGCCACAGGCTTCATTGCCGGCCCTGAGAGGCCGCCGGTGGAGTTGGTGAGCACCGGCCTCCTGAAGTTCACATCTATGGCGATCCCCAGCAGGGTGTTGACCGCCGTTATAGCGTCTGCCCCGCCCCACTCCGCGGCCTTGGCCACCGTCTTGATGTTGGTGACGTTGGGGCTCAGCTTCACGAACACAGGTAGGCTCGTCTCCGCCTTCACCGCGGCCGTCACCCTCTCCACGTTGCCTGCGTCCGCCGCCAGCATCCCCAGCTCCTCGGCCACGTTGGGGCAGCTGGCGTTCAGCTCCAGGGCGTCTGCCCCGGCCTTGGTCAGCTTGTAGGCTACCTCGGCGAACTCCTGGACGCTGCCCCCGAAGAAGCTGGCCACCGTAGGGACCCCCATCTCCTTGAGCTTAACGATCTCGGCGACGAAGTAGTCGACGCCAGGGTTCGGAAGACCCATGGCATTCAACGCCCCGCTGCTCACCTGCACCAACGTCGGGTTAGGGTGCCCCGTCCTGGGCACCGGACCGACGCTCTTGGTCACCACGGCGCCAGCACCCGCATCATAAACACGTTTCAGAAGATGCGGGCTCATGCCGAGGACGCCAGCCGCGTTCATGGTGGGGTTCCTGAGGCGGAACCCAGCGAGGTCTACGGCTAAGCTTAATTTAGACAACTCTCCCCTACCTACTCAGCCAGCCCTATTATAAAAGTTCGGAGGACGCGAGTTGAAGGCTTACATAGTTGAAACCGTGGTAGGAGTATTCGCCTACGACGAGGAAGGCAACAGGATCGCCGGGGAACCCTACCCGAAGAACCCCGAACAGATATCAGCGTACATCAAGGGCCACAGGGAGGGGCAGATGTCCGGACCCATGGAGAAGCTGGTGGAGGCCCTGGACGCCTCCGGCTATAACATCTACGCGTCCTCTAACCAGGCCCTCCTGAAGACCATAGAGGAGAAGTACGGCAAAGCAACCGAAACCTCGGGCAAGCCCATCACAGAGTTCGCCGACGCCTCCGACCTGGCCGTGGAGACGGGCCTCGTGTCCAGCGCAGAGGAGTATCGAAGCCTATCTCACGCTGTCACATCTCTCCTAGCCCATAAGGACGTCCACCAGGCCCTCTCATACAGGGAGAGCCTGCTCATCCCCACGGTGCAGCTCCTGGGTGACCTGGACACCGTCATCAACAGCCTCTCCGGCAGGATGAGGGAGTGGTACGGGGTCCACTTCCCAGAGATGGGGCACAGGGTCAGAGAACACACGGACTACGCCAGGATCATCCTGGCCTACGGTGACCGGGAGAACATCACCGTTAAAGGGCTCCAGGAGATGAGCATGAAGAAGAGGGACGCCGACAGGGTGGTTGAGGCGGCCCAAGGCAGCATGGGTGCCGCCCTCGACGAGGAGGACACAGAGGCGCTTCAGAGCTACACCCAGAGGGTCCTGGACCTCTACAAGGAGAGGGAAAGGCTCACGGAGTACATATCAGCATTAGCCCAAGAGATAGCGCCCAACGTGGCTCACCTGGCGGGGCCAGTTCTGGGGGCGAAGCTCATCGACAAGGCCGGGGGCCTGAGGAGGATGGCCATGATGCCCTCCAGCACCATCCAGGTGCTGGGCGCAGAGAAAGCCATGTTCAGGGCGCTGAAGTCTAAGGCTAAGCCCCCTAAGCACGGGCTGCTGTTCCAGCACCCCTATGTGCACGGTGCGCCGAGGGATAGGAGGGGTAGCAGGGCCAGGGCGTTGGCTGCCAAGCTGGCTATCGCTGCGAGGGCTGATGTGTTCAGCGGCGAGTTCATCGCGGATGATCTTCTCGCTCATCTGACGGATGGCTAGTCGCTTTTTGTCAGCTTTATCTTTATAGTTGACACGTTTCTGAGGTCTCCGTCGTCCCCCATCTTCTCGGTCCCTATGCTTATTTCCTCCACGAGCACATCTTTAAGGAAGCTGCGTTTGCAGACTTCTACCACGTCCACTGCGCTGCTTATGGCTCTGCCTCGGGCCAGTACGTTCACGGAGGGCTGGCGCTGGAAAGCTGTGATCAGGGCGGTTACGTAGTTCAGGAGGGGTTTGGAGCCGATGTATACGTTCTCGGTCATGTTTCATCTGAGACATTTCGCAGGGTAATCAACTTAAGTTATACTCACCAGTAAAGCATCGTTTGGGGCACTATTCCCGTGGGACTCGTACTGCTGGTTTATTATCCCTCAAAGAGTAAGGTTAACATAATCATTTAAAAACAATAGGGTTCTCACCCCATATTTGATATAAACATCTAAATTCATTATCTCTTTGTTAACGCAGAAGATAATCATATTGATATACGTAGATTATACCTGAGGTTAACACATGTTATCCACCATAATTTGGGGTGTAAACAAGCAGTAACAAACACATCGATTTATGGGAATATTTTCTGGAATAATATGGGTTAGCTCTATATACCACCGATCTATAATAGAAATCCAGTGAACAACTAAATGTCCACGTTCTCCGAGGCACTGCAAGACAAGTTCGGGACAAAGGACTGCCCCTTCCTCCACGACTGCGACGTACCCATAACGAAGGACTTCTTCGCAAGGGTATGTAAGGCGCCCGGGTACCTCAACTGCCACCACTTCGCCAAACGGGTCGGCGAACTCAAGACGCCCCTCAGCTGGCTACAGAAGATGGCCGTAGACCAGGCCAAGATGATGACCACCGACATCGAGGCCACACAGACTTAAATCGGCCCCAGCCTTCTCTTCAACCGACACCATTTGAGCCTCATGCCCCCAGAGGAGACATTCCCAAACGTATTCAGGGTCAAACAGGAAAACCAGGAGTTCCTAGCCACCAGGAACATGACCCCCGGCAGAACCTACTACGGTGAACCCACCTTCACTTTCGATGGTGTGGAGTATCGTTCCTGGAACCCAACACGAAGCAAGCTCGCCGCCGCCATATTGAAGGGCCTGAAGGAGCTCCCCATAAAGCCGGGCTCCACGGTGCTATACCTGGGCGCGGCCTCAGGGACGACCGTGAGCCACGTGTCCGACGTCGTGGGGCATGGGGGCCACGTCTGGGCCCTGGACTTCTCGCCGAGGGCCCTCCGCGACCTCCTAGACAAGGTTTCCAGGCACAGGGAGAACATCTCACCCATCCTGGGGGACGCCCGGAAGCCTGAGACCTACAGCGTTCTGGTGCCCAAGGTGGACGTGGTCTTCGCTGACGTGGCCCAGCCGGACCAGGCCGACATAGTGGTCAAGAATGCCAGGTGGTTCCTCAAGAAGGGGGGGCACGTGATGCTGAGCATCAAGGCTAGGAGCATCGACGTCACTGAGAAGCCCTCCGAGGTGTTCAGGGCTCAAGTGAAGATAATGGAGGAGTCCGGGCTCAAAGTAATACAGTTAATCTCTCTGGACCCCTACGAGAAGGACCACGCTATGGCGTTAGCCGTGTCTGCTTGAGCCGGGCGAGGTGCCTCCTCACGGGCGCCCAGGAGGCCCTCATGAACGGCGGGCTCTCCCGGTTACAAGCGAACCAGCCTTCTATGAACTCCACCGTCCGGCGGTCGCTGCAGTAGCCTGACCCGAAGTCGCCGTACCGGTCCCTGAGCTCAGCCACAAGCGAGTCTCTCCTGACTTTAGCAAGTATGGAGGCGGCGGCGGTCACCGGATAGATGTTGTCGGCCCTGGGGACGCAGGTAATGTCCACCTTGAAGGGCAGTACGGACTGAATCTGCTCTCCACACCTCAGGTGGTCCACGTCGCAGGTGTCCACGTAGGCAGAGTCGGGCCTCAGCTCCCTGATAATCCTGGCCATTACCATGGTCTCTAGGTAGTTCAGTCGTCTCAGGGGCACGCTTCTCATGACCACCTTGTCGATGGTTTCGGGCGACAGCTCGACGAACCTGAACTCTAGGGCCAGCTCCTTGATCTTCGCTGACAGCTTCTCCCTCTTCCTGGCGGTGAGCCTCTTGGAGTCCTTGACCCCTAGCTCGACAAGCCTCGGGATGTCCTCCTGTTGAAACAGGGCGCCGGCTACCACGAGGGGCCCTATGGCGCAGCCCCTGCCCGCCTCGTCGACGCCGGCGACTCTCATATCAGGGCTAGATGGGCCTCACGTTAATAAAACAGGTATCATCTCAGGGCGCGCTCGTATGCGTCCAGGTACTTCATGTAGTTGGCATCCAAGTTGAAGCCTGACACCATGGTCTCCCTAGCCTTGACACCCATGTCGGGGGCGTTTAGGGCGACCTCAAGTCGAGAAGCCAGAGCCTCAAAATCTCTGGGCCTGTACAGGAAGCCGTCTACGCCGTCGATAATCACCTCTCTGCTGCTCCAGGCATTGGCGGCCACGGGCACGCACCCTGAGGCCATGGCCTCCTGCAGCGAGACCGACAGCCCCTCGTTCACCGAAGCTAGGGCGAAGACGTCGCAGAGTCGGTGGAACCCTGGGGCGTCGTGCACCCTGCCCAGGAAATGAGTGTCGCGGAGCCCGAGGTCTAGGGACAGCCTCTTCAGGGCCAGGAGGTGGGGGCCGTCTCCGCCCACGAGAAGCCTGACGTCGCGGCTGCCTTGTAGTAGGCTCACAGCCCTCAGCAGGTCTTCCATGTTTTTTCCGGGTATGACACGCCCGAGGGTCCCGATGGTCTGCGGCCCGTTCCGCTTATCTGGTCTGAACCTCTCAACGTCCACCCCCGTGTATATGGTCTCAGTCTTCCCGGGTAAGGCTCCTAGGCGGTGCACAAGCCGCTCTAGGTGCCTGGAGACTGTGACAACGTGATCGGCTCTCCTCAGCGTGTGCCTCGTAGCCGGAACATAAATAGCGTTCCTAGAGGGCAGGGTGAGGTCGCTTCCGTGGCAGGTGACGAGCTGGGGGACCCTCCTCGGGTTGTGGGACGCCAGAAGCCCGAAGGGTATGGCCAGGTGGGTGTGGACCAGGTCGTACTCGTCCTTCACGTGGTGCAGGTACGCTGACAGAAGGTAGGCTGGCAACTGAATTAGGTGGCTTCCGGGGGCGTCCACCATGGTTCGCTCGGCTACCAGCTCGCAGCTCCTCCACGGGAGGTACGGGAACCGCTTCACCTTGTACGGCTCCGTGTACTGTTCCATCGTCCGGCTTCTGGGGGCCAGAACCGTCAACTCGACGTGACGGGATAGACGCCTGCAGAGAGCCTGGATGAATGAGCCGTGGTAGTCCCCCGGGTACCGGGGGTAGCTGGGCGTAAAGACCAGGACCCTCATCCAACCCTTATATTTAGTTTCACCTGAACTTATTTATGTGTCTCTCCGGGTCTGCCTAATCTCGCTTGAGGTGTTCGCGTGGGGCAGGTACGGTGGCATAGGTAGGGCCACCCGGGACATCGCTGGGGGGCTGGCCCGTAGGGACGCGGACGTTCACGTGGTCACACCAAGATACGATGGGCAGAGGACATTGGAGGAGCTGGACGGCTTCACGGTCCATTGCCACAGCATATACGGGTACCCGTTCACCGGGCCCATCTACCGGGAGATCGACGCGGACGTTTACCACTCCCAGGAGCCCGGCCTTGGGACCCTGACGGCCATGAGGGCTGTAAGCGGAGCCCTGCACATAGTGACCTGCCAGAACCCCCGCACCAAGGAGGACTGGGAGCGCCAGCAACGTTACTACGGGCTCAGAAGGCGAGCCTATAACCGGTTTATGGAGCCGAAGGTGGGTGAGGCTGTGAGGCGCGCAGACGCCGTGTTCTGCCAGTCGAAGCACATCATAGACAAGGCCAAGGAGCTCTACGGACTTGAGCGTGACCCAGGGTTCCTCCCTAACCCCGTGAACGTCCCTGAAAACACCCCAAGAAAGGCGTCTGAGCCAACAGTCTGCTTCCTCGGCAGGCTGGACCCAGAGAAGAACCCTGAAGGTTTCATAGATTTAGCCAGGTCTTTACCTGATGTTAGGTTCATAGTGGCGGGGAGGGCTCACGACCCGCGGAGGGACCGGGAGATGAGGCAGATGATGCGCGGCGTCACCAACCTTGAGCATAGGGGATTCGTTGACGGAGCAGAGAAGAGAGAGCTGCTGAACGAGTCTTGGGTCCTGGCAAACACCAGCCACGTGGAGTGCCTCCCGGTGGCTTTCCTGGAGGCAGCGGCCCACAGGTGCGCCATACTGAGCCCCCACGACCCTGACGGCTTCGCATCCAGGTTCGGGCACCACGTGACGGGAGGCGACTATGCATCTGGTCTCAGGTGGCTGCTGGAGGATGAGCGGTGGAGGGAGAGAGGGGAAAAGGGATACGGGTATGTCTCAGAGGTTCATGAGGCGAGCCGCGTGATTGACCTACACCTAGACCACTACAGAAGGTTGGTGGAGGAGAGGGCTACTCCTCGTCCATGGACTTAAGCTCCGTGATGCCCAGCATCTCAAAGTCCAGGGGGAAGATGGGGCGCCTGATGCGTTTGAACCCGAACCCGGCCAGCCTTGGGCTCGTCAGGCCGGGGGTGTCCAGCTCTATGATCTCCTTGGCTATGGGCTCATGGGCGGCCCTGAAGTGGACGCTGCTCTTCACCACTATGAACCGCTTGTCTGTGGGCTCGATGCCCAGGCTCCTGTAGAGGTTTAGGTCCAGGGGCTGCAGCCGCTTGGTGGTGACGATGACGTCGTTGCCCCCGATATCCAGTACAGCCGTGGCCCCCATGTCCGACTCCGAGCCGGTCCCCATGGGGCCCTTCACTATGTACTTGCCCTCCGAGAGGGTCTTGACCCTGCCCTTGAGGTCGAGAGGCCCCCCATGCAGTTTGTCTGTGTGCCCACCCAGGCTAACCTCCACCTCGTTTCCGACACCGGCCTCTGACGCCTTAACCACGGCGGCGGGGTCCCATATGAGGGCCACGACGCCCCCCGTGAGACCCTCCTCGAGGAGGGCCTTCAGGACGATGGTGCCGTCCTCGGGTGTGCCCCCGCCAGGGTTGTCCCCTATGTCCGCCAGGATTATGGGTCCCTCCTGGGCCGCCTTCACGTGCTGTAATGCCTCCCTCAGTGGCGTCGGCTTTACAAGGAATTCCTTTCGGAGGCTCCACGCCAGGTCGCTGAGCTCCTGGGCCAGCCTGTCGGCCAGGGCCTGGTCGTCGTTGGTGTGGACTATGAAGCTCATCCCAGCCTCAGGTATGTCGCTCCAGGGGAACCCGGCAGCCACCGTGATGGCCTCGACGCCGGGCATGGCCTCCATCCTGTGGGCCTCCTCTATGAGCCTCTTCATGGGGTACCTGCCCGTGAACTGGACCTGGAGGGCTGGGAGCATGGGTGGCTGGGTGAACCCTGTGGCGGGCTTAAGCTTCCCCTCCAGCATCTTCCTGGTCAGGTTCACGGCCTCGACACCCCTGTCGTAGCCGTCCACGTGAGGGTAGGTGTCGTAGCCGATGAGCAGGTCGGCGTTCTCCACCATCTCCCGCGTGTAGTTGGCGTGGAGGTCGAAGGTGGCCACAAGGGGCCGCTTACCCATGACCTTCCTGGCCTCCTTCAGTATCTTGCCCTCTATGTCGGGGTACTCCTCGCTGACGCCAGCGCCGTGGAGGTGCAGGACCGCCGCGTCCACCTTGTCCGCCTTCTTCATACCGCCTATAAGGTCGCCTAGGAGCTGGTTGAAGGCCTCCTTGGTGATGGTGCCTGAGGGCGTGGCCGATGCGTGGACTGTGGCGATCAACTCGAAGCCGTTCTGCCTGCAGCCTTCGATGATGCCGGCGGCCTCGGTCTTGGTGCCCTCGAAGTGCTCCAAGACTTGGTCCCCGTGGAAGAGGTGCCTCCTCTTGAACTGCTCGATGTCCGTGCTTATGTTGGACAGAACATTGGTCTCGTGGGATATGGTCCCAGTGACTATCCTCATGGATACTGAGAGGCTCTAAGGGGGAATAACGTTAACGGTTGTAGAAGAACCGGCTGAGACTCTGCTCCTTCTCGGGCTCTCCCTCGACGCTGGGGAGTACGTGCTCCAAGTTCAGGAGGAACCGTTTCCTGTCTAGGCCGCCCCCGAAGCCCCCTATTCCCCCGTTGCTCCACACCACCCTGTGGCAGGGGATCACTATGGCGAGAGGGTTCTGGCCCACAGCGTTACCCACTGCCCGGGAAGCGCCGGGTTTCCCCATGTCCTTCGCTATTAGACCGTAGGAGGTGAGCCTGCCGTAGGGTATCTTGTATATCTCCCTCCAGACCCTCTTCTGGAACTCGGTCCCCCGGATGTCGAAGGGCTCATCATAGGTCATGGGCTTGCCCTTGAAGTACTTCTCCAGCCATCCGCTCAGCTCGTCGAGCTTACCGGGACGGTACTCGGGCTCAGTGTCTATCTGCCGGTCCAGCTCCTGGAGAAAACGATTCTCGCCGCAGGGCAGGTTGAGCCTTATCAGGCCTGTGCTGCTGGCGGCGGTCCATATCTTGCCAATCGGCGAGTCTATATCGCAGTAATATATTTTCTCCATGAACCCACCATTGAGCCTGTATACTAAGGGATTAGAGATGCCGCGTGAGCTTAAAATAGTGTTGGCGTCCACGTCGCCCAGGAGGATAGGGCTGCTGAGGCAGGTTGGGCTGGAGTTCACCGTTGCGGATCCGGGCGGGGACGAGTCCAGCACCCACCCCGATCCCAGGAGGAGGGTCATGGAGAACGCCCTGTCCAAGGCTGAGAGGGTGACTGAGCGTAACGGTGAAGCCTTGGTCATAGCCGCGGACACGGTCGTCTACATTGACGGCATCATACTTGGTAAGCCTAGCTCAGAGGATGATGCAGCCGCGATGCTGAGGAGGCTCCAGGGGAACGTCCACAAGGTCTTCACAGGCGTCGCGGTCATCCATCCGACGGCTGGTCGGTTCGTAGATTACGAGGAGACCCTGGTTCACATCAGAAGGCTATCCGAGGAGGAGATTCTTAGGTACGTCGAAGGCGGGGAACCCATGGACAAGGCGGGCTCTTACGCCATCCAGGGGTATGGGGCAGTGTTCGTTGACAGGGTGGTCGGGTGCTTCCACAACGTCATGGGGCTGCCGCTGGCTCTCTTATCGAGGATGCTCAGGGACGCCGGCGTGGAACTCCTGTAAATCTATATTTTTCGTCGAACAGAAGCCAAGCTCAATAGTGATATATAGTCTATATAATTTCTATAAATTATGTTTTTAACTATACATAATCAGTTGTAAGGTAAACATTGGCTGATAAATACAAGAACGCTCTAGGCTCAATAATATCAATATACTTCTTCGTTTCAGCCATAGTCCTCATAAAGTCCTCGGCAAAGATCATGGGAGTCGCCCTCGCCGAGAAGATCGTTCTCGTCGTCAGGGACACCACCAGCGCCGTCTTCGCGGGCTGGATAGCCACAGCCCTCCTACACAGCTCAGGGGCCTTCGACAGCATCGTGGTAGCCTTCACCGCCAGCGGCGTCATGCCCCTGAACCTGGCCGTGGCAGCCATCATAGGCGCTGAGGTAGGGACAACGGTCACCCCCTTCCTCATCTCTGTCATCGAGAGGATGAAAGGAGACCACGAGAGCGAGGCCAGCTTCAACGTGACCATGAGCCACGTCCTCTACAACCTGATCACCCTGGCCATCTTCTATCCGCTGGAACTGTTCTTCGGGGTCTTCACCAACATCGCCACACAGGGAAGCAACATATTCGTGAAGCTGCCCTGGCTCAACGCCGTGCCTGACATACTGGACGTGGTTACGCCCTGGGTGGACCCCCTCCTCGACCACATCCCGCCCTGGTCGGGCATAGTCCTCGGGGCGCTGATCCTGATACTGGCCCTGGGGGCCGTGGAGAAGTACATGACAGCCATCTTCAGCATGCCCCGTAGCTGGAACCTGATCAGGTCCACATTCACGAAGCCGAAGAGGGCCTTCATTGCAGGGTTCCTGTTCACTCTGCTGGTGCCCAGCACCACGGTCATGGTGTCCCTGCTTGTGCCCCTTGCCACGAGTGGGGTAATCAAGGCGGACTACTATATCCTCCCCTATATTCTGGGGGCCAACATCGGCACCGTCTTCGACGTCATGATAGCCGCCCTGGCCACCGGTGACCCTATTGGCCTCGGGGTGTGGCTTGTCCACCTGTCCATCAACCTGCTAGGGGCAGTAATTTTTATGCCTTTATTGAAACCATTCTCCTCTTTCACCAGGAAAGTTGCGCGTTACGTGTCATCGTCACCGAAAGTGACGCTAATAATAGCAGCCGTTTTCCACATATTACCTGCAGCTATTATACTATACTACTATATGTCGATGTGAGAGTGGTTAGAGAAAGTATATAGAACAGTAACGCGGAATAAAGGTGGTAACAAAATGTCGAAGAAGATATTCGGCTGGTTCGCGCCCAAGAGAGGGGTCAAGGTCCTCCAGATGGTGGAGAAGCACCTGGCCATGACCCTCAAAGCAGTGGAGTCGCTACACACCATGGTCGAGGCCGCAGCCGAATGCGACGCTCAGAAATGCAAGACGTCCTACATGGATGTCAGCAAACTGGAGATGCAGGCGGACAACCTGAGGAGACAAATGGTAGAGGAGCTCACCATGAGCGAGATGTTCCCCGAGGAGAGGGACGACCTCATGGAGCTGGTGCGGGCCATAGACTGGATAGCCGACTGGAGCAAGGAGGCCGCCAGGATACTGAACACGATCCCCTTTGACAAGGCACCGGGCGAGATCAAGGAGGCCACCCTCAACATGGTCAAGGCCGACGTGAAATGCGTGAAGGTGCTCACGGAGTGCGTGAAGGTTCTACCCAAGAGCCCCAAGGAGGCCCTGAGCCTGGCCAACGAGGTGGAGATGATGGAGGAGAACATCGACGACCTCTACAGCATAGCGAGGAAGCACTTCGCCGTGCTGGAGTTCCCCGGGTTCACCGTGGGGGCCATGATACTGATGAACGAGTTCCTCGACGCCCTGGAGACCATCGCGGACTGGTGCGAGAACACGGCCGACATAGTGCGCGCTATAGCGGTACGTGAGCACTAGATAAAAAGGAGAAAAACGTTGTCTTATTGAGGGTCTTAACCCTCGACCGTGATGGCCTGGTTGGGGCAGGCGTTGACGCACGCCATGCACATGATGCAGTCGTCGGCGCGGACGGGGTCGGCCTTGCTGTCAACCATCTCGAAGACGTTCATGGGGCAGATGTCGACGCAGACGCCGTCTCCATCACACTTGTTCTTGTCAACTATGACTGTGGGCATTCTTACACCACTCCCCTTTACCTCTCCTAGAGTTTTTTAAACCTTTGCCGGGACATCGTGGCGGTTTCGTCAGCGTCTTCCTGCTGGCTACGACTGCTTCATGAACCGTTCAACGATCCCGGGTATATCCCCTGGCCTTTCGAAGGGGTGGATCCCCTCCATGGCCTCCAGCTTCCTCACGTTGTCCGCGTCCTCTTTCCGCACCCTCAGCCTCAGTGATCGTCCGTTGGGCATGGTGGTAGTCGTCTCCCCCTCGTGGTAGTCCACGGGCATTATGTAGACGGGGGTGAAGCCTTTGATGGCCTGGACCGCCGAGTTGGTGAGCAAGGTGTCAGAGATTCCTACCGCTATCTTGGCCACCGTGTTGCTGGTGGCCGGGGCGATGAGCAGCAGGTCGAACTCCCCCAGCTGAAGCCTGCCAGGCAGGAACGGCGTGTTGGAGTCCGTCTCGACCCAGAACCTGTCGAATCCCGTCTCCAGCAGCTCAGTCGCCTTATAGTACCGTGCCACCAGCTGCCCGGCCTTAGATAGGAAAACCTCTACGGATAGACTGTCGCCGTACCTGTCCTTGAGCTCCTTCATCACCTTGATGGTTTCCTTGAACTTGTCCCCGCTTCCCGTTACCCCCCACGCGAGCTTCACTGTGTCGCACCCTCCTGTAGATACTTGCTCAGACGTTTCACTGTTTTCCTGAGGCCCCTGAAGCCCTCGTCGTCGGCCTTGACACCCTCAAGGGAGTCCCTGGACCAGAAGGACGCCCCTATGTTGGCTCCGAAGAAGCCTCCGCTGAGGGTTATAGCCCCGTTCAGGGTGTAGAAGGTGATGATCTGCTGGATGGCCAGCTCCTGGCCCCCCGACCGGTCCCCGCCTACGGCCAACGCGATCCCCGCCTTGCCGCGGAACGCGTCACGGTTTCTGGCTAGGAGGGCCCGTGTTCTATCCATCACGGCCTTGATCTGGGCGCTGACGCCGCCGTTGTAGACGGGGGACGCGAAGATGTATGCCTGGGCCTCCTCGAG
>JBDRQD010000019.1:0-11886 GCA_043826455.1 Candidatus Bathyarchaeota archaeon
GGGGGGTGAAATGCAGGTTCTCCTCGTCGGCGGTGACCCCGGGGTTCTCGGCTCCGTTAAGAGGTTCCTTGAGGAAGAGAACCCCAAAATGCGGGTGGTCTCCGTTCAGCGGCCGGAGGAGGCGCTGAGGCTTCTATCCTCGGAGGCGTTCGACTGCGTAGTCTCCGACTACACGATGCCGGGGATGAACGGAGTAGAGCTGGCCAGAAGGATCAGGGAGACGAGCACCGTCCCGTTCATCATCTACAAGGATCGTGAGACCGTGGAGGTGGCTGAGGCCGCCTTCGAGGCCGGCGTGGACAGCTTCGAGCGGAGGATAGCCGACCCGAGGCACCTCCTGGTGCTCGCGAAACGGGTGAGGCTGGTGGTGGGGAGGCGCCGGTCAGAGGATCTGTACCGGGGCGTGGTGGAGCGAGTCAGGGACCCACTCTGGATACTCGTAGGGACCACCATCGTACACGCCAACGAGGCGATGGCGGAGCTCCTCGGAGTCGACGGCCCCGATGAGGTTATGGGTCACGAATCCACGGAGTGGGTCGTAGAGGAGGACCGGGAGAGGGTTCGGGAGACGGCCCTCGGCAGGCAGAGGGGAGAAGCCATGCCACAGCTATACGAGTTCACAATCCAAAGGCGGGACGGCCAGCGTAGACGGGTTGAGGCGTCAGCCTCCCTCATAAGCTACATGGGGAGCACGGCCAGCCTCAGCTTCCTCCGCGACATAACCGAACGCAAGAAGTCTGAAGAGGAGTTGATCCGTCTAGCTGATGCCGTAAGGATGACCACAGATAGCATCATGATCTCTGGCATTGATGGAAAGATCATAGATGTTAATGAAGCCACCCTGAAGATGTATGGCGCAGAGGACAGGGGAGAACTGATTGGAAAAAGCTCCTTCGACCTCATCGCCCTCGAAGACAGAGAAAAAGCGTTAGCGGGTATGAGCGAGGTTCTGGAAAAGGGGTACGTGGAGAGTCGAGAGTATCGTATCTTACTGAAGGATGGCCGTGAAACATCTGTGGAGATGAGCGTCGCCATCTTGAAGGGTCTGGATGGTAACCTAATGGGTTTTGTAGGCGTTTCAAGAGACATCACCGACCGCAAGCGGTTGGAGGAGGAGATGGGTAAGCAGAGGCTGACGTTGGAAGACCTCTACGAGAACGCGCCCGTAATGTACCTGACCCTCGACACGGAGGGCGTAATAATCAAAGCCAACCAGACGATGTGTGGCGCCCTCGGCTACGCTAAGGAAAAGCTTGTAGGCAAAGAAATGTGCGCTCTCCTGCCGGAGGGAGACACCCAGATATTCAAAGACAGCTTCCCAAGGTTACTCGAGATTGGAGGCATACGCGGTGCATTGAGGAGACTCGTCGGGAAGGATGGTAGAGTCATCGAGACATTGATGGATACGTCGGTCGAGTACGGGGAGGATGGGAGTCCTCTCTACACCCGGGCTGTCTTCAGGGACATGACCACCCAGAGAGAGGTGGAGAGGAAACTACAGGAGTCGGAGGAGAAGATTCTCAACTTTTTCGATTTTACTAGAGAAGGGATAATAATAACTAATTACGCTGGAATAATAGAATCAGCAAACTCTGCGTCAACCAGGATTCTAGGTTACAGCAAAGAAGAGCTTATAGGGAGTCCCTTAAATGGGCTCGGTTTTGACCCGCATCAAAGCCAAATGATGTTGAACAAGTTAATCAAGAATGACTATATAGAATCTTATGAGACGGTTTATAAACGAAAAGGCGGGTCTTTTATCGACGTATTAACTAGCTCTTTTCTTCAAAGGGATCAAAATGGGAGCATAGTACAGATTGGAACCATCTTCACAGACATCACTGAACGTAAACGAGCAGAGAGGATGATGAGGACGAAGCTGATGAAGTTCAGCATAGAACCAGGGCATATTTACGTTGTAAAGGAGAAGGCCCCAGCCTTGGCTCTTGAGGCCTTCAAAGACCTCCTCAACATAGGTTATCAGGGAGTTGTTATCTCGAGAACACCTGAAAACATTTTTAGAAAAATGGTTAAGAATGACTTTAACTTCTATTGGCTCGCTGAAAAGGGTGAACGAGTTACACCTCCCAGTTATCAGAAAATTAAGGAACTTGTGGAGACCTATCCAAGGAACGCCGCTTTTTTGATAGACGGAATCGAGTACCTGGTTTTAAGGAGGGGATTTAAGGCACTCGTATTATTTATTCAATGGCTTAGAGACCATGTAATCTTCACAGGGGATACAGCTATTCTGGTACTTGATCCTGTCCAATACACAGAACGAGAACTTCATCTACTAGGAAAAGATGCTGAGGAAGTTAATGTCCGGCATCCAAGTGTTTCTGCGGAGATGCTTGAGATCTTAAGCTTTGTCTATGCCCAAAATAGGGTGGGAGTTAATCCAAACTACTCTGCTGTCGGACAGGATAGAAACCTGAGTAAGCCTACCCTGAAAAAAAGGATAAATCATCTTATCAACTCTGGCTATTTGACTGAAACTCCAGTTGGGAATAACAAACTTCTTCATATAACGGAGACTGGGCGAAGCATGCTTTTTCAGCAATAGTTTACCTTCTTTACCCTTTTTTTATCCCATCTTAATGTGTTGGTAAACAGCAACTATTGATCAGGTGTAATGATATGGAAATAGAGTTGGCTGAGATTAGAACCCCTGTGGTTGAGGTCTGGCAGAATGTGATACTGGTCTCCATAGTAGGCACCCTAGACACCAACCGGGCGGGTGTGTTGATGGAGGCGCTTCTGATGAAGATCGTGGACAAAGAGGCGAAGGTCGTCATCCTGGACCTCGACGGCGTGCCATTAATAGACACGACCGTGGCCAAGCACATAATGGACACGATAGCGGCGGCTAAGCTGATGGGACCCGAGGTCATCGTCTCGGGGATAAACCCGGAGGTGGCCAAGACGATGGTGAAGCTTAAAATCCGGTTCGAAGCCGAGACCTACAGCGTGCTGAGGAGGGCGATGGAGTCCGCCTTAAAGCTTCTTGGGTATGAGCTCACCATATTAAAGTAGCGCCGGGAGAGGACGCAGCCGTAAGGGAGGGAGATCATGTTTTGTCGATGGGCAGGGTAGCGTCTGCGCTGAGGTTGGGGGACTGCCTTCTGGTGACCCCGCAGGGAGATCTCCACGACTCCGCCGCCGACCTGTTCCTAGAGGAGACCCTCGAGAGCCTGAACAAGGCTAGATGCACTAGCCTGATACTGAACATGGGGAACGTCGAAGTCGTGGACAGCTTCATGGGCAGGACCATCGGCGAGTTGATCCAGGCCGCCTCCCTTCACGGTGTGAAGGTCGTGGTGGTGGGTCTGAGGCCCGAGGTGGCTATAACCATGGTGGAGATGAACATATCCATAGGCCACGTCGACACCGCCCTCAACATCGACAATGCTCTAAACATCCTAAACAAGAAGAGGATTCGACCTTGATGCCTTGTGAGGATGTTGAGGTGGAGGAGATACGTACGGAATCGGACATCGTGAGGTGTCGGTCCCTGGCTAGGGCCTTCGCCGGGAGGCTGGGCTTCGGCAAAGTGGATCAGACCCGCATCACCACAGCCGTCTCGGAGATCGCTAGGAACACGCTTGTCCACGGCGGTGGGGGCAGTATGACGATCAGGGTAGTCGAGGGAAACGGCCTAGAGGTTCTGTTTGTCGACGCCGGCCCCGGCATCCAGGACATCGACTTAGCGATGAGAGACGGCTACTCGACCGCTGGGAGTCTTGGACTGGGGCTGGGCGGCGCCAGGAGGCTCATTGACGAATTCAGTTTAGAGTCGAAGGTAGGCGCTGGAACGAGGGTAACTATGAGAAAGTACCCGTCGAAGCAGGCGTGGGGCTGATGCCTGGGTTGAGGGTTGGAGTAGCATCCAAACCGATGAAAGGCTTCGAGGTGAACGGGGACGCACACCTCCACCTGGAGGCCGAGGGCCGGAGCCTCGTCGCTGTCTTCGACGGCCTCGGCCACGGAGCGGACGCCTCGGTGGCCTCGGAGAGGGCCCGGAGATACGTGGAGACCCATGCCTTGGACGGCCTTGAGGAATTGTTCCATGGTTGCCACGCCGAGATCGAGGACACCAGGGGCGTCTGCATGGGAGTGTTCAGGGTCGACAGAGGGTCGGGCAGGATCGAATACTGTGGCGTGGGGAACACCGCTGCATGGATACTCGGGGAGGAGCATAGAAGAATGGTCTCCGTATCAGGTATCGTGGGCTACACCATGGAGAGCCTCCTCAGATTTGAGTACCGTTATGATCGGGAGACGGTCTTGATGCTCCACACCGACGGCGTCTCTTCCAGGTTCAGCCTCCCTAGCCTAGGCGCGGTGAGGGATGACCCTCAGAGGGCTGCTGAGGAGATCCTGGAGGGGTGGGGGAAGGAGACCGATGACGCCACAGTGGTGATAGCCGTTGAAAGGAGATAGTGCATTGAAGGACCCGGTGGATAGGCTGGCAGAGCTGCTCCGTGAGTACAGCAGAGACGGAAGCGAGGATGTCCTGTACAGGGCGTCCCTGCTGGGGAGGGAGCTTCATGGGTTGATGACGCCTCCCGACAGGGTTTTGGGCTTCTTCCTGGAGGCCCTGAGGCGGGTCTCTCAGGTGTCTGCTGAGTTTGAGGGTCTGCTCCTCGAGGTGATGATCACCTACAGCTCCAGCTTCCTCGAGGCGGAGGCGGCGCTTAGGGAGAGTGAGGAGCGTTACCGTAGCCTCGTGGAGAACTCGCCCAACGCTATCTCGGTCATGGTAGAAGGTAGGATCGTTTACGCTAACAAGAGGAGAGCGGAACTCGCAGGAAAAGACGATCCATCCGAGTTGGTTGGCACAAGCGTCATCTCTCAGATAGTGGAAGGAGACAGGGAGTCTATAGTAGAGAGAGAGGAGGCAAGAGAAAGAGGGGAGAAGCCTCCATCACCATTCGAGTACAGGATGTTGAGGGCGGATGGCAGCGTCAGAGACATCGTATGCTACAGCTCAGCTATTAGCTATCAAGGTAAAAACGCTGTGCAGCACGTGCTCCTCGATGTCACCGAGGAGAAGCGGTACGAGGAGAGGCTTGAGACTCTGCACCGGCACGCATTGGGGCTTGCCCTGATGGAGACCTTTGAGGGGATTGGTGAGGTGACTATGAAGGCGGTTGAGGATGTCCTCGGATACAACATTGGCAGCTTCGGGGTCGTTGAGGGTGAATTCCTCCGGTATATATACCTAAAGGGAACTGGGAGGGGTGAGACCTTTAAGATGCCTTTAGATGGGCCGGGAGTCACTGTTAGGGCACTCAGGCTCGGGGAATCTCAGCTAGTCCATGACACCCGCGTGGAGGAGAACTATGTGATTGGCCTCACTGAAGGCGAATACCCGAGTCTATCTGAGCTCGCGGTTCCCGTTCACCTCGAAGGGAAACCCGTTGCCGTGATAAACGTGGAGAGCACGGAGGTAGGTGCTTTCACGGTGATGGATCAACGGCTCTTGGAGGTCTTCGCAGAGCACGTGGCTTCAGCGTATGGGAGGCTCCAGCATCATGCGCTACTAATAGAGGCTGAGGAGCGGTACAGGGAGGTGGTGGATAACAGCAACGACGGCATCCTCGCCATCAGCCTCGACGGGGTGGTCACCTTCTCGAACCGGAGGATGCTGGAGATGACTGGGTACGGGCCGGGGGAGGTGGTGGGCAGGAGCTTCTCTGACCTCATCAAGGTGGATGCTAGGCAGAGGATGGTTGAGCTTCTTCAGTCAGCCACTAAGAGGGAGGTGACTGGCCTCTCAGAGTTTGAGTTGACCCGCGGGGACGGGTCGACGCTGTACGTGGAGGCTTCGGCCGCCGCCATAATGAGGGGTGGGGCCCTTGCGGGGGTTCAGGTGATCTGCAGGGACATCGGGGAGCGGAAGGCTGGTGAGCGCCGTGTCAGGGTGCTGGCCTACCAGCTGAACGGCTTGAAGCCGGGCGGCTGCTTCATCAGCGACTCCCATGAGCGGTGCTTCAAGGCGTTCGCCGACCTGACCATGCATGGGGTCCCGGGTCTCTGCTTGGCGAGGGAGGACCCTGAGGCATTGGTGTCCCGGTATGGCATCGGCAGGGAGAGCATCGTCCTGGTGTCGACGAGGCCGGTGGCGGGGTTTGAGGTTGTCAGGGACCTGCAGGAGGTGAGCCGGCTCATCGCAGCGTTCCTCGCGAAGAACGGGGAGCCCGTGGTGGTGCTGGATGGCCTGGAGTACCTGGTCAGCCGGTTCGGGTTCGACCCGGTCTACGGCTTCATCCAGGAGAAGCGGTTCGACTTCCTGGATGCCGGCGCCGTCCTCCTGGTACCTGTGGACTCGGCGACCCTCAGCGACCGGGAGAGGGCCCTCATAGCCAGCGAGGTAGCTACCCTCATGTGAGGCAGCCCTCGGTTATAGGAGCCGGATCTTCTCCAGCCCCTGCTCCCCGTAGGACACCTGGTCGCCGAAGAGGCCTCTGAACCCATGTACCTCTCTGCTCTCATGTGCCTCAGGGTTTAGGAGGAAGATGGCTGTGAACCGCGGCTCGTCAAGCCTTCTCAGAGTCTCCTGGGCGAACCCGTAGGCCGCCTCGAAGCCTGCTGAGAGTGCGTGATCGGTGAGATTATCATAGACGAGGGCCAGCGGCTCATCCCTGTGGGCGTCCAGGATTGGGGAGAGGATGGTCTGAGGCGTCACAGGGACTAGCTCCACGGCCTCGTCCCCCAGCAGGGCCCTGTGGAGGGCGCTGGTGCTGGGCGATAGCACGGCCACCCCTTCCCCGTAGGCCCGGGCCTCCAAGAAGTCTCTCACACACCTCTCATAGGGCGTAGAGGGGCTGTACTCCATAAGGATCTTTCTGCCCCGGAGCTCCATGTGGCTCAGGCCCAGCGCACCCGAGAACCCGGTCCTCCGGGAGGCCTCCAGGTGTCTCCTCAGGTACCCAGCCAGCTCGGCGGTGAAGGGCTTGGTGACGTAGCCGTCGGCACCCGCCTCGGCGGCCATCCTCCTGTCCACGTCCCTCCCCAGGGCTGTGAACATCACCACCGGGATGTGCCTCGTCCTCGGCTGCTCCTTCAGAGCCCTGCACACCTGGAAGCTGCGCGCGGGGCTACTCGTAGTAGATTAAGTCGTAGTCCTCAAGTATCAAGTGGAGCTTCTCCACGGCCTCACGGACCATGTCCTCGTGCTTCGCCCCCGTGCACACCAGCTTACCTGAAGAGAACATGAGCATCACCACCTTGGGCTCACCCATACGGTAGACAAGGCCGGGGAACTGCTCGGGCTCGTACATCACGTTCTCCATGATGTCCGCAGCGGTCTCCAGGTCAATCTTGCCGTGGAGGTTGGCTGTGGCCACTATGTTCTGGGTGACTATCTTGGGTTTACCCAGTATGATTATCCCGTTGTTCTTGAGCTCCCGCACCACCTTATTTACGGCGCTCCGGGCCATCTTCTCAGACTTGGCCCCGGTGCACACCATCTTGCCGGACCCGAAGATGAGGGTGGTCGTCTTCGGCCTCTTAAGCCTGAATACGAGGCCCGGGAACCGTTTGGGGCGGTACTCAACGTTGCGGAAGACCTTCATGATGGCTAGGAGGTCGATCTTCTGGTCGAGGGTTGCTGTGGCTACTACGTTTTGTATTACTATTTCAAGGTCTCGTGTTTCAGCCACAACCGTTCACATACATTTTACAAACCCACCACTACTAAACATTTCAGCGCGGAC
The DNA here is from genome assembly GCA_043826455.1 of Candidatus Bathyarchaeota archaeon. Taxonomy (GTDB): domain Archaea; phylum Thermoproteota; class Bathyarchaeia; order TCS64; family TCS64; genus RBG-16-57-9. The sequence goes on from JBDRQD010000019.1 coordinate 7,722, forward strand.
GCGGGCGGATTCAATGATTCGTTATTCTTATTGGGATGGTTACCGCACGCGCAACAGTTCCATCTCCGGAGACGTGGCTGTCATTCTTAAATGGGGCAAATATTGGAGCTGTCTCTATTTGTAATGGATAACGCCGCGGGGAGGGAAGCCGCGTGAAACCGTTTCTCCCCCGCTTCAGGCCCCGCCATTCGCCTGCGGAGCCGGAGCACCCACGGCCGGGGCAGGCTCGCTTTGTTGCACGCTAGCACTGCTCCCATGGCCTCTGAAGGGCTCAATGAGCACCACTACCTTGTCCAGCGAGGACGACACACTCTTCACCCTGTAGTCTCTATGGATCTCATCTAGGCTCGCTACTGTGCCCCGGTCGATGGTGCAGCCGAAGGGTCCCAGTTCAATCACCTTTATCATGGTTCACGCCTCGACATGTGCCGAATTAAAGCCGACGAATAACACGGGTGGAGGGAGGTGGGTGAAAAGCCGCGGGCCTCCTGTTTATTTGGCGGCTAAGATTCATGGGCCCGCACGCGCACTCACCGTTGACTTTAAGCCAACTGACTTAACGCTCTCCGGGTCTCCTCTGGGAACTCCCCAAGTAGCTTCCCTATGAAGAGTGACGCCAGGTGTTCCCTTAGCTCTGCTTCGCTGTACCTGTGACGGTATATCCGCCGATAGCCTCCCCTCCCCGTCCTCTCCTGTAGCCGAGTAAGCCGTTGTCCACCATGGCGTTGAGGCCGTTGATGATGCTGGCCCGACTTATAGAGCCCTGCAGCTTTTCGTTGACTTGGTCCCACACCTCTCTGCTATTAGCGCCTTCCTGGACAGTCCATAGGTACCTTAGGGCGAGTATCTGGTAGGGCTTGAAGAACATCTCGTAACCGGTTTTAGAAAGATCCATTTCTAGTGACATGGCTGAGAATATCAAACAGATGAGATATTTAAGTTATATCTTTCTATAATGATTAGAAGGTATCACATTAAGTCTTTTAGAAGAATCCAACTAAACCCACTTCCACGGCTTAGGTGTGGGGGTCAAACCCACCTTTACTCATAAACGTCATCGTTTGGGAGGCTCACTACTGCGCTCTCATGATCCTGCCGCGTATGCTGACTATAGGTGAGACACCTGTTCACCCTGTCCTTCAGGCTCTCCGACAAGCTCTCACACTTCCACCGGTGAGCGTCTATTGCTCCCAGATTAGCCTTGACTGGTCTATCAGTCACCTTTTAACTGATGGCAGCGTAGATCCTTCCCAGTGAAGCCCTGATGGCTACGGCTTATGTCCTGATCAACGCCGAGATGGGAGAAGAGAACAGGGTGCATATGAGGCTCAAGGAGATCCCTGAGGTGAAGGAGGCCTACATGGTCTACGGGGTCTACGACATCATCGCCCGTGTGCAGACAGAGACTATGGAGGAGTTAAAAGATGTTCTCAGCTGGAAGATCAGGCGCCTCGACAAGGTCAGATCGACGTTGACCATGATTGTGTTCTAACCCCGCCCTTCTTTCTTTAGCTCCATTTTACCCATACAATAAGTGTTTACACAAGGGTGCTGGCTGTGGGGATCGAACACAGATTTACAAGTCTATGTTTGACCCCTGAACACCACGTCTTCCACCCTTAACCGAAGAAAGAAAAGGAAAACTAGTTCTTCGCCAGAGTTATCGCTATGTTGCTGACGTTCCTCGGGCTACCGTCCTCGGACTCCAGCTGCTCAGTCCCGATGCTAATGTCCTTCACGACGAGATCCGAGACGAACTGGTTCCTCACAACCTCAGCCACGTCCACCGCCTTACTGATGGCACGACCCCTAGCCATGAGGGTCACCTCGCTACTCTCATCCCTCAGGGCCGTCATCGCCGCTAGACAGTAAGCCATAACGGGTTTCATGCCGATGTAGACAACGTTACCTTTCTCCAACTTGTGTCACCTTGTGTTTACCTGTGTTCGGTAACTTAAAGTGAATCCAAACAGGTATTAATCTTTTAGGAGTTATGCACTAGGTTAGAGGTGACACTCAAAGTATGAGGTTAAGGAGATCGGGAGAATGCTAAAGGGGAAACCTGTTAAGGCTTCTTAGGTATGGTGTGACTTAGTTTATTGTCCTTAAAATAAGCATTAAAACTCTTACCACACTCCACACAGTAAAATGATTTAGCGTCATAAACATCATACCTCCACTCCTTTTCCACATACTTGGAAACCTTACCGCACATGGGGCACGCCACCACCAATAAAGCACTCCCATACACGGTAAAGATTTACCTTCCAGCCACACAAAAATTTTTTTTGATCCACGCAGACAGTACCCGGCTTCCTCATGAAATGAGCTCCCTGTGTCCTGATAAAGCAGCAAATGAGGCAAAATAAGACTTGTACACACCCAGACCAAAGAAGGGCTTTCATCGAAACACGACTTGTGAATGTAACCGCCAGCCTCATGAATGCATGAGCCATTAGGCGCCAAGGGCTCAATGCTGGAGACGAGTAAAGGGGGGTCACACCTGGACGTTGAACTCCATGCGCCGGGCCAGCTCCTTGTACCTGTTCCTTATAGTAACCTCGGTGACCTGAGCCTCCCGGGCTATCTCGCCCTGGACTCGCCTCTCACCGTTGAGCATGCAACTGATGTAGACACACGCCGCCGCCATACCCTGGGGCCCCCTGCCACTGGTGAGCTTCATCTCGGACGCCTGGTTCAGAATCAGCATGGCCAGCCTCTCCGTCTCCCCCGTCAAGGCCAGCCTGTTCACCAGCCTGCTGATGTAGCCCTGAGGGTCCACCTGGGGCACAGTGGGCTTCAGCTCCCTGAGCAGGAACCTGTAGTTGCGGGCCGCCTCCTTCTTGGTGATGTTGGCAGTCTCAGCCACGTCCCCCAGGGTCCTGATGATCCCGCACTGCCTGCACGCCATGTAGATGCTGGCCACGGCCACGCTCTGGATGGTCCGGCCGCGGATGAGCTGCTTCTGGATAGCCCTCCTATAGATCATGCTCGACGTCTCCATGACGTTCCTGGGCAGGTTCAGCTTGTAGCTTATCTTACTCATCTCGCTGAGAGCGTGAGCCAGGTTACGCTGGTTGCTGCCCGACACCTTGCTCCGCCTGTGCCACTTCCTGAGCCTGTAGAATTTCGCCTGCTCCTCCGGGCTGAGCCTGCGCACTGACGCGCCTCTGTCCTGCCAGCCTATGGTGGTGCTCAGCCCCTTGTCGTGGATGATCCACGTCACCGGTGCGCCGACCCTGGGCTTGTTCTCCTGCTGCTCCGGCTCGAAGGCCCTCCACTCGGGGCCATGATCGATGAGCGTGGACGAGACCACGTAGCCGCATGCCCGGCACACAAGCTCACCGGCCTCCACGTCCCGGAGGAGGCTGAATCCGCCGCACTCCCTGCAGAAGGTGGGGGCCATCTCTCCTAGGACCTTCATCTTCTCTGGATACCCTTCCACTTTTGCCCGTAATTGAAGACGCATCTATGATTAAGGCGTTTTCCATGGTAGCCTTACTGTATCGATGTTAAATGCGTGTGAGGAGTTTCTCTCGTCTTTTCACTCTCTTTGAGGTTTATCCACTCGGTTAGAATGGGGCAGAGGATGGGTGAAGTAAAGCGTCCGGGGATGCATCTGTCTGTTTCGTCGCAGGCCAGGCAGGGGCAGTCCTTTATCGAGTCTAGGGTGACGTGCTTCCTGAGGGAGATGAGCCTGTAGGTCCAACGCCCGTCGTGCAGCTCCTTCAGCCTTTCTATGGCCTCCCTCTCCAAGAACTTGAGGGCTACCCTGGATCCTCCCATCTATAGGCTCCAAGAGTCTTCCACATCTCCACCTGTAGGATGCCCTCGCCTCCGGCGCCGTGTATCATTCGGGACGCCTGTCTCACCCGTTCTTCCCTGCTAACCTTTCTCAACCCGGGCTCGCTCCACAGTCACCCTTTGTACCTTATTCCATGGATTTGTTCCCATGGAGGCGTAGAACGTGTTTCCGTACTCCCTTCTTTCGAGGGCCGAGGCGTCGGCGAAGAAGACCTTGAACCGTTCGATCCCTTCGTATCCGTCTAGGCCCTTTAGGTGGTGGTCCTTCAAGTGTCTGGTCTGGCCTAGGGTCAACAGCCGGAAGTCCTTGGGGACGTCTTCTACCGTTCCGAATGTCTCGAGGGTGATGATTATTGGGGCG
>JBDRQD010000020.1:0-12156 GCA_043826455.1 Candidatus Bathyarchaeota archaeon
AACCCCATCATTGACGGCTATCACCGCAAGAACGCTGATCCCGAGTGGCGTGAGGTGGTCCTTGAAGATATTGACAGTAAGGAGAAGTTTCTCAAGGCCCGTATCATCGCCAACCTCCACAGGCGTACAGTCCCAGCCTCTGAAATTAAAGCCTGGGTCAACGAGTTAGCCGAATACGCTCTCATAGAGAAGGGTATTCAGCCTGGTGAGATCAGCGGGTGGATCGCCGAAGAAACAGGATACTCGGAGAGACAAGTAAGAAGCTATCTTGATGAAAAATACAAAGACACATTACAAAGAGAAAGGCGGTTAGGCAAGCCTCAGCCGGAGGAAATGACCGCCACCGCTGTTGAGCTTGACGCCATAGACAAACTAGGCCCCGACGGATATGACCAACTTCGTCGTAAAATCGCTGAAGAGACCACCGAGTACATCGTAGAAACCTACGACATTCCAGACGAAATCGTGGATCAGATACTATACGAGGAAGAAGACGACCTTGAGGAAACCCTGGAAACCGACACACAGAACGAGCTCAGACAGAGAGGCCAAGAGATCGGGGCTCAGATGAGGGAGGCCTTCAGCAGACTCGACACCCGCCCCAACAAGCTACAGGAACGCTTCGCCCTCAAGGGCCGCCTCCTCATGATAGCCCACCAGCTGGAGAACCGCACCCTGTACCACCCCACAGACCCCCAGGCCACCCTGATCTGGAGCAACGGCGACACCGTACAGAAAGCCCTAGAACTCCTGGAGGGCCTGCTGTGAGCTACATCAACATGATCCCCAGCAGCAGCCTCTACATGCTCACCCAGTGGGACCCCGACCTAAAACTACAGGCCTTCAGAGGCTCAGGCAGCGCGGCAGGCGAAGCCACCAGCTGGGAGATCACCATGGGGGACACCACCATAGGCAAAGGGTCCACGGCCCAGACAGTCAAGGCCGACCTATTATACGAGTTCGGGGGCGGCGAGGTTCCGTTGAAGCAGGTCTACGAGTCCGTCAAAGAGAAAACAGGTTTACCCGACATAAGCCTGGACAGCTTCGTCTACGTTGACCGGGGCTGCAGGCTGGGAGTCCCCGAGTGGGGCACCACGGTGCGGAGTACCTTCAGGCGCAGAAGCCTCCACCCAGGTGTCTTCAAGCGCATGGCTGTGAACGGGCAGTACCCTCTCCAAGGCGTACACGTCATGCTGGATGAGATCAAGAGGAGCTTCGAGGCGTTGCCACAGGAAGTCAAGGTGAGGCTGAAGCCTAGCTGCCTCATCAGCGAGTACCACCCGGACATAAACGAAGATGGGCCCGCCGTCTACGCCTTGAAGCGCCCCTACATGGTGTTCATGAGCACCTCCTCCCGATTCTGGGAGCTGTTCGACATGGACTATAAACACAGAGGAGGCCCACCCACATGACTCAGGAGGCCCGTGACCTGGCCGTCAAGGAGCCTCAGAGCATAGCAGCAGGCGACCTTCTGCCCATCCTGGACCCGAAGGCCGCTGAGCGGGCGTACCACACTTACCTGAAGCTCTGCCAGGCCATACTAGTACCCTACGACAAGCGCATAGTCAAGGACGGGGTGGTGGTTCAGGAGTCGGATTACGCCCGCATCCCCCAGCGGAAACAGGTGGCCGGGAAGTGGATCACCGAGTACGTGGACGCCCCCAAGAAATCGGCGTGGCGTAAGCTGGGCAGGTTCTACGGCGTCAGCACCGAGATCGTTGAGAAGACCAAGGAGCCCCACCCGGACGGTAGCTACACGTGGCACTACACCGTGAAGGCAACCGCCAGCGGCGTCACCCAGGACGGAGAGGGCAGCTGCACCAGCACCGAGAAGGGCGGCAAGTCTGAGCACGACACCCGGGCCACGGCCCACACCAGGGCCAAGAGCCGCGCCATCAGCGACCTCATAGGCTTCGGCCAGGTGAGCGCCGAGGAGTACCACAACTACGAGGAAGACGCCGAGCCCCGTAAACAGGTGGAAGCCGAGGCCAAGCCCGTGGAGCCTGAACGAAAGGGGAACGCCGCGCCAAACACCGCCAAGCCTGAGACACCCATCGTGGACCCGGCTGAGGAGACGGTGAAGGCCACCCTCACCGCCAACGACCTGGACACCGACCACCTCCTCATCGTCCGGTACGGCAACGTGGTCAGGGTTGAGCCGGAAGAGGGATTCGGCGTCTGGGACGACTACGACCGCGTACTCAAGCTCCTCAAGGCCAAGTGGAGCGACGAGGAGCTACGCTGGGAGATACCCGCCAAGAACCTGGAACACCTCACAGACGCCCCCGGGCCAGAGCCCGAGGAGCCGGTGTATGACATCTGGGCCATAGACTGGAAGCTGAAAGGCGGCGAATCCGCTCCACGGGGCACCAGCTGGGCTTGGGCCTTCGCCTACAATGACGGCGACTACATACCCGAGATCAAGCCCCTCATCCAGTTCATCGAGCAGTACGGCCAGCTGGAGGCAGAGGGCTACACCGTCACCCTGGGAGGCCGAGACAAGAACCTTCTCAACCTAAAGAAAAACAAGAAGGAGGCGAAGTGATGGTCCTAGCAGCCACAGCCCTGGAGATAGGCCTAGCCGAGGCCACAGGGAAAAGCGTGATGACTATCAGATACTCAGCCGCCAGGCTGCTCCTGGAGCTTCAGCTAGGCCGAGGGCTAACACCCAGGGAGGCATACAGGCTCACAGGCAAGATGTCCGACTCCTACCCCAGGATCAGAGGCCAGGGCTGCGTCTACATAGGTGAGACCCCGGAGCCCGACCACCTGGGAGCCCTAGAGGTCCTGAAGATCATCCAGCGAACAGGGATACTGGAGACCAACGAAGCGGAGGTGCCGAGGCCATGACCAGGTGCAACCGCCACGACCTAAGAGACCGGGATCTCGACCAACGCACCGTGTTCACCGACCAGCTAAACGAGAAACAGCCGCAAAAGGAGGGAGAAAATGGCTGAAAAAACAGTGAAAAAACTCCCCCCATGCCCCTGGCCAGACAACAAAGCCCCATACACCATACACCGAGTAGTGATACCACGGAAACTATCCCACGGCGGCTACTGGATGGAGGACCGATGGTGATGAGCGAAAAACTCCAAGTAATGCGAGACATAGCCACCTGGATCCTCCCCCACCGCTGGAACGTCTACTATAACCAGAGAAACGCGGACGGATACCCAACATTCACCGCCGACACCAACAGCCGCCCGGACATGATGATCACCAAGAAAAACTACAGCATACTCATAGAGGTAAAACCATGCAGCGAACACCAGGACCTCCTCAACGGCTACGACCAGCTACTGAAATACGCGGGCGAATACTACAGCGGCCGAGTCACCTACAAAACAAACATAACAAGAAACATCAACGCCTTCGCATTAGCGACAAAGTACAGCCGAAACGGGTACCTGTACAGCAACGAAGCAAACACCGGCTTCGTAGACTACGTCGGGTACCTTGCCCAGCACCTGAATATGACTGAGAAGCCGATAACCTTCCTCTTCACACGTATGCTATGGCGGCAATGGGAGAAGGGCTATGCGTTTGAACATTACTCAAAGCTGAGACAAGGAGAATCCCGTGAAATAAACAGACTACCCAAAAAGCCCTATGTAGGGGTACTAACAGCAAAGATACTATCAAACCGACAGATCGAGTCCACGCCATACCTATACCTTAACAGCAACAAGTTCATCCCCCTAAACCTCGACGAATTATACCTGTTCGAGGAGTCGTAATGGACCCCCGACCAGAGACGCTTCTAGTCTTCACCGACTGCCTCCTAGACGACGCACCACCCACATATGTTCCCTGGCTTTTCAGGTGCGGTAGACACAGCAAAGCCCCGGCCACCGAGTACGGGTCATGGAAGGACACCAAGAACAGGCTAACCGTTGACCAGGCCGTGGAGTGGATGCTGGAGGGCGGCAACGTAGGCATAGCCGGTATGCCCGATGACCCGCTAGTCAACGTGGACATTGACGACGGCGAAGTAACCCGGAAAGAGGACCTGGCCCCAACACTCATGTCCAGATCCCGCAGCCGAACAGGCATCCACGGCTTCTACTTCTCATGGGACAACATCCCAAACATTCCGACAGATAACGCCGGGGAGGTACGCAGCCGAGGCCAGTACGTAGTAGCCCCAGGCAGCTACGTGGCCACGGACCCCGAGACCGTGCCCGAGAACCAGCGCCGAGACGCGGGCTATTACACTGTCGAGGAGGCCCGCCCGCCGGCGTGGATCACGTACCAGGACCTCCCAGAGATATTCAGAAAGACCTATGAAAAGAACAGGACAGAGGAACCCCGACAGCCGACACGGTTTGACCCCAAGAAAGCCGGCGGAAGCTATTCCGCCCTCTTCGATGTCAAAGCCATAGACATAATACGGCATGAAGGAAAACCGGCGGAGCCAAACAGACGATGGGGGAGCCTATTCCACGACAGCACCACCGAGGCCAACATGAGCCTCAGCACCAAGGGACTCCTACACTGCTGGCGACACAACGTAACCCACAACGGCCTCCAGGCCCTCACCGTACTCAGCGGATACATGACGTGCCAGGAAGCCGGGACACCGCACCGAGGCACGGCGGGCTCATCCAGAGTCGTAGGCGACGACGGAGCAGTATTCCACGCCTGGCTCTACGCCAAGAAACACGGCTACATACCCGGAGACGACCCAATACCCGTCCGCGCCCTGAACCATATCGCTCAGAAGCACTTGGGTTACGAGGCCAAGAAAAACAAGCTACTGCCCAGCGATGTTTACCGCCGCGTACTGGAAATCGTGGAGGCCGACTACTGATGGTTAAGACAGGGCGAAAAAAACCCAGAAAAAACGCCATGTCCCAGGTGCTGGAGCTCCTTGAAAACAAGTACGTGTTCGCAACTCCAGACGACATCGAGGTTCTATACCTCTACAAGGACGGCGTGTACATCCCTGGTGAAACCACAGTAAAGGCAGCCGTCGAAGAGATCCGGGGCGACGATACTGATACCAGTTTCTGCAACGAAGTCATAAACCACTTCAAACGCAGGTCCTACACCCCAAGAACTGCTTTCAACCACTTTAAGGGCGAGATCCCTGTACTCAACGGCCTCCTCAACCTAGAAACCATGCAACTACGGGACTTCGACCCGAAGAAAATATTCACCTATAAAATAAACACCAGATTCCATCCAGACAAAGACTGCCCCCAGTTTAAAGCAGCCCTCAACCAGATCCTGCCCAAAGAAGACGAGCAAGCCCTACTGCAAGAATACGCCGGCTACACGCTGTGGCCCGAGTTCCCACACCACAAGTTCATAGTCTTCATCGGAGTAGGCCGCAACGGTAAAGGCGTCATCATAAGGACAATAGTAGGGATCCTAGGTCAAGACAACGTCAGCAACATTCGGCTAGAGCACCTGGACGGCAGCCACAGGTTCATGGTACCCAACCTCTTCGGGAAGCTGATGAACGTATGCTCCGAACCATCCACACGAAGACCCTTCAAAACGGAGCTCCTGAAACAGATCACTGGACAGGACACCCTGGATGGGGAGATCAAGGGCAAGCAAAACCCCCTCAGATTCATACCCTTCACCAAGTTCTTCGTCCAAGCGAACAAGCTCCCCGTGGTCGACGACACAACCCTATCGTTCTGGGACAGGATAAACATAATCGAGTTCACGGAAACATTCACCGACGAGAAGGGAAACAAAACCGCTGAAATCGAGAGCATGTGGCTATGTGATGAGGATGAACGAAGCGGCATCCTAAACTGGATGATCGAGGGCCTGAAAAGACTCAAAGAGAAAGGCCAGTTCACACAAACGAAGTCAATGGATCAGCAGATCCTGAAATTCAAGCAAGCAAGCGACCCTGTAGGCGCGTTCCTCACCGACCCCCAAGAATGCATGTACGGAGCCAATCAGTGGGTGACGCGCAACGACCTGTACAACGCCTACAAGGAGTACGCAGAAACCATAGGCACAAAAATCGAAACCACTGGAGTATTTGCTGAACGCATAAAACGGCTGCCGGGTGTAAAAACAAGGCAAAAAAGAGTCAAAGGAACAACTGAGCGAATCTGGACAGGGATCAGTATAAGAAAAAAGGAAACCGCACTAGAGGACTACGAGGAAGAAAAGACACCTGAACACGAAAGTGAAGCAGATGAAGCAGATGAAACACCCTTTTCCCTCCGAGAAAATGAAAATAATAATAATATAAAGGGGGGGGATATACCTGCTTCACCTGCTTCACCTGCTTCATTTTACCCTCTCCGGCAGGAGACCCCCAAGCCGGGGCTAACACAGGACACCCCGAGGGACACGATAGACCCCGATAAACTACGCATCGGTGAGATCGCGGCCCTCATCGCCAAAAACAGCGGCAAGCACACCACGGACAACATAGCGTACAGGTTCAACGGCATATCCCGCCAGGTCTTAGACAAGCTGCTGGCCCGGGCCGCCGAGGTGGGGCTAGTCTACGTGGACACCGAGGGGAGGTGGTTCAAGCGGTGACCTCAGGGTTTGCCTTACTTGACGTTTCTGAAATGAAACATCTGTTGACTGACAAACAATACGTCGTCATGAGTTGGGGGAACGAAGACGGGTTCTATCAATATTTAGAAGAAAAGTACTTCACGCCAGGAACCCCCAGAAACGCCGAGTTTGAAATCGTGATAGGGCCCATAAATACTTCTAATGGGCATAAAATGAGTTTCTGGGTCAGAATAAAGAGGACAAAACTCAACGAGGCTTACCTCTTTGCTGCACTACAGGAGTTTTACAATCTTCCTCTAAAAAGATCGGACTTCAAAAAGAGACTGAAAAAAATAAGAGATGAGATTAACTCAAACATACCGACCTGGTTTAGCTTTGAACAACCCAAGGAGGCGAAGCCATGAGTCTGGCGCTGAGCCTGAAGACGCCGGAGGAGATACGCCCCGGCGAGGTAGTATCCTACTGGGAGCAGCTGGCCGAGCGCACCCCTCACGACTGCTACGCCGTCTACCGGAGCCCAAACCGCGAGCTCCGGGCCTGGGTAGACGAGGCAACGACCACCGTCGCCCTCATGTGGAACGTACACACCGGTCAGGTCCACCAGGTAGACACGAAGGCCCTGTACCCACTCATCAGCAAGCTAGGAGGCTGGATATAGGTGAGCCGAAAAAGATTGACCTGGTATGAGACAAGGGCCAGAATCCTTAACGTGATTAGAGAAGCGGGCTCTATATCTCAATACAAACTGGTAAAAAAGGCGGGGGTAGCCCCCAACAGCGTCTTCAAGTACGTCAAAATGCTTAACGCTGAAGGTCTTATCCGCCTCGAACATGAGCCGTGCTCGCGCAGCCTCACAGGTGTAAAAAGTATCTGGGTGATCACCCCCAGGGGCATGGTGAATAGTTGCCCCTTATGCGGCCACCCCATAGAGGCCGCTAACCCTGAAGGAGGCTGGATAGGGTGAGGTGTGAGGTTTGCCCGTACAGGGTGACCCCGTTCTTCTTCTGCTCCAGGCTGAGGCAGCCCCTGGACGACGGCAAGACGGTGATCCAGGGCTGCAACGTAGACGGAGAGATGGACTGGGTGGAGGATGAGGGAAATGAGTCGTAGCCTGGAGGTGGCCGCCATGTGGGTGCCCGAGAGGTTCTGCGCCCACTGCCTATGGATACGTGACTACTGCGGCCGGTACGTGTGCTACGCCGGTGGCCAGGTGGGCCGCACCGTCCGGGGTGACGAGGACGCCACATTCTGCCAGGAATACGAGGAGGCGGTGAGATGACTCCTGGGACTATTTGCTTTGACCTCGACGGCGTACTTGCCGAGTACGACGGGTGGAGAGGCCCCAGCCACATAGGGAAGCCTATCCCCGAGGGGGTTGATCTCGCCAAGCGCCTGCGAGAGCTAGGCTTCCAAATCATCATCTTCACGTGCCGCCTTAACGGCCAGTGGCCCGGGGTTGACTACCAGAAGATCAAGCGCCAGGTTGAGGAGTGGCTGGACGCCCACGGGGTGCCCTATGACAGAGTGGCCACCCAGGTGGATGGGAAGCCCTTCGCAGACGCCTACGTGGACGACCGGGCCATACACTTCCCCGCGAACAGGGGTCCGGCGGCACCCGTCCTCGCGCAGCTGCTCAGGCTTCTATATTGGGAGGTGGCTGAAAGTGACTAGGTACGTTCCCCTTAACCACTTCCGGCGCAGCGCCGGCAACATGTTTGAGTCAGTGGACTACACGTTCACCTACTATCAGGGCTGCGGCTACGACAGGGTATTTTACCCATGCCCCGTGTGCTGGGCCCAGTTCCTACCCTGGGGCACCGTAGGCCACGAGGCCAGGCTAGTCTGGGAGGACCCGGAGGCCCTGATACCGCCCACCATAAGGGACGCCGTGATCTTCATGAACAGCGCCCACGACTGGCTAGCCCCACGCATCCCCGACCAGTGGATCAGGGACATGATCAGGTGGATGAGCCGCCAGGACCCCAGCATCAGGTTCTACCTCCAGAGCAAGTTCCTACCAAGAGCCCGGAGCTTCATGGACGAGCTCTACCCGCTCAGGAACCGGGTGATCATGGGTACCACCCTCATGACCACCAGCCAGAGCCTCCTAGATGACACCGGGTTCAAGGTGACCCCAATCAAAGACCTCTACGGCGCCCTGGCCTTCTTCAGTGACGCTGGGTTCAGGATCCGGCTGAGCCTGGAGCCCCTGTACAGCTTCAACCCAGGCATCATGGCCGACAGGGTACGCCGCCTCCGGCCCGAGGTGGTGGAGGTGGGCCTAGACAACTACCTGGACAGGCACCGCCTACCCATACCTCAGCCGTCCAGGGAGAGCGTCAGGCTGCTCCTCCAGACGCTGGCGCCCCTCACCAACACTAGGATGGTCCTGAAGAAGGGCATGAAGCGGTGGCTAGGCGAGCCGGATCAGCCCCAAGCCGAGGAGGAGGCCGAGGTATGGTGACCGTGGAGAGGGAGCTTGTGGAGGTCTACCGAGGCCAGCTTCTACGGGTGGCCGAGGCCGGGGACCTCTCCGGGCTAGGCGCGGAGGACCAGGCCGTACTCCGCGAGGCCGGGGTCCTGGTGGAGTACCTGGACTGGAAATGCGGCGGCACCTACACAGGCCTCAGCCCAGGGGCCCGCCGCATGGCGCTGGGGCTGCCCAGGGCCAGGATCATCAGGTGGAGGACCGGATAGTGGAGCAAGCAGACAGGCGGGAGGAGCTATGACCGTCAACGAGGCTTTCATCCTGGAGCCTGTGGACACCAAGGCGTCACGGTTCGCCGTGGTGGTGGTGTACCACGACGCCCGGGTGATCCCGCGGGTGGAGAAACTCATGGGGAGGCATGGGAAGATCAAGTCCCGGACCTATCACTCCGTTGAGGACCGCTACGATAACCCCGTAGACAGGATAGGAATATATGTTTTAGAAGATGTAGTGAGTGATAGGGCCATAAAAAGCATATTGAAAAACATTGAAACATCAGGCGACATACAGAGTGTAATGTTAAAGTGTTGAATTAAAAGTCTGTGAAGGGTATATTAATTCTTTCACGGCACAGCCCCCTGATTCAGTTGACTGCGGGGAGCCATGTTAAACCTGTTTTTCCTTCCGTTAGTCACGTCTTTGCTTCTCAGGGTCGCCGCAGCCAGCTTGAACACAAGGAGGAAAAAGAAAAGTGAAACAGAGTCAAAACCATGCAGCCAAGCACCTAGCAGTCGCAGCCATCGCAATCATGCTCCTGGCCCCCATGATGCTCACAGGCGTCGTGGTGCCCGTCGAGGGAGCCGCAGCCCGCGTATACTTCGCGGCGGCCAGCCCAGACAAGAGCGGCTACGCCGTAGACGAGGCGGTGAAGATCAACGTCAAGTTCAAGTGGGAGGGCCTGTCAGCCAACACGACGGTGGCTATCGAGCTCTGGAACAGCACCGAGGTCATGGAGGACCTGGGCGACTACAAGGCCCCCGGAGCCATCCTAGCCAGCGGTACAGCGACAGTCCAGTACACGCCCACAGTTGACCTCACCGAGGAGACAGGCACCAAGACCTACAACCTCAAGATGCTGAGCGGAGGCATCGTGGTTGACAGCGCCAACGTCGTCATCGTCGTGGCGGCGGGCCAGATCACCATGAGCGTCACCTGGCAGGACCAGAACAACGACAGAGTCGTGGACGTGAACGAGCTTGTCACCTTCACCGCCTACGTCAACTGGGCCTTCGTGGAGACCACGGAGAGCCACAGCCTGTACGTGAACTACGGCGAGGGGGAGAAGCTGCTGAGCAGCATAAGCGTCACGGCGGGCAGCGGGAGCCAGACGGTTACGGACAGCCACGGCTTCAGCTCCGCCGGCGCCAAGGCGGTCGCCTTCACATTGAAGGACGCCACCGGCACCACGGTCAAGACCTCGACGGCCGCCATCAGCGTAGGGGCAGCGGCCCCGACGCCACAGGCCCCAGCGCAGACGAGCATCGTGGGCATCATCACGGCTAACTGGCAGATACTGGCTATACTGGTCGCGGCGGGCGCCATCGGCTACGTGTACCTGGGCGACGGCAACAAGAGGAAGCGCGGGAAGTAGGAGGTCCAAGTCATGAACAAGGACCGTAAACTACTCCTAGTCGGCCTATTCATCGCCCTGCTGGCCATCGGCTGGATAGCGCTGACGCCCATCGTGGTGACGGGGGCCAGGGTCCAGGGATCAGGCTCCGCCGAGGCCACCACCCCCTACGGGGAGAGCATCAGCATCAGGATCGGCAGCGGAACCAGCACCAGCGGCCAAGCCAGCGTCATAGACTTCGTGATGCCCGCCTCGTGGCTGGCCTACGTGGGCGGCGACACCCAGGACGTCTACGACGTGGACGGCGCCTATAAGAGCCAGGAGCAGGTCACCCTCAGCTACAGCCTCAGCGTCACCTACAGCAACGTCAACACCATCAAGGCCACCGTCAAGATCAAGGCCACAGACAACGCCGACCAGAGCATGTACGAGTACACCCTAGCGACCCAGAAAGCCCTCTCAGGCGCCTCACCCATAGCTGACAATGGCCAGGTCCAGAAGAGCATCACCGACCACCTAACCGAGATAACAGCGTCAACAACTGGTGCGACAGTCAAGTACGAGATATACTGCCAGGTCACAGGCACCGGAGCCACGTCGGGCGAGACCCTGACGGCAACCGTCGCCTACACACAGTTCGGGCAGATGGTCTACACCAGGACCACTGAATCTAGCAGCGCCGACGTCACGCCCACGGTTAGCGTAGCCAGCTGGGTGGACGACGCGCTTGGGTTGCCGGATGGAACCATATTCGCCGTCGCCGCCATCGTCCTTGTAGGGGTAGCCTACAAGGTGGTGAAGCAGCGGTGAACCCCCTTTTTTCTCATTTAGTATCATCGGCGGCTGAGGCAGGCAGCGTCACCGAGGTGTTCGCCATCCTCGCCGCAGCCGCGGTCGGGCTCTTCGCCTTCTACAAGCTTGGGACGGTGGAGAGCGTCATCAAGACCATCATCACGGTGGTCTTATTCATCGGCGGCCTGTACGCCGCCGGGTATGCCTTCCCGTCCATCCAGGAGGCGGGTTGGTACCAGCTCATCGCGTGGGTCGTTGAGGTGGGGCCCAGACTGATCCTGGAGCAACTTGGAGGAACAAAATCATGATCGCGGGAATACTTTTAGCGGCTCTTCTCGGAGCCGGCGGCCTCATCTACCTGGTCCAGCTAGGCGGGTCAACCCCGGCCATAGTCGAGACCATAGTCTCACCTCTCACCATATCGGTGGAGAGGCTGTTCACCATCCTGGGGACCCTGGCGCCGCTTCTCGTCGCCGTGGTGCCTCTCTACCTGGTGCTGAACGCCAAGAGCCTTGGTAAAGATAGGAAGCAGATGATAGTCTTCGGCGCCGTGTTCGGGCTGGCCCTCTACGGCATCGCCATCTTCACGGGCCTGGACACGCTTCTAGCCCAGGAGATGCGGGGCAGCTTCATGGTGGGTAGCACCCTCGGCATGGCCGTCACCACCCTGGGGGCCGCCGCCGAGTGGGTCATCGGCCTCTTCACGGGGCTTCTGCTCTGGGGGGCAGGCTTAGCACTTGTAATCATCGGGGGCTTCCTTGACGCCCTGATAGGCGTCGGGGAGGCAGCCAGGCACGGTAAACGC
>JBDRQD010000021.1:0-74180 GCA_043826455.1 Candidatus Bathyarchaeota archaeon
CAGTACATACCTCTGCTCTCCATAGAGTATGGCACTGAAATTGGTGTAACGAATCTTATAATCATCTTTAATCATCGTGTTGTTCAAACCCGTGCCATTCACATATTTTTCAACGGATCTATACGCTTCTTTTAGGGTGGCGTTAAGATTAGGCTCATCTAATGAATAGCTCCAGCTTAATGTTATGAACGTCTTCTCGTTACATGGGTTTCCCGTCAACATATCTGTTATATTCGTATTTACAAAGGCATTCACTGTAACTATTACCTCTTGAGGGCATTCGAAGGAGACATTATTGAAGAAAATCTTTATGTTGTTATCACCTACTCTTGTTTTATTGAGGAGACTCTCCCTCTCTAACACGATACTGGAGTTTAAATCAGCGTATTCTGTTAACAGACTCGTATAATTATAATCAAGCTGAGCGTATTTTTCTGATAAATCCTTGTATTCGACGCTTTTTTGCATATAATCGTTCTCATACATCCTCATCTCCTTTTCCAGTTCTTCATATTCTATTAATAGATCACCAAAAATGTTTCTTAGATAAGATACTTCACTGTTCAACCTGTTAATTGTGGAGCTTTTTTCCCCTGTCAATTTCGTTATCTTTTCATCTTGCATGACATATGCTGAGTAAAACCCCAATCCAGAGAAAATGATAATAACTAGTAGTATTAGAAAGATGTTTTTGATGTTATCTTGGAAAAACACCAATACCGCCTACTTTAGCATTTTCAAAGGTTGATAACCCATTAAGTTTTACTGATCATGAATAAGGTTCACAGCCACCTTATTGCTTGCGCACGGTTTCAAGTGTGATTGGATAGCCCTGTTAATCCCTGACTTTGAGAATCTAAAATGGGGGCTTATTTACTGTTCTAATAACTGAGGTACCCTCGTAGATAACTCTAAATCCAGTTCCAGTATCAGTGTGCATGTGAATTCATTGAAGCTGACCAAGGCGCAGAGACTCGACCTGTACAGAGTCATGGTCAGGATCAGGGCCTTCGAGAACGGGGTGAGGCAGCTCACCAGTGAGGGCAAGATAGGGCATGTGAGCCTCAGCGGAGGCGGTGAGGCCGTGGCCGCCGCCGTGGGGGCCCACCTGTCGTCGGAGGACCAGATCGGCAGCACCCACAGGCCCCTGGGCCACCTGGTGGCCAAGGGCTGCAGCCTCAAGCACATGTTGGCCGAGATAGCCGGCAAGGCGACGGGCACCAACAGAGGCAAGGGTGGAGCCTACCACATCTTCTGCCCCGAGGTGGGCGCTCTAGGCGCCAACGGGATTGTCGGCGGCAGCGTCCCCATGTGCGCGGGGTACGCCCTGGCCAACCAGCTGAGAGCCAACGGCAAAGTGGCCGTCAGCTACTTCGGTGAAGGGGCCAGCAACCAGGGGGGCGTCCAAGAGACACTGAACCTGGCGGCTTGCTGGAAGCTGCCCCTGGTCTTCGTCTGCGAGAACAGCAGCCCCGTGGTGCAGACCATGCTGGGCCACGAGATCGACTACCCCCAGCTGAGCATCGACGACGTGAGCCTCAGGGCCCCGGCCTACGGCATGCCTGGTAGCAGCCACCCCGGGTGGGACGTTGAGGAGGTGTACACGGTGGTGGGTGAGGCTGTTAAACGGGCCAGAGACGGTGAGGGGCCCACCCTGCTGGAGTTTAAGGTCCACAGGGTCGAGGGCGAGGAGAGCCAGTACTGCCCCATAAGGTGCTACCGTGAGAAGCTCATGAAGGAAAGGGTTCTGACAGAGAAGCTAGACAAGGAGATCAGGAACGCTGAAGCCTCAGCCGTCAAGGAGGCCATGGACTTCGCCTTGGGCAGCCCGGAGCCAGAGCTAGTGGATGCCTACAGGGGCATCTTCGCGGAGGGGTCCTGATGAGAGAGATCACATACGCGGAGGCCATCAACGAGGCCCAAAGATTCGCCATGAGGGAGAACCCTGAGGTCATCCTCTTCGGGGAGAACGTGTCCAGCAGCTGGAGGGCGGCCACCAAGGGACTGAAGGAGGAGTTCGGCCGAGAACGTGTCCGGGACGCGCCCATCACTGAGACCGCCTTCATCGGGACGGGCGTGGGCGCCGCCGTCGCCGGCATGAGGCCCATCGTTGAGCTGATGCTGGTGGACTTCGGCCTGGTCGCCATGGACCAGATACTGAACCAGATGGCCAAGACCACTTACATGACGGGCGGAAACGTCAGCGTCCCCATGGTGCTCAGGGCCATCTATGGGGCCGGGGGCGGCAACGCGGCTACCCACAGCGAGAGCCTCTACGGCATCTACGCTCACATGCCCGGGATGAAGGTGGCCGTACCGGCCACACCTTATGACGCCAAGGGGCTCCTGTTGACCGCTATCCGTGACCCTAACCCGGTTGTCTTCTTCGAGCACAGGCTACTCTACAGCGCCAGGGGCCACGTCCCAGAGGAGCCCTACGAGGTGCCCTTCGGGGTGGCCAACCTGGTTCGTGAGGGGCGGGACGTCACCGTGGTGGCCGTGGGCAAGATGGTGCAGGAGGCCGTGAAGGCAGCGGACGAGCTCAAGGGTAAGGTAAGCGTGGAGGTCTTGGATCCCAGGACCTTAGTGCCCCTGGACGAGGAGGCCATACTGCGGAGCCTACAGAAGACGGGACGGCTGGTGGTGGTGGACGAGGACTATGAGAGGTGCGGGTTCAGCGCCGAGGTGGCCGCGGTGGCCGCCGAGAAAGGGTTCCGCAGCCTGAGGGCGCCGGTGGCCCGGGTGGCTAACCCGAATGTGCCGATACCCTTCAACAGGAGCTTGGAGCGCCACGTGCTGCCTGACGCGGAGAAGATCGTCCGCGCCATCAATAGCGTCGTCAAGTGACTGTTAAATGCGTCGGCCCCTTCCTAGGTGACGGGGAACCGTAATTTAGACGGTTTATTCTTTCAATATTTGATACTCTCCTACGTTTTGTCTTGCACGGCCTCCGGGTCTTCTGGGCCTCGCTGAGTGAGTATCCCCCTATGGATGAAAAAAATTGTCATTAGCTGGTAACCTACTACCTTTTCACATCGGCTCCGATGCAGCGTGTCTGATGTGATGAATATGCCGTGTTTTTGTATTGTATGAACAGCGTTTTTGCGTAGATTCATGCGGCGTCGGACCGATTTTAGGGGTCCGTTTGGTGTGGGGCGTCCGTTTCCGGTTTTTCTTGCTCTACCCCCCTCCCCCCTCTCTGGGGCTCCGGTGCTGGCGTGGCGGGTGTATCGTAAGCTTGGTTGCTTATACCGTCCTAGAGGGTATAAGGCGGAAAAAAATTTTCCATCTTTTGCCTTAATCCTATTGTTCATCTTTCTTGCGTTGCTTTTAGCGTCATGTTCTCATTGCCAGTTCAGGGCTTTACCGCTTCTACGCTCCACATCTGCGGCAGTGAGTCTCCCGGGATTCTCCAGTAGCCGTCCAAGCCTTTCTCAGCCTTCTTAACATACTTCCATGGAAGATGCGGGTACTCTTTTACTTCCTTGACGCGTAGCCCCGCCTTGATCAAGCTATTCAGAACGTCGCTGACGGTGTGCTGCCACTCATAGCTTCTCCTGTTCTTGACCTTCGCGTCCTCGTCGGCATATGTTCCGTCTGTCTCCCAGTTCAAAGGCTCGTCCCTGTGCCAGTAGCTGTACTTGATGCCCAGTTCCTCGCTCTCGTCATCGAACATCCACATGAGGGGGTGTGACTCCACGAGGAGGAACGTTCCCCCCGGCTTAAGGTAGTGTGCGATTATTCTGCCCCACTCGTTGATGTCCTGGAGCCAGCAGAGGACGCCTATGCTGGTGAACACGATGTCGTACTGCCCATGGTGGACCTTGGGCAGATCGTAGACGTTGCTGCAGATGAACTCGGCGTCCACCCCCACCCTCTTGGCTATCTCCCGCGCCAGTTCTATGGCGGTGTCGCTGAAGTCTACCCCTGTGGCCTTGACCCCCAGACGCGTCCAGCTGATGGTGTCCAGGCCGAAGTGGCACTGCAGGTGGAGCAGGCTTTTGCCCCGCACGTCTCCCAGGATGCCCAGCTCCGGCTGATGTAGGCTGTTTCTCCCCGCGATGAAGCCTTCCAGGTCGTACTCCTGTGACCTGGCGTGGATGTCCACCAGCTCGTTCCAGCGTGCCTTGTTGGTCTCGTAGTACTTTTCAGCGGTCATCCAGCATATACAGGTGTTATCACTGAAAAATGTAGTGCAATGATTCAGGCTGGATACTGCTAACCAGCTTCCATAATACCATGAGTGATACCTCTAAAGGGCTGGAGCTGGAAACCGTCGACCAGCACTTCACCCACCTCCAGAGCCATGGCTTGAAGCTGTGGAAACAGGCTTAGACTTTAGACGCCTTACCAGCATCGTAGGGCTTGATGAATAGGCCCAGCAGCAGAACCACCACTGTGAGGCTGGAGGTAACCAGGGCCGTGATGGCCAGGCTGTACCCCAGGAGGTAACCTATGAGGATGCTGGCCGGGATGTTGCCTATCCAGCTCCAGCTCATGTACATCTGGTATACGGTACTACTCATGGCCAGGGGCGTGGCGTCCGCCATTAGAGCGAAGGTTGTGCCTGTCCAGAACCGTTCAAGGAAGCTGCTGATCATGGCCACCAATATGAACCAGGTGACGGCCCCCGGAGTCAGTGTAGTCCACAGGAAGCCAGCCACCGTGAAGGCGACAGTGGCCGCGATGAAGGTCCTCTTGTGGCCGTACTTGTCCGCGAGTCTGCCCCCCAGAAGAGAACCGGGCAGCCCGGCCAGGGTGGCTGCCAGGCCGAGGGTGCTCACGAGGCCTATGTCTGCCCCCACCACCTCCCGGATGGTGAAGCTGAACATGCCGCCCAGGGGAGCGGTGATCTTGAGGTGGGTGAAGCTCCTGCTGAACATTACTAGGGCTGCTACCACAACGGTGAGCTCCGTGAAGGTGAAGGCCACCGCCTGCCTGCTGAAGGCCCTCTCAGCTTGGGCCTCAGGCTCCTTAACCGTCATGAACAGGAACGAGGTGAGGCCGGTGACCCCTGCCAGGATGAAAACCAGTTTGTAGCCGCCAGCACCAAGCAGCCACAGAGGCAGTATGGTGGCCAGGGCTGAGCCTATGCTCTGGCCCGCGGTGCTGGCCCCGCCTATGACCCGGGCGTGGTACTCCGGGGGCGTCACGTCTATGGCGAAGCTGTCCGCTGCCATGTCGTAGAAGGCCGCAGCTGTTATAATTGACACCACGGCGGGGAACAGGACGGTCCACACGGGGGCGTTCTCTATGTCGCTCACCGCCATCACCCCGATCCCCAGGATAAAGAGGACCCCTGTGACGAGGAACCAGGGCACCCTCTTGTACTGGCGTCCCCTCCACTTGATGGGGAAGATGTCGGCGACGAGGCCGATGAACATCTTCCAGCTCCAGGACACGTACATGAGGCCCACGAAGAGGCTGGCCTCCAGGGTGCTCGCGCCGACCCTGTCCAGGAGGAATATGGGCACCCAGAGGCTGAAGGTGGTGCGCACGTACCCGTTGCTGAAGTAGCTCAGCCCGTAGAGGAGAGTGATCTTACCCGGCTCAAAGACGCCGCTCATGAGCTGCTGCATCCTCTCCTCCTTCGGGGCCTGCCAGTAGGTGACCCCCTGGGCCTCGAACTCGTGCCTCCACTTTCTGCCTAGGATGAAGAGAATGGCGTAGGCTCCTACGGTGAAGGCGAAGACCGCTATGCCCATCTTGTACTCCAGGTCGAGGCCCATGAGCCAGTCGAGGAGAGGCATTGGTACTTGCTGGGGCTCTTTAGGCTAAGATAGTTTCGTTAAACTCCCATCCTACGCAGTAACGCTGGGAGTTCACATATTGAGCTGATGGCGTGGCCGCTCCAGGGGAGCTGGTCCGGCGTCTTTATCCAAACCCCTGTTATCCCGGCGTCCCTGGCTCCGTACATGTCGGCGTCGACTCTGTCCCCCACGTGAACGGCTTCCTCCGGTTTCACCCTTAGCTTGTCCAGGACGATTCTGAAAATTTCAGGATTGGGTTTCCTGACTCCCACGTCCCTGCTGCAGAGAATGTAGGTGAAGTACCTGTCATAGCCGCTCTCCTCAAGCAGCACCCGGGGGTGGTCGCTCATGGTGTTGCTGAGTAGCGCCACCTTGTACCTAGAGGAGAGCTCAGCCAGAACGTCCTCGACGCAGTGCAGGTACTCGGTCCTGTAGTGGGTCCTGAAGGCGGCGTGGAGCTCCTCCAACAGCTCACTGTCCGCGGGAACGCCCAGGTTGCCCAGGAAGTCCGAGTAGACCTCCTCGAAGGTCCGCTCCCCACCCCTGTCCCGTACCTTGGCTAGGTCCTGGAGTGCGCCCCTGATGGCCTTCTTGAGGTCCCCCATCTCCACCGGGTAGCCTCTACGCGTCAGGATTCCCTGTATTGCCAGGTGATAGGGGTCCCAGTCCAGGTCGCCCTCCGAGAGGGTGCCCCCGAAGTCGAGGATTACGGCCTTGATCTTCATGCACTCATATACGCTTGGGGGTTTTTCAATCTTCAGAAAAATGGAAAGTGAAAAACCATCTAGACGATTATTTCATCTCTTTACTATCTCTTTTTTCTGCCTTCACTATGTAAGATTAGTATGTAACATTCTTTCATACTGCCTTATATTTCATATACCTGCACCGTATACTCAGAGGTGAAAGAATGATAACAGAGACCCTGGACAGGTTGAGCAGAGAGATGAGGAGCTTTTACAGCCTCATCATTATGAACATGGTGGGCGCCGGGCTCGCCGTGGCCATGGGCATGGCCTTCACAATAAGGAACGTGCATCTTATGATGGCGGCCCGCACGATAATTTGGCCCGAAGCCATGATGGTGGCGCTGATAGTCACCGGGGGCGTGCTTGTGTTCCGATGGTTCCTGACGGGAGCCGAGATGATGGACGAGTACCAGGACGTGAGGGAGAAGGCCTCCGACAGCGAGAACGAGGCGGAGAACTCCGCGACTGAGCTCATCGTCCAGAACATGGCCTTCTATAGAGACCACAAGGAGTCCATTAGGGGCCTCATCCTGGGGAGCTTGGCTACAGGGACTTACTTCCTACTGTCGGCAACGATGCAGGTGAGGTACCTACTCTCAGTCATGGGCTCCGGCTCGGTCTTCGAGGTGGCCTTCACCCTCGTGGGCTTCGGCCTGTGCCTAGCCCTGGGCGTCGTGGGGGTGTACATCCACCGCCTGTTCAAACGCTACGTAACCACCTGGGACAGAAGGCTCCAGGAGTCTATGGAAGCCGAGAAGAGGCTGGGTGAGCTGCTGGAAGGATCAAGTTGAAGGGAAAACGGACCCTGTACGAGATATACTGGGAGATTCTGACCTTCTGCAGGAGTCCCCGGACCTTCACCAGCATCATCCACAGGTGTAGCTTGAACAGCGCCATAGGTCAGGCGCACATAGGGTTCCTGCTGGAGAAAGGCTTCCTCCGCAGGTACGAGGAAGAGGGCGGCAACCTCCACAGGACCGCAGACGCGGCGAGGCCCTTCTTGGACGCCTTCAAGGGCATGTACCTGGAGCTCTACAACAAGGGCCCCGAGTTTAAGCTCTGATCACGTTTTCTCGGCACTCTAAAGGTTTTAAGAGGGTTTGTTTGGTTAGCTTGTTCTGGACTCCTGTATCACGACGTTCCTTTTCCTCAGCTCAGATAATAGGTCCTTGGTGAAACCCTGGTCCATTCCAAGCCTCTCCGGAGGGACGACTCCAACCTGCTTTATCCTCTTTGTCGCCAACATACTGGCCACGGTGGCCGCCGTGTAGCCGGTGGTCCTCGCCATGGCTGAGACCTTGCCCTCGTGGTCGTAGCGGTCGAGGACGCGGAACATGTACCCGCGCTTGTCTCCACTTGACTCCCCTTTTACCGTGATCTGCATGGCCAGGAGGTCCCCCACCTCGGGCATCCAAAGGCTCCTCTCCAGAAGCCTGGCCGTGGCCAGCCGCGGCGACACCTGGACGCCCTGCACCGTGACGGGCTCGTCCGAGAAGAAGCCCAGGTCCCGGAGGAGCCTCACCTTCTCCACGTGGCCCGGGTACCTCAGGGTCTTCTCCCACATGTCAGCAACGTCTGGCAGCGACTCGGCCAGGGTGCGGAGGCCGTCCGTGTAGAACGCCTCTAGGGTGCCTACCCCCGGGAAATCTATCTCCTCCAGGCCGCTGAGGGCGGGCACCTCAACGATCTGTCCCCCCTTCACTATTCGGGCGCCTCTGACGTACTCGTCGATGAGGCCCTCCGCCGACCATGTGACGGTGTAGCCCAGGGGAGGGACGGGCTTCTCAGGTATCCCGCCCACCATGACGTGAGCCGAGTCCACCTTGTCGAGCCTGGAGGCGCCGTAGCCCACCAGCATGTTGCTGAGGCCGGGGGCTACTCCGCAGTCGGGTATTACCGTGACACTTCTCTCCTTGGCCTCAGCGTCCAGTTTCGTCGGGTCCTCCGGGGTGAAGGATACGTCTACCATGTGGACGCCGACCTCCACGGCGGCCCTTATGGCGGTGTAGCCGTAGTCTCCGGGGAGGGCGCCTAGGGCCAGATCGTGACCCCTAATCTTCTTGATCAGGGAACCGTAGTCTGAGGTGTCGATGGTGGCCCAGTCGGCCCCTGGGATGGCGGCCGCCGCCTTCCTCGCCCTGTCCTCGTCTATGTCGGCCATGGTTACCTTGGAGGCCGGTACGCGCCGGTGGAACTCGCGCGCCATCACCGCCCCGATCTTTCCGCAGCCCAATACAATGACTTTCACATTCAATCACTGGTACTTGTCGCGTCTGGGCTTTTCATTATTTCGAGAGGTGTGTCAGCCCAGCGTCTCATATACCTGGTTATCGCCTGCAACGGGGATCATTGAAGATAAATTGTCGAGTTTTTTCAGTAAATGAAAAGATTGGTAGAGGCTAGTCCTTGGGCTCAGGGTCGCGCCTCAGGGACCCGGCGGCACAATGGACGCTGCCGCTGTTCATGGGCCACACAAATGTGGGTATATCAACCTCGACAACCTCGACGCCGACGCTCTCCAGCCACCTGGTCGCCTCAGAGACGCCTGTGGGGACCAGTATCTTCATGGGCTCCAGCACTACACCCGTCTCGGGGCCGACAGGCGTCCCCTGATCTACCCTGCAGAGCTCCTTCGGCGGCACGATGAACCTCCAGCTCATCTCGGCCCTGAGCCAGTCCAGGAGGTACGGGTCCAGCCACTTGGGGTCCGCCACAGACGTATGCCTGTCCACCATGCAGTAGTGGGTCAGCTGTGGCCTGGGGCCCCACCCGGGGAGGGTCCTCACGTCCACCTCGGGGTCCTGGCCCTGGATGATGCGCTTGAACTGCTCGTGGCCCCAGTCGTTGGCCCTCCACACAGCCGGGTCGCTGGTGTTGGCCCGCGGGTAGTGTACGGTGACCAGTACGTGCTTCTCGTCGTGCCACCCTATGTTGCCTCCCTCGGCCATGCCGTTCCCCGTGATCATGCCCACGACGGGGCACCCAGCCTCGGCCAGGGTCTGGTAGGTGGGCACCTCCTCCCCCTTCCGGATATGGTCGTACATCCGTAGGATAACCTGCCCGTAGACGGCCGCGTGACACACATCATCCGTGTAGATGCTCTTAACCTGGTACGGCGGGTCGTTGGGGTCAGGCTTCCTCTCCACCACCTCGACGCCCTCGTCCCTGTAGGCCTGCCTCAGCCGCTCATAGTCCTCGGTGAGGCGCTTGAGGTCCTTGGGCCTCCAGCTCATCCTCCAGGCTGCGAGGTCGCTGCTGTGGGGCGGCCACGGCGTCGGCTTCCCGACGCTGAGGAACTCTTTGCCTGGTCTGTGAAGGAGGACGGTGCGGAGCTTGCCTACCGTGGTGTTGGCTTTCCACTTCTTGCCCCAGTACTTGGGCATCTCCTCCTCGTACTCGCTGAGCACCTGGGGGTGGTGCTTCATGTACTGCTCGTGGAGGCTGAGTCCAGTGTTTTTCTTGAACAAGTCTAACTCTGTCATAGAATCAGAGTTGATCTAGGGGTCTGAGATAATAAAACTTGATAACCGAGTCATCCCTGCTCGCTCCGTGTTCTCCGCATTATATATACGGCACCACGCGTTAACATCGGCAAGGAAGATTACATGGTTCAGTGCGACAAGTGCGGCAAGGACGAGTACATGCCCTTCCGGTGCAAATATTGCGGAGGCTACTACTGCGCGGAGCACAGGCTCCCGGAGATGCACGACTGCACCGGCTACTACCAGTACAGCAGGTCCACCACGGGCTCAACTGGCTTCAACCCCACAGGGTACAGCTATGGACCTCAACCCCAGAGAAGCCTCTTCTGGTTCAGCCAACGGGAGCTCAGGGACCTGGCCATCGGGCTCCTAGTCATCATAGCCATACCCCTGACAATGTGGTGGGGGTACCTTTTTCAGGCACCCATAATCATCGTGGGCGCCCTCCTCATCTTCGCCTTGGCCTTCATCCTCCACGAGCTGGCCCACAAGTTCATGGCTCAGAGGCTGGGGTACTGGGCCGAGTTCAGGATCAACCCGCAGGGCCTCATGATCACCCTCCTCAGCTTCATATCCCCCTTCAAGGTGATAGCGCCAGGGGCCGTCATGATAGGGGGCCTCATGAACTGGGACCACTACGGTAAGGTGAGCGTTGTGGGCCCGGCCACCAATATCGCCCTGGGGATCATCTACTACGCCGCCAGCCTGCTGACGGGGTCTCAGGTGGTCTACCTGCTGGCCAACATAGGGATGAACATCAACGCGAGCCTGGCCCTCTTCAACCTCATCCCCTTCGGCGTCTTCGACGGCGCCAAGATAATGAAGTGGAACAAACTTGTCTGGGGCGCCGGCGTCCTATCAGCGGGCATCCTGTACCTGGTCTCCTCCTTCTAGCCGCGTGCAAGGCTTCGAGGCGCATAGGCCAAGAGCCCACCAGTTTATGTACCCTTTCAACCACAGTTATCTGACATGATGATCGTACCTGGGCCCGCCTCCAAGGAGCTGGGGGAAGCCATAGCCCGCCAACTGGGCGCGGAGGCTCACCCCGTGGACCACAGGTTCTTCCCCGACGGGGAGAGCTACATCAGGCTCACAGCGGACGTGAAGGGCGAGACCGTGGTCCTGGTGCAGACCACGGCCCCGGACCCGGATAGGAAGCTGGTGCAGCTTCTGGTCATGGCGAGGACGGCCAGGGACTTCGGGGCCAGACGCGTAATATCCTGTGTGCCTTACCTGGCTTATATGCGCCAGGATAAACGGTTCCTGGAGGGGGAGGCCCTGAGCTTCGATGTGGTGCTGGGCCTCCTGGAGGACAGCGGGGTGGATGAACTTCTGGTTGTTGACCTCCACAGCGAGGAGTCCCTCAGGAGGATTCAGCCCCGCCATAGGCTCAGGGTCCACACCCTGTCAGCCATACCCGTCATAGCCCGGTACCTTAAGGAGCATGGGTACGACGGCGCCTACAGCCTCTCCCCGGATGAGGGGCGGAAGGACATAGTAAGCAGAGCCAGCGAGGTCATGGGGGGCGGCTTCGGGTTCTTCGAGAAGGACAGGGACCTGAGGACCGGTGAGACCACCATGCTTGTGAAGGACCTGGAAGTGAAGGGCAGGAAGGCCGTGGTCTTCGACGACATCATCAGCAGCGGAGGCACCATGGCTAGAGCCATCAAGGGGCTGAAGGCTCAGGGAGCCGTCAAGGTTGCCGCAGCGTGCACCCACGCCCTCTTCATGGAAGGGGCCGAGGAGAGGCTGAGGGACGCTGGCGCGGACCTTATCCTGGCGACGGACACTGTGGAGTCGGAGCACAGTGTCGTCTCCGTGGCTGGGCTCCTAGCGGACCGGCTGAAAAGCCTGTGACCGATACCTATTTCACAGAGCACCCATTCACTCTTAGAGAACAGGATGATCAGTAGCAGGATCAGGCTCAAGGTGCAGTCGGTGAAGGCCGTCCGGGACCCGGAGAACAGGGAGGCCTTCCAGATCGATTTCGTGGAGCTGCGCAGCAAGCCCCCGGTGATGATGATGAGCAACCCGGAGGTGCCTGAGGAGATCAACCAGATGGTGGTCCAGGTGACCAAGAGCTTCCAGGGCATCTTCCCCGGCGCCCAAGGCAACACCTACGAGCAGAGGAAGCTGACCCTCATCCTCACCGGTGAGGAGCTGGAGAGCTTCAGCATGAAGCCATACCCCAACCAGCTCTACGAGCTCAGCATCAGCGAGGGAGCCCTCAGCTTCCGCGAGGTAGCTTAACCGTTATATTGCCCGGTCTTCAAGACTGATCGGTGGCTTTACGTTGATCCAGGACATCCAGCACACAGACTTAGAGCCCATGGTTTCATCCTCAAAGGAGCCGGTGGTGGTGGAGTACTGGCACCACAAGTGTCCTGCTTGTTTGGAGATGAAGCCCGTCTACGAGAAACTTGAGGCCCGCCTCAGAGGCAGGGCTAGGCTTGTCCGCATGAACCTCCTGGAGAGCAGGGAGAACCGGGTGCTCGCCATAAAGCAGGGTGTGAGGAGCACGCCAACGTTCATGATCTACTGCGGCGGCGCGCCCATCGGCATCATCCTGGGCGTCAGGACCCTGGATGAGATAGAGGCGGAGGTTAATGCTCTCCTAGAGGTCAGAGACTCCTGCTTGAAAGGAACACCCCTAGAAATAGGGTGATAAAAAGTTAGGGCTTAGCCCTGGGACGTTATTCCAGGAACTTCAGGGCGTCTGGAGAAGTATAGTACTTGCCGTCGGCGAAGAGGAGTGCCTCGGAGGTCTTCAGGTCCTTGAGGACGTTGAAGATCTTGCCTTCACCGAGCTTGGTCTTCTTGATCTCGTTAAAGGTCTTGGGCTCCTTGCAGTGTATCAATACTTTCAGGCAGTTCTCGTCCTTCAGCAGAGTCTGTAGTGTAGCTACATTCAGTCCCATAACTGTCACCTCGTTTGGTGCTTGAACAAAACTAGCGTATTAACAATATATACTTTATTTACGGGTTTGAAAGAAAAATTCCTACAGGATTATACCTTGCTCTATCAAGGACCCAATCCAATAAAAATTAACTAGAACCAGGCCCATGATATGAGCCATGACCATCCTTGTCACAGGGGGAGCAGGCCGACTGGGCTACGAGGTTCTGAGGCTCTGCAAAGAAGAAGGGTACAGGGCCCGGGCTTTCGATCTCCCCGGTGTCCCCTGGAGTCATGTTGAGGCATTGGGGGTCGAGGCGGTCAAGGGCGACATCACCGATAAAGGCAGTGTCAGCCGCGCCTGCGAAGGCGTTGACTCGGTCGTCCACCTGGCGGCCCTTCTGCCCCCCAGAAGCGAGTCCAGCAGGGAGCTCACAATGAAGGTGAACGTGGAGGGCACGAAACGCATACTGGAAGCCGCGGGCTCCGACACGCCCATAGTCTTCGCGTCATCTATAGCGGTGTACGGCGTGACGGCAGGGGAGGAGCCCCCTGTAAAGCCTAACCATCCCCTCAGGGTCCACGACCTATACTCCGAGAGCAAGATTACGGCGGAGAAGCACGTGACCGGAACCGGGAACCCATACACCATCCTCAGGATCGCTCCAGTCGCTGTAGCCGACCTCCTGGAGCTCCCAGAGGTGGTGCCCTACCGGGCGGACCAGAGGGTGGAGTTCGTCTACGTGGAGGACGCGGCCCGCGCCATCGTGGCCTGCCTCGGAAGCCCCAGGAACACGGTCCACAACGTCGCGGGCGGAGAGTCTTGGCGCATGACGGGAGGCGACTACATCAGGCGGTTCTACGAGGCCCTGGAGGTGGAGGTGGAGCCCAACTTCTCTGAGATGCTCACGGCCGTGGACTGGTACGACACCGACTCAAGCCGGCCCCTCGGTTACCAGAGGACCAGCTTCGAGGCGTTTGAGGAAAAGTTAAGGACTGTTGGGGAGGCATATGGTTTAAGGTGATGACATGAGTGAGCCCCTTGCACCCACGTTGAAGGCGTTGGAGGAGATACAGAAACAGGTCTCAAGCCTCAAGCTGAAGGAGGATGAGGCTAGAGGCATCAGTACCCGGCTCCAGAAGGTGGCGAACACCGTGGAGGAGAACAAGACCAAGATATGGCTGAGGACCCGTGCTGGTAAGGAGATGGTTGAGGCGATTCAGCTGGCGGCGGAGGAGCTTCTCGGCGTCCTCGGTTCCGGCTCAGGGAAGGATAAAGCCCTTACGGCTCTGGCGGCGCTGGAGGCGCAGGCGGCCAGGGTCGATGAGGAGAGCCGCCGCCGGAGCATGGTGGTCACCTAGCATCCACCAATATATATATTCTAAAGCCTATATCGGTCCAGAGGGTTCTGGAGACAGGAACATGAAGAGCAAGGTCTTTTTCATGGATGACCGGTACACCGGCATGGCTTCGAGCATCCCCGCCAAGGCCGACCAGCTGTTCGACCACGCGGGGCTGGGCGAATGCTTCGACAGGGGCGACTCCGTCGCCATCAAGTGCCACATGGGGGAGTGGAACAACTCCGCGTACCTGCGACCCATCCAGGTGAGGGTCATAGTGGACAAGGTGAAGGAGCACGGCGGGGTCCCCTTCGTCACCGACACCACCACGGCCCCCTACTACTACTATGGGGCCAGGAGCACAGCGGCTTTCCACCTTGAGAACGCTGCCCGCAACGGGTTCACGGCCCAGAGCATGGGGTGCCCCATAATCATAGCCGACGGCATGTACGGCACCGAGGACGTGAAGGTGGACATCCCTGACGGTGTCCTCCTCAAGGAGGGTTTCCTGGCCAAGGGCATAGCGGATGCCGACGCCATGATAGTGGTAAGCCACTTCAAGGGCCACGGCGGCGGCGTCTACGGCGGCAGCATCAAGAACATCGCCATCGGGTGCAGCAGCAAGAGGGGTAAGTTCAACGCCCACATATGCACCCACCCCGAGGTGGGCTGGAACCACTGGAGCTTCCAGGGCGACAACTGCGTGGGTGAGGAGTGCCCCGACTACGCCCTCTGCAGCAACATCTGCCCCGCGGGCGCCATCAAGATCAAGAAGGACCACGCCGAGTTCGACCCGGAAGCGTGCATCGGCTGCTTCGGCCACCAACGTCTCCTGTTCCGCTGCGACCTGTGGGGCAGGGAGAAGTACGATGACTGGAGGAACTGGTTCCTGGTGGCCATGGGGGACGCCGCCTCCGCCTACGTCAGGCACATCGGAGAGGAGAGGATAGGGTACCTGAGCTACGCCCTGGACATCACCCCCGCCTGCGACTGCGTCCCGGGCGCTGACAGGCCCGTGATACCAAACCTGGGCGTCTTCGCGTCGAGGGACATGGTGGCCATAGACGTGGCAGCCCTGGACATGTCGGACAAGGCTGAGGGTATCCCGGGATCAATGGCCGAGACGAAGAACGTGATGAAACCGGGGGACGAGAAGTTCACGGGCATTGTGGGTATGAGCCAGTGGATTACATCCAATACATGCGTCCACCTGGGCTCCGGCTCCAAGGACTATGAGCTGGTGGTTCCCCCAGTCTCAGGGGACGAGGCCAAGTTTGCTCACCACCTGTTCAGCCCTGAGAGGCCCTCAGGCTGGTACCTCGGCAAGGCGATGGAGAAGTTCGGAACCTGGACTCCGCCTGGCGGCTACAAGTACAACCCCAAGCCCACGGTGAGCATCGAGAAGCTCAGCAAGAGGTAGCCCCTCCCTCATCCTTTTTATTCACTGGAGCGGTATCGACAAACCATGAGTTCTAAGCCCCAGCAGCCCATCGATGTCCTCGTCATCGGGGGAGGCCCCGCCGGGCTCACTGCGGGCCTCTACGCGGCCAGAGCCAGGCTGAGGACAAAGATACTGACGGGCCCCACCCCCGGAGGTCAGATAGCGCTAACCTACAGGGTGGAGAACTATCCGGGGCTCCACGAGCCCCTGACTGGCCCTGAGCTGGTGGAGCGGCTCATGATCCACGCAACAAGCTTCGGCGCAGAGATCGACAGGCGGGAGGCAAAGGCCGTGGGCTTCACATCCAAGCCCCTCAGGGTTGACGTGGGGGACGAGACACTGGAGGCCAGGACGGTCATCGTCGCCACTGGGTCCAGGAACAGGAAATTGGGCTTGGCGGCGGAGGACAGGCTCATGGGCCGTGGCGTCTTCGTGTGCGCCACCTGCGACGCCGCACTGTACGAGGGCCTCAGGGTCATGGTTGTGGGGGGCGGCGACTCGGCCCTCCAGGAGGCCCTGGACCTGAGTAAGTTCGCTGAGGAGGTTTTCGTGGTGCACAGGAGGGATAGTTTCACTGCATGCAGCTGCCTCCAGGCGGGGGCTGAGGAGGAGCCCAGGATCAGGTTCATGATGAACACGGTGGTGGAGGACATCATGGGGGAGAATTACGTGGAGGCTGTGGAGTTGAGGAATGTCGTGACGGGAGAGGTGTTAACCATGCATACGGATGGGGTACTGGTGGCCGTCGGGTGGGACCCCAACACCGCCCTCTTCAAAGGCCAGCTGGAGCTGGACCCCCAAGGCTACATCGTCTCCGAGGGCGTGAAGACCAGCAGGCCCGGGGTCTTCGTGGCCGGGGACATCAACGATAAGACCTACAGGCAGGTGGTGACGGCCTCCGCCAGCGGCTGCATGGCGGCCCTGGAAGCCGAGTGGTACCTGACGAGGCAGGTGTGAGCCAAGTGTCGCCGGCAGGTGTGGAGATGAGGCTCGTCTTCTTGGGCACCAGCGGCAGCATGCCCACCGACGCCCGGGGCAGCAGCAGCGCGGTGTTGAAGCTGGGCCGGGACCTGGTGATGTTCGACTGCGGTGAGGGCACCCAGCGCCAGATGGTGCGCGCACGGGTGGGCTTCAGACGCAACATGATCCTGCTGGTGAGCCACCTCCACGGCGACCACGTCCTGGGCATCCCGGGCCTCCTACAGACCATGAGCCTCCTCCGGCGTGAACGGCAGCTGGACATCTATGGCCCCACTGGACTCATCGACTACGTCAAGGCCTTCACCGAGTCTCTGGGGGGCCCTACTTTCCCTGTCATACTCCACGAGGTGCAGGAGCCCGGCGTCATCCATGAGGATGAAAGAATCAGGATCATAGCCGTTAGATCCCAGCACATTATCGAGGGCTGGAGCTATAGCATTGTGGAGAAGCCCAGGCCGGGGAGGTTCCACCCTGACAGGGCTAGGGCTCTGGGCGTCCCCGAGGGCAGGCTCTGGCACAGGCTTCAGCACGGGGAGGAGGTCACCGTCGAGGGCAGGGTCGTCAAGCCTGAGGAGGTCACTGATCCGCTTAGGCGAGGAAGAAGGATAGTCTACTCCGGGGACACTAGGCCTACGGGGGAGTTGGTGGAGCTGGCCCGAGGGGCAGATGTCCTCATCCACGAGGCCACATTCATCGATGAATTGAAGGAGAGGGCGGCTGAGGACGGCCACAGCACCGCGGCGGAGGCAGCGGAGGCCGCCAGAGAGGCCGGCGTAAAGATGCTTGTGCTCACCCATGTCAGCTCCAGGTACCCTGACCCGGGTGCGCTGCTGGGTGAGGCCAAGAAGGTGTTCAAGAATGTGGTGGTGGCCGAGGACCTTATGGAGTTGGAGGTGCCCCTAGATGAGGGCCCGTAGGTGGCTCAGGCTCCTCTCCATGTCACTGTAGCTCTCCACAACGAGCCAGCCGCTGAACCCGATGCCTCTGGCGGCCCTGACGACGTGGCTCCAGTCTATGCCTCCGTCCCCCACGGGGAGGTGCTGGTCCAAGGCCCCGTGGTTGTCGCTGACATGCATGTGCTTGATCTTATCGCTGTACCGATCCATGAACTCGTAGACCTCGTCCTGGAGGTTGGCGTGGGCCACGTCCAGGACCATGTCCATCTTCAGCTCCATCTCCTCGTAGAAGAGATCGAAGTCGCTCACCGAGATGAGCAGGTAGGGCGTCGGCTCTGGCACGTTCTCGATCTGGAGGCTGACGCTGTACTCCTCGGCGTACCTGAGGAGCCAGTGGAGGCTGCGGATGTTGAGCTCCCAGGCGCGGCCCTTCATGAACCTGTCAGTGGCTGTGGTCCAGCCGGGGTGCACAACGACGCACCTGGCGTCCAGCTCGGAGGCGAACCTTATGCTGGCCCGTATCCGCTTGAGTATCCACTCCCGGATGAGGTCGTCGTCGGCTGAGAGGTTTGTGTCCGCGTAGGGGGCGTGGATGCTGAAGTTTAGGGTGTAGCTGGCCCTGAGTTCCTGGAGGCGCTCAACCAGCTTGGGGTTCAGGGCGTGGTGGCCGCTGTCAGCTATCTCGATGTTCCTGGTGCTGAGCCGTATGAGGTCGGGGAAGACCTGCTCCAGTGGTTTATCTAGGAGGTATAGGGTTGACGCCGCCAGCTCCATTTTCATCAGACACCCTATTGGTTGTGGGGACCCACATAAGCCTTTTATCTCGTGCTTCACCACACCCACTCGAATGGTGGTATTTTGATTCAGCTAAAGGACGGAGTCTACTGGGTGGGCGCCGTGGACTGGGACGTGAGGAACTTCCACGGCTACATAACCCACAGGGGCACCACGTACAACGCCTACGTGGTTAAAGCGGACAAGGTGGCCCTGGTGGACACGGTGAAGGCTCCTTTCTACGAGACAATGCTGCGCCACGTGAAGGAGGTCGTTGATCCCGAGGACATCGACTACATCATAAGCAACCACGCGGAACCCGACCACAGCGGCTCACTGGCCAGGATGGCGGCGGAGGCGCCCCAGGCCAAGGTCATAGCCAGCGAGAGGGGGGCCCCGGTGCTCAGTAAGTACTACGGCCTGGACGTGGCCACGATAAAGGAGCACCCCAAGGTCGATCTGGGCGGCAAGACCCTCAACTTCGCGCCGGTCCCCATGGCCCACTGGCCCGACAGCATGGTGAGCTACATCCCGGAGGACAAGCTCCTGCTGAGTAACGACGCCTTCGGGCAACACCTGGCCAGCACCGGAAGGTTCGACGACGAGGTGAGCCAGGCTGTGCTGTGGCACGAGGCTACGGCCTACTACGCCAACATACTGATGCCTCTGAACAGGAGCGTAGGCAGGGCGCTGAAGGCCCTGGGGGGCTTGTCTATCGACATGATCGCGCCCAGCCACGGCGTCATCTGGAGGCGGGACATCAAGGGCATCCTTGACCACTATGTGAAGTGGGTGGAGGGTGTGACGGTGCCCAGGGTGGTCATAGCCTACGACACCATGTGGAAGAGCACCCAGGAGATGGCCTACGCCTTAGCCGAGGGCGTAGCTTCCAGGGGCGTGGAGGTACGGGTGTTCAACCTGACGGAGACCCACAGGAGCGACGTCATCACCGAGGTCCTGGAGGCCAAGGCCGTGCTGGTTGGCAGCCCCACCCTCAACAACCATGTCTTCCCCACGGTGGCCGACTTCCTGGCCTACATGAGAGGCCTGAAGCCCCAGAACAAGATCGGGGCCGCCTTCGGCAGCTACGGCTGGGCCGGCGGGGCCAAGCGGGTGGTGGAGGAGGAGATGAGGCAGGCTGGGGTCGAGCTAATCGACAACGACCTGGAGTTCAGCTACAAGCCCACCGAGGAAGAGTGGCGCATGGCCTATGATTTTGGCGTAAAAATCGCTGACAGGGTCAAGTGACCCTTTTTTTATATGAACACGTAGTGGACGTAGAAGGCCATCTGGAGCCATGTGAGCACAGTGCTTATCACGGCTCCGGCGGTCACCTGCTTCTTGTCGTGGGCCTTCAGCTCGACCCTGGCCCAGGCCACGGGCAGGAACAGTAGGAACAGGGGCAGCAGCCGGGTGCCCAGCAGGTACACGAGGGCGGTGACTGGGCTGGCGATGCCGCTGGCGTGGATGCTTATCTTCCACTTCATGGTGATGAGGAGCAGCACCACGCCGTTCACTATGTAGCAGGCCATGAGGGCCGTTATCTGCTCGGGGGCGCGGACGGCTATGAGGGCTATGGTGCCCATCGTGTAGCTGAAGATGGTGGACATGAAGGGTATGAACCGCTCGTTCCGGTCGTTGGCGTAGAAGTCGCTTATGATGCCCCGCTTAAGCATGTAGACCACTAGGATGAGGGGCAGGAAGCAGCCGAAGAAGCTGGTTATACCCAGCAGCTGAAATGTTGTCCCTTCCCCAAACCTGTATACCAGGGGTATGAAGGTGAGTAGGGTGATGAGGGGCGCGTTCATGACCGCTGACACGTACTTGGCCAGCTTGGTTCGGTTCAACTCTATACTCCTGATGCATTGATTCTGCTTCTGTGGTTTATATCTCTTTTTTCTTCTTAGCTTGAACGTGCTCGCAGCAGTAGTAGGTCTCCTCGCCGTCCTCTTCGACGACAACTCTCATGAGCTGGCACCTCTCATCCTCCGCGGAGCCGCATATCTGGCACTTCAGCTTGGCGCTCATTTCTGCTTCTTCTCCCTGTAGTTCTTTATGGCCTCGTGGAGGGCGTCCGCGGCCAGGTTGCTGCAGTGCATCTTCACGGGCGGCAGCCCGTCCAGGGCGTCTGCTACGCTCTGCCTAGTGATCTTCATGGCCTCGTCCAGTGTCTTACCCTTGGCCAGCTCAGTGGTCATGCTGCTGGTGGCTATGGCCGCGCCGCAGCCGAAGGTCTTGAACTTTACGTCCTCTATGCGGTCGTCCTTGACCTTGATGTACATGGTCATCATGTCGCCGCACACCGGGTTGCCTACGGTGCCCTCGCCGTCGGCGTCCTTGAGCTCGCCCACGTTGCGGGGCTTCTTGAAGTGGTCCAGCACTTTCTCCGAGTACACTTACCTCAACTCCTCTGGGGTCAGGGGCGACATGGCCCTCAGCTTCTTGATAACCGCCGGAAGCTGCTCGACTACGTAATCGACTTGCTCCCTGTTATTATCTCTTCCTAGAGTAAATACTAGGCTGCCGTGGGCCTCCTCGTGTTTGAGGCCGCAGGCCAGCAGGGCGTGGCTGGGCTCCAGAGTCTTGGCTGCGCAGGCGGAGCCGGTGCCCACTTGTACGCCCAGGTTGTCGAGGCTGAGCACTATGGACTCGCCCTCGACGTAGCTGAACCTGATGTTGGCGTTGTTGGGCAGCCGTCTCTGGGGGTGGCCGTTGAGGTAGCTCTCGGGGACGGCTTCCAGGAGGCCCTTGATGAGCCTGTCCCTGAGCCGGGTGAGCCTCTCCGACTCTTCCCCCATCTCCACGGCCGCTATCTCCGCTGCCTTACCCATGCCGACTATGCCCGGGGTGTTCTCGGAGCCTGATCTTAGGCCGTTCTCCTGGCCTCCGCCTATCATCTGAGGCTTCACCCTGACGCCCTTCCTTATGTATAGGGCTCCTACGCCTTTGGGTCCGTACATGTCGTTGCTGGACAGAGTCATCAGGTCTAGGCCCAGCTCCACCGAGTCCAAGGGTATCTGGCCCATGGCTGCGGTGGCGTCTGTGTGGAAGAGTGCGCCGTGCTGGTGGGCTATCTCTGCGGCGGCCTTTATGGGCTGGATGGTGCCTATCTCCCCGTTGGCGGCCATGATGCTCACCATGACGGTCTTCTCGTCCACTAGCTTCTTCAGCTCCTCCATGTCCACGGTGCC
Source organism: Candidatus Bathyarchaeota archaeon (assembly GCA_043826455.1). Lineage (GTDB taxonomy): Archaea > Thermoproteota > Bathyarchaeia > TCS64 > TCS64 > RBG-16-57-9. Next base: position 21,502 of record JBDRQD010000021.1, read on the forward strand.
TGTGCTGCATACGGGGCAATGTTCGACCTTGAAGCCGCTGCGGGTGAGCTCCTTAGCTATGTTGATGACGCTTATGTGCTCCACGGCGCTGATGACCAGCTTGTCACCCTTCTTCTGGTTCCTGAGGCAGCCGCCTATAATGGCTAGGTTGTTGGCCTCGGTGGCCCCGGACGTGAACACGATCTCCTCGGGGGATGCGTGAACCAGGTCCGCCACCTGTTTCCGGGCCAGCTTCAACGCGTTCAGCGCCCTGAAGCCCATGCTGTGGAAGCTGGCGGGGTTGCCGAAGGCTTCCGAGTGGTAGGGGGCCATGGCGTCGATGACTCTGGCGTCCACGGGCGTCGCTGAGCCGTGGTCCATGTAGACCTTCAAAACTGAACCTCACATGGTTTGATGGGTTGGAGGGATTAAAACGTTCACTTGCGGATGAGGAGGGTTACCTCGTCGCCGTCTTTCCTCACCTCGAGGACCGTGTGGCCTAGCCTGGCTGCCAACCGCCTCAGGTCCTCTTCGGCGGCCGGGTCGTCGGCTGTGACCTCCAGCACCTGGCCCTTCTCCATGCCGTCCAGGGCCACCCTGGTCCTGAATATGGGTTCAGGGCAGAAGAGCCCTACACAGTCCACTACTACATCCGGCTTCACTATTCCTCGCTCCTTGTTCGCGGCGGCTGGGTCATGGGCACCACCTCGTCCCGCACATAGTTGAGGTACTGGCCCTGATCAACCGTGTTGAATATAGTGACTGAACCGTCCCTTACTAACCCTACTGTGTGGCCGTGCTTCTTGGACTTGGTTAGGATGTACCATGGGTCGCCTCTCTGGGTGTACTCCTTGAAGAGGCCGGTGTCCACCACGTCCGGCCCGTACAGGCTGAGCTTGTTGAGGTTGGGGATGTCCATGTTCTCGAAGAAGATGACCTTGGTGCTCTCCGGGTTCTCCAGGTGGAACATCTTCAGGGTCTCCGGCAGTATCCGGGCCTCGACGATGACCCCGATCTCGCCCCAGATGAGCTCGCTGAGCCTGTTGGCCACACGGTTGGCCAGGGCCTTCTTGTCAACCACCATCAGGTAGGGGCGGCCCTCGTGCTCGGCGAAGGCGAAGAGCACCTCCTTGGTCACCGGGCTGGGGGACACCTTGCCGCGGTGGTAGTGGTGGGCCACGTAGTCGAAGCTGTAGAGGCCGGTCAACGTGTCCTCGGTTAGCGTGAGGTTTGCTACCTCCGTGAGGAGCTCTAGCTTCAGGTCGCCCTCTGTGTACTCCTTCTCCACCCTGTGCCCCTCCAGGGCCTTGCTTATGCCGGGTAGGCTCATGTACTCGGTGGCTACGAAGACTTTTCCGGCTGTAGGCAATCAAGCTCACCTTTTTGTAGGCTTAACAGGTACGGGGGATATAAGATAAATGGTTTCTTTAGTGTGTGGTGAAGCATTGTTGCCGGTGTGAAGTTCTTGGGGTTTTCACGACTACTATCAGTGCTCATTATAAAAACAAGAGGATTCGGTTATGTGCATGGTGAGGCTAGTTCAGCAGTGTCGTTCCCTAGATGATAAAAACGGGAAAAATAGTGGAACCATGATCCATCTCTATAATATAGATTTATAATACCGACGATAAGACCATTTAACTGTACGTTAAGTGTGGGCGGAAACTTTGTCAAAGATGAGTGAAGTGTTCAGGCTTGTCAAGTCTCGGGCGGAGATCATCTTCTTCTGGCCTTGGATCACCACCATGGCCTGCTTGCTGGTGGGAAGAGGGTTCCCCCCTCTGTATCCCTCTTTTATGGCTATCCTGGCGTCGGCGCTGATCACCACGTCCGTGTACATCTACAACGACTCCGTGGACAGCGAGATGGACAAGGTGAACCCCAGGAAGGCTAGGAGGCCTCTGGTGGATGGGAGCGCCACCTTGGAGACGGCCCACCAGCTCGTCGCAGTGTCAGGCGCCCTCGGGCTGCTCGTGTCTTACCTCGTCCACCCGGTAATGTTCGTGGCCACCCTGGCTTACTTTGTCGTCTACTTCATATACTCTATGCCCGGGGTCCGCCTCAAGGACATGTTCGTGGTGAAGGAGCTGGTGAGCGTCTCCGCCTTCGTGTTCGGAAGCCTCATCGCCTCCACGGCCATCACCGGGGGCGTCCACGTACCCACCATCATTGTTGGGTTCGTGCTGGCCGTGTTCGGTTTCCTGTCCACACCCGCCGTCAACGAGAGCTTCGACGCCAAGGAGGACCAGACCTCAGGGATAAGGACCCTGGGCGTGGTCCTCAGCTGGCAGGGCAGGGTCCAGATGCTGGGCGCCGCCATCTTCTACATCATCGCAGCCACACTGGCCGCGGCGACATGGCTAGGGTTCAGCTACATCCTGCCCATAGCGGTGACCCTGGGCGGTATCGTGGTGCTGATGAACCTGCCGGGCATCTACAGGAAGTTCGAGGAAAGTAAAGTGATGAGGATGAGGCGGGTGATGAAGGTTTACCTGTTCTTCACCCAGATCATGTTCGTGGTGGCCGTCACGGACTTCGCCCGCAGCCTACTGTAAGTTCATGGTAATGTTTGGATCAACTGAACGCGTTTATTTTCTTTTACCTACTGGGCACGCGTACATGCATACGCTGCACTCCACGTAGCTGCGGAGCGTGGGCCTCGTAACCAGCCTCCGCTCCTTCTCCCTGATCTCGGGTGCGAAGTCGGTCCTACCCGGGTTCTCCGAAGCATAGGTTAGGCACTTCATATGGTCGATCTTGTAGGGCGTCAGCGCACCCGTGGGGCAAGCCTTGATGCACCTGTCGCAGCCCTCACAGAAGTCCCCCTTGAACGGCTGGTCGGGCTCAAGCTCGGCCGAGGTCAGCACAGCCATGAGGCCAACCCTGGGGCCAACCTCCGGCGTGACCAAGAGCGTGTTCTTGCCCTGGCACCCTAGGCCGCACACTACGGCGGTCGTCTTCATGGGTATCGCCGTGTTGAACTGAGCCTTGTACCCCAGCTCCATGAGGCGACTCACTATGGGCATGGCCTTCGCCATGCTCACCTGGTACGCTATGTAGTAGCCCTCGATCTTCTCGTCGGGGCCGTGAAACATGTAGCCCTTCCACTCGGGGGAGCTGATCTGCATCATGAAGGTGGGGTCCCACACGTGGAGCGTGAGCATAATGACGCTCCTCGCATCGGGCATGAACTCCCGCGGCCTCTTAAGCTCTCTCACGTCGAACACCCAGCCGTACCGGAGGCCGTCCACCTTCTCCGGCGTGGTGAATCCCACCGAGTTGAACCCGGCCTCCAGGGCCATCTCCCTGATCTCCGCCTTCAACGAGCCCAATGTAACCACCTTAAGTTGCTACGATGGTTAGATATATATTTAACCGTCGTGGACCTGATCAATGGTTACAATGACCGAGGCCGCCCGGTTCAAGCTCCTGGGAGGAACGCCCTGCCTGGACTTCGCCAACACCGTCGACTGGCGCAAAGGAGAGCCCCGGGAGCTGCTGAACAGCGTCCACGACCTCATAGACTGGGCCCGCCAGGCGGGCGTCATACCCGACGCAGACGCGGAGATACTACAAGAGGCCGCCAAGAGAGACCCCGGTGAAGCCGAGGCGCTCCTCAGGAGAGCCCTCAGCCTCAGGGAGACCATCCACAGGCTGTTCAAGGCCGCGGCCGAAGGCGAGGACCCAGACCAACGCGACTTGGAGCACCTCAACGAGGAGCTGGCCCAGGCCCTCAGCCACATGAAGCTGACCCGAATCGGCCCAGCCCTCACGCTCCAGCTACAGGGAGACGCAGCCGAGAAGATACTCTGGACGCTAGCCCACTCCGCGGCCCAGCTCCTAGCCTCACCCAGCCTCACAAGGGTCAAGGAGTGCGACGACCTCCGCTGCGGCTGGCTCTTCCTGGACACCAGCCGAAACGGCACCCGCCGATGGTGCAGCATGGATGACTGCGGCAACAGAAACAAGGCCCGCCGACACCACCAAAGAAAAACCAGCTAAAACCAACCCAAAAAACCCACCCCCCCCCACAACCAACAAGCCACCACCCAACAAACAACAACCGACGGACACCAAAAACCACCACCACCGCCAAACAACCCCGAAAAAGCCTCCAAACACGAAAACAAGCCTGAAAACCGGGAACCGCGGTGGCGGTGATGGGACCCCCCCTCCCCCCCACGTGCACACACACGCAGACAAGCCAAGAAAATAATGGTGGGCCGAGCAGGGATCGAACCTGCGACCACCGCCACGTCAAGGCGATGTCATACCACTAGACCACCGGCCCACAGCGAAATATAGGGAACAAGGAGCCGGTATAAAGTTTATCGGTGACCCAGCTCCACCAGCCCCATCCGCCCCAGCAGCCGGTACAGACCCACCAGATACTCCAGGTCCGTGGAACCCCTCTCCAGGCGCACCCTCTCACTCACCTCATAGAGGCTCCTGACCCCGTCCGTCCAGTACATGGCCAGCATCGCGGCGCTCCGCCCCCCCGGGTGGTCCTTATCCAGCTTCCTCAGCTCATCCTGCTCCACCAGGCTCAGCCTGGTGTCCCAGCCCCTGATGCTCCACGGGCCCCTATACACGCGGACCGGCACCATGGCGTCAGCCTCCTTCTCAAGCTTCCTCATCTGGGGCTTCCTGTAGGGCTTAGCCTCTTTTCCGCAAAGCTCAAGGACGCCGTTTATGGTCTTGGATGCGGCCTTCACCTGGGCCTTGGCCTCTGATTCCAGATCCTTCACGAAGCCCGCGACAGCCTCCTCTAGTGCCGCGTTCCCAGGCGCAAGCCTCTTCACCGACTCCACGGCCTTAACCGCCACCTCCACCCAGTAGGCAGCCTGGGTCTTCAGTTCACGGGTATGTTTCGGTGCCTCAGATAGATCAACCGAGGCCTTCTCCACGTACGCCCTGAACCGCTCCAGCAGCAACGCCTTCTCCCTGCTGTAGGTCTCCGACGCGATCCAGGCCGCCTCCGCCGGACCCGCCGAGGCCAAGAAGTAGGTGTAGGTGGCCGTCACCGCGGCCGCCCTCCACAGCATGGACGGGTCCACCTTGTCCAGGGTGTCATAGCTGGTGTGCCAGAACTTGTCGGGCCACTGGATGAGCATGGGACAAGGCACCCCCACAGTGGGGTCACTGTACACGTAGTGGTCGCTGCCTCCGCTGAAGGGCGTCGTGGTGTGTCTGAACAGGGCGTAGCTGCTGCTGCCCCCCAGGTTCTTCACGTCCCTGGTCACCTCCTTGAATATGCAGGCCATCAAGCTGTTCACGTAGCTGGGGAACGCCTCCGGAGTCCGCTCCACGATGAAGCTGCCACTGGTGACGCACTGCCGCTCACCCACCATGTCCAGGTTCACAGCCGCCACCATGTCAGGTATCTCGGACTCCCTCGACGCAAGATGCGCGTAGCTGCCGCTCATCTCGGGAACCAGGGTGAACACTATGCTCCTCCTGGGCCTGGGCAGCTCACCGGACTTGATGAGCTTCTGGAGGACCCTGGCCGCCTCCAACGCAGCGGCCGAGCCTGAGGCGTTGTCGTTGCAGCTGGGCTGGGGGTGGCATATGTGGGCGACCACCACCACCTGCTCGCCTGTGTTACCCCTGATGACAGCGTAGGCGTTGTCCAGCACCCCATCATGGATGCTGCTCTCCACCCTAGCCTTCACCCGCACCGGTTTCTTGCTATCCTTGATTAGGTCCCGGAGCCACCTGCCCCTCCTGGGCGTCAGCACGTACCCGAAGCCGGGTTTCTCGTCCCCCGCCCACCAGAAGCTCGTGTACTTGAGGGCGTCGTCCAGCTCCCCCTCCGGCGTGTCAGGTTCCCTGATCCAGGTCCCGTAGTAGATGAGGCCCAGGGCCCCCCGCTCCTCCACCGCCAGCCTGTGAACCCTCTGAACGTCGCCGTCGGTGAGCACCATCCTGCCCCTCACGTCCACGCCTCTGTAGTCCTCAGGCTCCTCCCCCTTGCCCACGTAGACCACCTCGGCCGTCACGGGGCCAGCCGGGTGGCTCCTCTGGATGAGGCTCAGCTTGGACTCCTTCCACCTGGCCAGGAAGCACGCCTTCTCCTGGGGCTCCACCAGCTCCAGCTCGGCGTCCCTGCAGTTCCACTCTTTGAACATGAGGCTGCTCCAGGCGTACCCCTTACCGTCCGCCGGGTAACTGTGTACCTCGGATTCCAGGCCGTTGGCCTTGAAGGTTTCCACGGCCCACGCCACGGCGTCTGAGAGGCCCGGGCTGGCCTGGATCCTGTGGTGGCCGCTGATCTCCGCCACGTAGTTGAGGGCGATCTCGCCGGAGGCCTCTTTGGAGACCTTGTCAAGAACCTGTTTGAACATGGGATATTCTCGACATCCCATGATATAGGGTTTTCACGTGTGACCGCAACCGTGATAAAACCCTGAGGCTAAATGGATCCATTCCAGGCGGCGGCGATGACCCGGATCCACTACCACCCTTGCCCTCAGGCTCTCGGCGAGTACGACTACCTTACGGACACCATAGTCCTCCACGAGGGCCTAAGACGGTACCGGGAGATCCATGACCGGATCCTCCGCCACGAGCGGGAGCACGCCCGCATCTTCCGTGAGCACAGCGGCTGGCTGAAGAGGCTCGTCCTCAACGTGAAGCTGGATTACAGGGTCAGGATCACGGGCGCCACCAGGGTCCCCCTGAAGCTGCTGCGGGAGCTGTACCCCTCGTCACTCGGATACGACTTGTTCAGGGCACTGTATCTTCTGGCGTACATACCGTTAGTAGTTTCCGAGGGCGTCGTCTTCACTGTGAAGAGCTTTCTGGGGTCTGAGTAAGGCTTTTATTTACTCCGCTTGGTGTTATTGTGCGTGCCGCTGTAGCTCAGACTGGGAGAGCGCTCGGCTGAAGACCGAGGGGTCAAGTGTTCAAATCACTTCAGCGGCACCAAAACCCATTATCCTTGAGTACCTAACATCCTACACACTGCTATTATTGATCCTTTTCAATATAATTATTGATTACGTATCGTTATCCATCAATATTAAACATAAATATATAGCTACAATATATATACTAGATATGGATTCTAGTTAAAATGCTGGTTTTGATGTCATGGTTCAAGACCAGTTAAAAAGTATTCATCGAAGCGAGAGTGTGGAAGATGAGCCAGTTCCAGAGTGAAGTATTGTCTGGAGGAAGATGAAGATGGCCTCCCCATCTAAGATGAAGTCGTTCTCACTTCTGCTGAGGTCCAGACTCGAGGTCATTTTCATATGGACGTGGTCCACCATAGTAGCCTGTCTAATTGTCGGTAAAGGAACCCCGCCCCTCACCCCCACCTTCAAGGCGATGGCGTCCATGATATTCGTCACGATATCTGTGTACACGTACAACGACATTGTGGACGCCGAGGCCGACAAGAATAACAAGGTTAAGATGGGCAGGCCCCTACCCTCCGGCCTGGTGCCTTTAAACGACGCGAAGATTCTTGCAGCTGTATCCGCTGTCATCGGACTCGCAATTGGCTACACCATCAACATCTACGCCTTCGCCTTCATCAGCGTATTTTTCGTGGTGTTCGGAGCGTACTCCTACCCCCTGATTCACCTGAAGAAGATGTTCCTGGTGAAGGAGATAGTTATCTCGTCTGGCCCCATCATAGCCAGCCTAGTGGGCAGCTACGCCATCACCCAGTCCGTTTCCTACCAGGCCCTGTTCGCCGCAGTGATAACCGCCTTCATGGGCATGGTAATCCAGCCTGGGCTCAATGACAGCACGGACATAGAGGCTGACAGGCTCCAGGGCGTCAAGACCCTGGCCATGGCCTTGGACTGGAAGATGAAGATGCAGATGCTGATATCGGGCATACTCCTGGTGATGGTGGTGACGCCCCTGACGTACAGCTACTTCAACTATAACCTGCTTCTGCCCCTGTGGATGGTGGGCGGAGGCTTCATCGCGTTGAGGTCCATATTCCCCATAAGGAACGCCTACGAGGAGACGGGGGTCCTTAAGGCCCGTAAGATGGTGATAATATACTGGGCGCTCATGCAGGTGTTCTCCATCCTGGGCGCCCTCAACATATCCTTCCTGTAAAAACCCGCGACAATTTTTTAGAACCACTGGATTCTAGACGGTTTCACGCACGTCACGGAACAACGTGTCCAGCTCAGGTATCCCGCTGACCGAGTCACTCTTCATGTAGGTTGGCAGAGTGAGAGAAATGAAGGGGTTACTGGCTTTACCGGCGAGCTCCAATTTTCCTCCGACATCCACGACCTCCTCCCTGCAGAGGATGATCTCAGGGTCCTTACTGATGCTGTTAATCACGTCCAGAGTCCTAACGCTGCTTGACTCGTCCAGAATGTTGGAGAACACGAGCTTGACGAAGCTTTCACTGGACTCCACTAGAAGGTCCATCTTACCCGTGCCCACTCTATCCGAGACCTTCTGCAGTATAGTGCTCAGGAAGTTGCAGAGCCTTGAATCATCAACATTAGCCACTATCTCACCGACGTGTCTAGTGTTGACCTCCATAGCCCTGTTCTTAGGCTGGTTCAAGGTATCTAACACTAAGTCTATTACACTCTTCTCAGACGGCTTGAAAATGGTCTCATCAGTCCTGCTGAGGAATCCTTCCAGGATCTTCAGCGCCATGTCAAGAGTGTTCGTGATCTCTGGGAGGCTTTCCCTGAACTTGTTCTGATCTCCCGAAGCCTCTTCACACAGGTACTTCACGTGGCGCATGGGGTAAATTATCTCGCTTCCTATGAGGTACGCCAGCTGCCCTATGGAGAGGAGAAGGGTGTTGTTTGTCTCGCTAGGCAGTTCAAGGGTGGGCCCCAGAGGGACTTTTCCGTTCTCTTCACTCCGTTTGCGCTCGGTGATGTCTCGGAGGATGGCTATGAGTTCCTTCTTACCCGAGACATTGATGAGGGCTATGTGAGCCTCGCCCCAGCCCATCTTACCGTCCTTTGAGACGTACTTGAACTCGAAGGGGGGAGGAAGGTTTCCGCGCAGGACGCCACTGAACACCCTGAAGTAGTTCTTCAGGTCGGAGCTTCTGATGGACTTGAGTTTAATGAAGCTTTTACCCAGCACTTCCTGGCTCTCGTAGCCGGTGATCCGGCAGAACGCGGAGTTGACGGACGTCACATCGCCCTTCAAGTCCAGGGTGATGATCCCGTCGGGGGCCAACTCGACCAGGGATTGGAGCCTCTCCTGGGTCTCCCGTTTCTCTGCCTCCAGCCTGTTCTTCTCGGTGATGTCTCTGACAAAGGAGAGGACACCTATCTTGCCGTTGTAGGTAACTGGGCTTGTGCTCACCTCGACCTGAATGATCTTGCCGTCCTTCCTCTTCAACCTGTACTGGTTGTACTCTTCGCTTCTACCCTTCTCGATGACTTCCTTGAACCGGTTGAGGGCCCTCTGCTTGTCCTCACCCACGGCGAAGTTGAAGGGGTTCTGGAGCTCAGAGCCGTCGCTGACCCCCAGGAGGTCCAGGAACGCCTTGTTGGCGAAGACTACCTTCTTGTCCACCGAGATGATGAGGGCGTCCCGGGTCTGCTCTATGACCGTCCTGTATAGGGTGTCTACCCTCTTCTTCTCCACGACACTCCTTATGCGCTTGGCCAGAACCTGGTAGTGGCTGGGGTCCATCTCCTTCCTCAGGTAGTCGTCTATTCCTACACTGAAGGCCGCCTCCGCCACCTCCTCGCTACCCTGGCCCGTGTAGATGATGATGGGGATGTCGAACTCCTTCCTGATCATGGCTGCGAGCTCGATGCCGTTGAGATCGGGCATCTGGTAGTCTGTGACTACGCAGTCGAACCTGTTCTTCCGTAGCTCTTTCAGTGCCTGGTTGGGGTCGCTCACGGCGCTGATGGAGAAGGTGCCGTCGGAGACGGGTAGAAAGTACTTGAGGAACTCTCCCTGGCTCATGTCGTCGTCTACATGGAGAATCCTAATTACATCTGTCTGGTCGACGACGACGTTCCGGTACACGCGTATCGGGTGACACCTACTAGGCGTATTTAAAGGAATTATTGACTGGTGTTCTAGTGCCCTAATCACGTTTATTGGTGGATTTTTTCATGCTTTGGAACCGTTTATAGGGTGCCGCAACTGAAGCATTACTTGATAGCAGCCTCATCTCGTTAACCAAAAACGGTTACTATATCAAAAAATTGCACACGAGTACGTTACCTCCTTCGTGGGTAACCCGTGCTACACAAATCATTTGAAATGGGCAGGTTCACCAGTCTCCCCCATGTCCATGCGCGACGTCAGGATCACCGTAGTGAAGAAGGTCTCCAACGCGGATATCCACGGAAGGTACGCCGTCAGGGGAATACCCGCCGCCTGCGACACCGTGGAGGTGGGCATGGAGTTCATATCGAAGGGCATGGCGATGCCGCCCAACTTCTGCAGTTGGGCGTGGGCCGACATCCAGAGGGATGTGGCCCACCTGGCCATGGGGGGTGATGTTCCATGGATGAAGGAGAAGGGCACCATGATCTGCTGCTGCACCGACGGGCTACGCCCCGTGGTCTTCAAGCTGGAGAGGCTTTAATCTCGGCGACAAGGCGAACAGCTGCGTCTTCACGGTTACCTAGATGTTCTTGACTGTCTCCTCTGTGGCGATCCTGAGGGCCCGCACGGTGGTCTCCAGGCTCATGGATGGCGTCCCCTTGTCAGCCACCTGCTCGGGTAGGGGTGGGACGTGGATGAACCCGGCCGGGATGTCGAGTCCCTCCTCATCTAGGTGATGCATGAGTTCGTAGAAGACGTGGTTGCACCCGAAAGTCCCGGCGCTGTTGGATATGACGGACGGTATGCCTGCGTCCCTCAGAGCCTTCAGGATACTCCTGAGGGGCAGCCTCGACCAGTAGGCCACCGGCCCATCCTCCACTATGGGTTTGTCCACCGGCTGAGTGCCGCAGTTATAGGGTATCCTGGCGTCGGCAACGTTGATGGCCAACCTCTCCAGGTTGATGGTGGCGACCCCCGACTGACCTGTGCAGATTATCGCTGACGGCCTGTGCTTTTTTATAGCTGCCAAGAGCCCAGCCCTCATCTCGTCGTATCTGAGGGGGATCATCTCAACCATGACCCGGTGCCCGTTAACTGTCTCCCCCTCCAGCCTCCTGCAGGCCTCTATGGATGGGTTCACGTGGCTTCCCCCGAAGGGCTCGAAGCCGGTGAGCAGCACTTTTCCTTTCATATCGGTCATATGTATTCGGCTCGGCCACGGAAAACACTTTCCGGGCGGGCCACCCATCTATTGACATGGAGTCAGGTGAGCGCTGGGGGCGTCTCCCAGACGGCGGGTGGGCCCACAGGGTTAAGCTGGTCAACGGGGGCGGGTGCAGGGTAACGGTCACCGACTACGGGGCGACGGTGACATCCATAATTGCCCCGGACAGGGACGGCGTAGCCGGAGAGGTGGTCCTCGGCTTCAACGACTTGGACGGCTACCTTCGGTCGAGGTCCTACTTCGGGTGCACGGTGGGCAGGTACGCCAACAGGATAAGGGAGGGGCGGTTCACCCTGGACGGAGTCGAGCACACAGTCACCAGGAACCATGGCAGGCACCACCTCCACGGGGGCATAAGGGGGTTCGACAAGGCCCTGTGGAGCGTGGAGGAAGCCGACGAGTCCAGTGTAGCCCTCAGCCACCGTAGCGTCAACGGAGAGGAGGGGTACCCGGGCCAACTGAACGCCACTGTATGCTTCTCACTGACGGACAGAGACGAGCTGGAGATAAACTACGAGGCCGTCACAGACAGGCCCACGGTTGTCAACTTGACTAACCACACATACTTCAACCTGGCCGGGGTGGGGGATGTCCTCGGACACGTCCTGGAGCTTAACGCCGACAGCTATACACCGGCTGACGATGATCTGCTGCCGTTGGGCGAGGTTGCCAGAGTGAAGGGGACCCCTCTTAATTTCCGTGAACCTAAAAAGGTGGGGAGAGACATCGGGTCAAAGCACCCTCAGATGCTTTTGGCTGGCGGCTACGACCATAACTACGTCCTGAGGGGCAGCGGCCTGAGGCGGGCGGCCACGCTGTGTGACCCCGTGACAGGGAGAGTCATGGAGGTGCGCACCACTCAGCCGGGGCTTCAGCTCTACACAGGCAACTTCCTGGACGGCGCGGAGCCGGGTAGATGGGGCGAACCCATCCTGAAGCACTCAGGGCTCTGTCTGGAGACTCAGCACTACCCGGACTCTCCTAATCACCCTAATTTTCCTTCCACGGTTCTCAAGCCGGGGGAAACCTATAACCATAGGACGGTCCTCAGGTTCACCGTGATGTAAGGTGGTTACCAGAGAGGAGACTGTTAAGAGGGCTGCGGGCTACGCCGAGGACGGCTTCCTCTGCTCCGAGGCTGTTCTCATGGCCATCAGGGACGCCCTTGGCTTCTCATGTGGGTGCATCCCCCGGGTGGCCACCGGTTTCGCGGCGGGGGTTGGCCGCACAGGGAACCTCTGCGGCGCCTTCACAGGAGCCGTCATGGGTCTGGGCCTCGCCCTAGGCCGGGACCGGCCCACTGTGGGTGACCGGCCACCTCACTGGTACTCGAGGAAGATGGCGGAGGCCTTTGAGGGGGCGGAGGGCTCTCTGACGTGCCCCGGCATCCTGGGCCTGGACATCGGGGACCCTGAGGACTACCAGACCTACAGGGACCGGAACATGTGGGGCACGGTCTGTAGGGACCTGATAAAAACGGCTGCCGGGCTAGCCTACGATGTTCTTGTCGAGGAAAAAGTTGTGGGTGGGGCTGCTCACACGGGTGCGTAGAAGCACCGCTTGGGTGAGTGGACCTTTCCCTCCTTCTTGAGGGCGTCGATGGCCTTGGACACGTCCTTGCTGTCCATGCCCAGGCTCTTGGCGACGTCTCCGGGGCGCACAGGCTTGCCGGCGTCCTTCATGGCCTTAAGTACTTTGTCCTTGTGCTCGCTCAAGGGTTCACCTCAAGGGCTTACCGGAGCTAACAGTTATTAAGTTTACCCGCGCATCAGTACGCTCATGAAGGTGGCGGTGGGGTCTCCCAACCCTCTGAAGGCCGAGGCGGTCAGAGACGCCTTCAGCATGTTCTTCAAGGACGTGGAGGTGGTGTCCGTAGACGTGGCCTCCGAGGTGCGCCCCTTCCCCGTGGGCGACATGGAGATCATGACCGGCGCAGCTAACAGAGCCAAGGGCGCCAAGGTGAGCTGCCCAGACTGCGAGTACTCGGTGGGCATCGAGGGCGGCGTGGTGGAGTTCGCGGGCAGGTGGTTCGACCGCAACTACGCCGTGGTGCTCTGGAACGGCAGGATGGGTGTAGGCTGCTCCGCGGGCTACGAGATAGACGAGTCCATCCTGCGCCAGGTGAACCCCGAGACAGACGAAAGCAAGAAGGTTATCGACAGGATCATGGGTGAGGAAAACGTGTTCGACGGCATCGGCGTCATCGGGGTCATGACCCAGAGGAAGCTCACCAGGACAGATGTGCTGAGGGACGCCGTGGCCTGCGCCCTTACACGGGTCGTCGCCCCCTGGCTTTACGGCGGCTAGAGCCCCTGAAGTGTGTTTGTGAGCTTACCCTGCCCACCAAAGGAGGGCTCGGTGCTTCAGAACCTGCTCATGTCTTGGTAGATCTGCTACCTACCTCAAACCGGTCGTTCACCCTTGCTCAGATTGCTGAACCTCTTGGCGAACTTCACCGAGACCCGCATTCCTGCTTGAGCCTTGGGAAGTGACGCGGATGTTCAAAGGAGCTGCTCCTCTGAAGTGGAATCCAGCTAAAAGCAATCCAAATTTTTTCACATTCTTCCACGCAGCTGTCATCAACGCCTTAAATTCGTTAGCTTGTAACAAACCCCGGAACCCCAGAGAACCACCCTAAAAAACAGGAATACCCAGCCACTAGGTACAAACCCTCAGACAGCCAAAGAAAATGGACTGGGGGGGATTCGAACCCCCGACTTCTGACTTGCGAAGCCAGCGTTCATACCACTGAACTACCAGCCCCCGCCCCAGATGAAATCGCCCGTCCAGATAAAAACGTTGAGGAAACGGAGCGACGAACAGCGAGAACACGGGCAAACGATGTTACCAAGAGACGCTTCAGCTAAGTGCTCCTGAAGGGGATCGTCCTCTCCTCGGCCCCACCGGCCTTCAGTATGAGCAGATCTATGCCGTCGCCGCTCACAGCGTCCCTGGCTATGGCCGCCTTCATAGCCTTAAGCGCCAGCTTGACCCCCGCCTCGCAGTCCAGGCCCTTGCTGTAGTCAGACTCCAGCACCCCCATGGCTATCGGCGCCCCGGAGCCCGCGGATATATAGTCGTCGGGTATGAGGCTGCCCACCAGGTCCATGCTATACAACTGGGGCCCATCAGGGTCGACGCCCCCCACCAGCGTCTCCATGATGAGGGGCATCATGCGTCTGTTGAACAGCATGTTGGAGATGAGCTTGCTCATGGCCTTCGTGGTGATGGGCCGCCCCTTCTCCAGCCTGAACAGGTTGGCGTAGGCCTCGGCCTCCCTGACCAGGGCCTGCATGTCGCTCATGAGGCCCGCAAAGGCAAGGCCTATGTTGTCTGTGAGCTTGAACACCTTCTTGCCGCTCTTGCTGCTTATGAGGTACCCCCAGCTGACCCTCTTGTCGCTGGCTAGCACCACGCCGTCGCTGCAGACCAGGCCAACCGTAGTGGCCCCCTGTATCGCTTGGTAGCCCATCTGTGCCTCACTTTCCAGAGTTGTTTACGGGACGCGCGATATATACGTTGCCCATCACAGGCGGTACACCCTGCTCGTGTCCCGGGGCTTCCTCCACTCCACCGAGTATCCGAGGGCCTCCAGGACGGGCATGAAGTTCCTGACACCGTGGTTACGGAGGACGGACCGGGCCTCACCCAGGGTCTCAGCCCCCCTCAGAGCCTCTATAATCTCCTCCAGCTTCTCAGGGGTCACCAGGACGCCACCTAAGTCCTTGTACTTGAATCCCTCGTCCCTGATCTCCTTCAGCAGCCTGTCCTCTGTGACGCCCCTGCGGGCTGCCAGCTCCTCTAGAATTATGAGGTCGCCGTGCGGGGGCTTCTTGGGCTTCCTCGGCGTTATCTCTATGATGGTCTCCTCCTCCGCCGGGTCCCTCTCCAGTAAGCCGCCGTGGACGTCACTGCTGAGGGTGAGCACCCCCTGCCTCTTGTTGGTGGACGGGTAGTTGATGACGGCCTCTAGGGTCCACCGGCCAGCCTTCAGGAGCCGGCCCATGAGCTCATCCACCCTGGAGCCCCTCATGCTGATGCGGTTAGTGGGCTTCATGGACACACTCACGGTGTGAGCCCAAGTACCCCCGGACGCCTCCACGTCCCCCAGGGCGCCGGCCAGGGACTCCAGATACTCGTCTCTCCGCCCCGTGGCCACTGTGATCCTTCTGCTATAGGCCAGGAGCGCCACAGTCTGAGCGTAGTTGTAGCGCCTGTTCAGCTCCTCCGGCGTCGGCTCCTTGAACTCGGCGACCCTCTGCTCCTCCTCTAGGTCCGCGTAGAGACTGGAGTCAAGCTGCGCTGCCTCGACGCCCAGCCTACCTGCCACCTTCTCCAGGACTTCCAGCCTCTCGGCTTCGGTGGTCACCATTTTAGCCCCTGCCTCCTTGAAGACCTCTGACCGCGCAGTGATCGGAGGCACGGCCGAGTCCACAGCGAAAAGGGTTCTGCTATCCAGGACCGAGGCGAGGCCCCTCACCAGCCTGTAGTCGTATCCCAGCTCCTCGCAGTCGGACACTGCCTCCAGCAGCTCCCCCCTCATACGGTCCACGTGGTCCACATAGACCGCTATTAGGGTCTTGGCCAGGCTCGTCTCGTCCCCCAGGAAGATGGGGCGCAGGACCTCGCCCCTCCTGTACACTCTCAGGTGCTCCGTGGGCAGCATCAACGCTGGCGTCTCCTGGCGCTCATGTGGGTCTCGGCGGTGTCCGCGGAGACTAGCTCGTAGAGTATCGCCTGCTTCCCGGGGCGCTTCCTGAGTATCCTGCCCAGGCGCTGGATGAACTGGCGGCTGCTTCCTGATCCGGAGATGATGACTGCTACTGAGGCGTCGGGGACGTCTACCCCCTCGTCCAGCACCCTGCTGGTGACGATCCTCCGGTAGGTGCCGTCCCTGAACCTGCCCAGTATCTCCTCACGCTCCTCTCGGGGCGTCATGTGGGTGATGGCTGGGATGAGCAGCTCCCTGCTTAGCCTGTACACCAGCTTGTTGTGGCTTGTGAATATGAGGGTCTTCTCCTCTGGGTTAGCCCTCAGCAGGCTCTTCAGGTACGCTATCTTGCTGCCGCTGTTCAACGCCAGGTCCATGGCCCTGTTCCTGGCCATGAGGGCGCGCCTCGCCTCGGGGTCCCGGGCGCTGCGCCTCACGAACCTGAGGTAGTCTCTGCTGCTCCTGATCCTAATGTTACGGCTACTGAGGAATCCTCGGTATATCTGGTACTGGTGTTCGTACTCCTGCTTCTCCTGGGGTGACAGGGGCAGCTTGACCGTCTTCACCGCGTAGTCCGCCAAGTGGGTGCCCGCCAGGTGCTCGGGGTCCAGGCTGTAAACCACTGGCCCCACGATCTCCTGGTAAAGTTCCCTGGTGGCCTCGTCCGCCTGGAGGGTGGCCGTCAACCCCAGTCTGAAGGGGGCTAGGTATCTGATGGCGATCCGTCTGTATGTGGGGGCGGCCAGATGGTGGACCTCGTCGAAGACTAGGAACCTGAACAGGTTACCCAGGGTCCTGCTCCTGAGGCTGGCTGAGTCGTAGGTGGCCACGGTTATGGGCCTTATCTCGTCGTGGCCTCCGCCCAGGGCTCCTATCCTCTGCTTGAAGGCGTCCTCCAGCACCTGCCTCCACTGGTCCACCAGCACCACGGTGGGCACAACAACCAGCGTGGAGCACTGGAGCTCCTCCAAGGCCTTCACGGCCAGGACGGTCTTGCCCGCCCCCGTGGGCAGCACCACGATGCCTCTGCCGCCCGCCTTCTTCCACCTGCTATGGGCCTCGGCCTGGTAGTCTCGCAACTGGAGGCTCGTTTTGAGGGACGGCGTGGCCTCGTCCCTGAGGGCCTTGTCCTTATACTCAGCCCCTGTCGCTTTCAGGTGTCTGATGATCTCCTGGTACATGTAGGCCGGGAACTCGTCCGAGGGCTCCAATGTGTCCAGGTAGAGGGGTCCCCCCTCAACCGTGACCCTGCCCCTCTGGTAGTGGAGGGTGATCATCGTGGCTTTTCTTTCAGTATATCCGCGCACATGGGGATAAGGTATACTCAGTTTGCTCCGAGGCAGGTGACCTTGGAGGGCTTCCCCTCTCCCCCTTTCACGTTGAACCTGGCCCCCGTGAATGTCTCGGCCAGCCTGATGGCTGTGAGGGTGTGGAGGGTGAGCTCGCAGGTGGTGAAGCTGGACTCACCCTCAGCGAGGGACATGGGGAGGATGAGGTGGTCGGATGTGTGGGGGTCCACCTGCTTCCCTGCGACTACTAGGTTAATCATGGTCTCCGCGGCCTCTGAGCCCACCTTCTCAGCCGGCTTACCCCTCTCCCCTAGGCAGCAGGCCCCCAGGTAACCTGCATCAGCCCAGAGGCAGATGAAGCTTCCAGGGGACAGCGGGGAGTCTCTGCCCTCCAGGGAGATGGCGTCCATCCTGGGCTTGAGCCTAGCCCGCTTCAATGCGTCCTGGGCCGCCTTTGCCTGCCTCAGAGCGACATGCTCTGGCAGCCTCCCGCAAACAGATAAGCCGTACACCTCCTTCACTGGTTGCTGATCCACTCTTAGGGGCGTGAGCCGTTCAACCGGCTCGATGTGGGCCTCCACCTGTCCTCCCCCCTTGGGGTAGAAGCCGTGGTGAAGCACTTTCAGCCTGCAGTTGATGCCCATGGCCTCGAATGCCCTCCACACAACCTTCTCCATGAATGTGGTTGGTGGGCTCCACCTGACCGCTGTCCCGCCGATGATGTTCAGTTTGACGGGCCCATCGGCGGAGGCAGCTATCGGTGTTAGGCACTGGAGGAGGAGGGTTACGCTGCCTGCAGTTCCTATGTCGAAGCTGTATTCGCCTCCGCGGATGGGGCCCGGCTTGAACCATATCTCCCTGGACCCGGGCCTGGCTCCAGTGAGCTCGGCCCTACACATCTCCGCCGCTGCCTGGAGGGTTGTGAGGTGCTGGGGCTTCAGGCCGGGGTCGCTCCGCCCCGCCCTGATATCAGTGACGTGTATCGGCTCGCCCCTTATTGCGCTGTAGGCGGTGGCCATGCGTAGGAGCTGGCCGCCCCCCTCCATCATGGAGCCGTCCACCTCTATCATGGGGGCACCTACTCTGCGCGGCCCCCGCAGAACCTGGGCAGAATGTCTCTTGCCACTGACGATGCTTGGGACAGGGTGTGCAGGGTGATGCCCGGTGAACCACACATGAGCATCAGCACGTTCACCGTCTTGAGTGTGACCTTGCTGTGGTCAGCGTCCCTGTACGGGTATATGGCCACCAGCCTGTCCCCGTCCTCTATGACGGCTTCTCCGCCGGTTAGGATCACAGGCTTCTCCATGCCTATTCCCGTGAACTCCTCCCCTGTCGTGGCTTCCCTCATGAGCAGCTCGCCGCCCAGGAGGTCCGTGTCGAAACTAGCAATGGGGATGGCTGTCTCCATGCTGACCAGGTTATAGGCGTCAACCCAGGTGTTGATCCTGGGTATGGGGCTGTCCCTGAGGACGCGCCTGATGAGGGCCTCGGCGGCGGGCCTGTTCTTGGTGGGGTCTATGCCCAGCCTCCAGAAGAAGTCCCTGTAGGCCCTGAACATGGGGTCGTCGCGGAGCTGGTCCAGGTTCCACCTCTCCTTGAGCCGCAGCGCAACCATGTCCTTGTACTCCTCCAACCGCTGGTCCTGCCGTTCTACATGGACGCCCCTGAAGTGGATGATCTCGGCGTTCAGGTCCGGGAACCTCTCCCTTAGCCTTGGGTCCAGCCTGAGGTACCTACTCATCTTGAATCTTCCTGTGGTTGGAGTCCGACTTGGCCAGATCCCTTATCCGGTTCCCTCCATCGATCTCCTGCACTATCCTGTAGACCTCCGGGGGCACCAGGTCGCTCCAGTCCTCAGCCTCCAGTATCCTGCGCCTGATCTCGGTGGCCTCGTACTTGCCCCGCTCATACATCTCTATGCGCCGAACCTCGTAACCGGCCTCTATCAGGAGCCTCCTGGTGAGGCTCTGGTTACTGTATACAGTATCGAAGCGGGGGGTCTGACTCTCCACGGCGCTCACCCAGACTCTGTGGGCGGGGGCGTCGGGTATCGGGATGATGAGGTACCTGTCGGATGGAACGCCCGCCGCATCCAGCGCGGCCCTGATCATCTCCAGGCGCTCACCCGCGGTGAAGGGGTTGTCAGGCTCGTGGCTCATCTGGGCGCTGCCCACCACCAGCACCAGCTCGTCGCACTCCTTGAGTATTGTCTGGACGGCGTGGAGGTGCCCATAGTGAAAGGGCTGGAACCTGCCTACGAATAATGCGCGCGTCAACCTTCTCCCTCTTTGTTTCTAGGAGGGCGGAGGGGGTTTATGTGTTTTCCCCGTGTTCTAAGAGGTTGAACACATGTTCTAAACACTGGGATTATACTATACTCGTGCGTATGGTGTGGCGGTGAAAACATGAACCGAAAAGTAAGCACGCTCATCGCGTTAATGATAGTCGGCGCCTTACCGGCGTTCAGCCTATACACATCGGCAGTCAGCCTGTCCGCCTGGAGTCCCGGCCAAGAGTTCACGGCGGATGGCGCCGTGTCCACAGCCAAGACCTACCTCAAGGGTATGCCCACCTACGCCTTCGACGGTATGGCGGACACCATTGAGTTGGTGAAGGTTGAGCCCCTAAGGATGCTTAACACCTGGGAGGTGACCATAGCCTTCACATCCAGGCACAGCGGCTACGGTTACAGGGCGGGCCAGATGCTGGCCCAGGTGTTGACCTCCCACGTCACACGGATCGTTGTGAGTGAGGGCCGCGTCATAAGGGCTGTCACCGACGAGGCGTTCGACGAGATGGAGGAGAGGATGCTGCCCACGGGCGACACCACGGCGGAGGAGGCGGAGAGCATCGCCCTCAGCTTCCTCAGGGACTCTCCTACCTTCAAGTTCGACGGCATCGAGGCTTCGATAAGCGTCAGCGAGGTGTTCGTCATGGAGAGCTACCCGGTCCAGTACGCCTTCATGGTGACCTTCGAGTGCAGCCACCCAGGGTACGGTGACAGGGCCGGTCAGGTACTGGCCCAGGTCATCACACCCCACGAGATCAGGATCGTGGTGAGCGCAGGCGAGGTCCTCAGCGCGGTAATCGACGGCGAGTGGGACGAACTGAACCAAGCCGAAGAGGTGAGGTCGGAGTTTCTCCCCCCGGAGATGGCCCGAGATTTGGCCCTGAGGTACATCTTGGAGAACTTCCCTCAGCTGGCTGAGATGGCTGTCCCCGAGGAATGGGAGTTCACAGACCTGACCCCGGAGGGTCTTCTGGGTGCCAGCACCTACAGGTACACAGGCCTAGACTGGAGCGTGACCGTACGCTTCATGGTGGTGCTTGAGCCAGGCTACACCGTGTCAGTGGAGTACAGCGACGACCCGGAGTTCACCTGGGGAGGCGAAGTGGACCAGAGCTCAATGGTGACCGAAACCTCCACCAGCCTGACCCCAGCCCCCACCGGGATACTGAGCCCCGAGGAGGCCAGGGACTTGGCAGTGGAGTACGTCCAGGCCAACTACCCTGAACTGGAGACACTCAAGGCGCCAACCAACTGGGAGATACAAAACCTAACACCAGAGGGACTGCTGGGCCACAGCACCCTCCAGCATACCTCCGGTGAATGGACCGTCAAGATCGGGTACCCTGTGGTCTGGAAGCCCACCTACCGGGTGGAGATCACCATCGACGGCGAGCCCAGCTTCACGTGGGCAGGGACCGTTGCCCAGGATGGCACGGTCTCCACCGCCAAGTAAACCCCTCTTTTCCTTATTTTTTCATGCTTCTAGGTATGCCCGACTCGCATGGGACGCTGGTCTGGCAGAAGCCACACCCGTAGCCGTCGAACCCGTAGTGGCGGGTCACGTACTGCTTGGTCATGTCCACGTACATGGAGCATGTGCGCTTGTCGTGGCCGTCCCGGGTGATGGCCCCTATAGGGCAACGGTCCATGCACTTGCCGCAGGTTCCCTCGCTGTAGAAGAGGCAGTAGGCGTGGTGGTCGGTGTAGGGGCGGGGGCTGGGCTTAACGTAGATGTTGGCGACGACGCTGCCCGTCCTCATGGCCTTACCGACCGGCGTGATGAGGCCGTCGCTGAGGCCGAAGGTGCCCAGGCCCGCCGCGTAGGCGGCGTGGCGCTCGCTCCAGGTGGAGGCGTTGGCGTACTTCTCGGAGGTTGCCGGCTTCCACAGGGGTGAAAGCATGGGGGCCACGGCATCCACGCCCTCGTCGCTCAGCCTCTTCACAAGGTGGCGCCTCAGCTTCACGTTCACCTTCTCCCCCATGATCCTGCTGCGGGCCCACCTCTCGCTGGGGAAGTTGGTCTCCTCCCTGTGGTCCCGCTTGGTGGCCTCCGTCTGCGGCAGTATCCAGCTTATGACGGTGAGCTCCTCTGCCTTGAACCTCTTGTCGGGATAGGCGTGGCCAATAAACTCCAAGGGCGAGACATAGAAGGAGCCTATGTCATCCTTGTAGAACCCGTAGAGGGGGTCGGCGCCGCCGCTGAACCCCACCAGGGGCTCGGCCCAAGCAGGCTCGTCGCCCCACTTCTCCAATGTGTTCTCCGGAGACGCCGTGAAATCCTTGACGACGCCGGTTATCCACCCGGCGGGGTCGCCGCGAAGATCAGACATGGCTCTGTTACCGCAAGCGCTTTATTTAAACGGGGACATGGAACCTCTTAACCCACATCTGAGGCACCGAGGTTGGAGTATCTTTTCCTTTCATGGGGCGACATCCAGCGGCTCTCAGAGGAGCTGGCCGACAAGGTGGCGGAGAGCGGCTTCACGCCCGACGTGCTGGTGGCCGTGAGCAGGGGCGGCTTCGACCCAGCCAGGATCCTCAGCGACCAGCTGGGAGTCAGGAGGCTTGCCAGCCTCCAGGTGGTCTACTACACTGGGGTGAACGAGAGGTCCGAGGTGCCCGAGGTCCGGTACCCGCTGAACGCCGACGTCAGGGGGCTCCGGGTGCTGGTTGTGGACGACGTTGCCGACAGCGGCAACAGCCTCAGGCTTGTGAGGGAGTACGTGGAGGGCCTGGGGGCGGCGGAGGTGAAGGTGGCCACTCTCCACCATAAGCCGTGGAGCGTGTACCGGCCCGACTACTACGCGGAGGAGGTGGAGAAGTGGATCATCTACCCCTGGGAGGTGAAGGAGAGCGTCCAGCTGCTGAGGCAGAGCCTCCTCAAGACGGGGGTGCCTGAGGAGGAGCTGGGCGCCCGCCTCATGGAGATCGGTTTCACCCTCCACGAGCTCAAGCGGTATCTTAACATGAATAATTAAATGAAATGTGTCCGGGTTAGCTCCCGACGCTTAGGCTCTGCGTAACATCGTGGGCTACTGGATCTCTTCCAGGGCCTCGGCGGCGGCCTCCTGGGCCTGGGCCAGCAGGTCGCCCTTGATGATGGTGGTAACGTAACCGGCTATCCTATTGCGGAGCTTCTTGGAGACCTCTAGGTTGATCTGCTTCAGGAACTGCTTGTTGGCCTCAAACTCTAAACCGAAGCTGTAGGGGTATCTGTCAATTAATTCGAGGCTGATCCTCTTCACCATCTCTGTGCGTACTTTACCCAAGTTCACTGCACCGCATCGTTTTGCGTCTCTACTCAACTGCGCCGTACTTTTAAACGTTTACCCTGCCCCGTCTGGGTGAGTCTTATCTGGTCCAAGGATACGCTTGTGGCTTCTCCCTGGAGGAGGCCCCGTAGCTCAAGGTCTGTGGAGACGGTGGTTAGGGTGAAGTTGAGGGTGAGGGGCTGCCACGTGTCAGCGCCGGTGAAGTTCATGGGGCCCACGGTGGCGTTGGCGAGGGTCACGCCGCCGCTGCGGGCGTCTATGGTCAATGCGCCGGTGTCGTTGAGGGCCCCGATCTTTAGGGTGAAGGTGGCCGTGTAGTTGCCCTCTGGGGCTATTACGTAGGGGCCGTACCATATTGTCCTGGTTCTGTGGGTCATGTTCACGTAGGCTAAGGCGGACCCTGAACTGGCTGTGGGGTCGGGGGCGACCTTCCCGTTCATGGCTATGAGGTCCAGAGGAGTGTAGGTCTCGTTCATTGGTTCGTAGATGGCTGGGCCGTCAGGAGGGGGGAGGCCGTAAAGGTAGACGTTGTCGAAGCATGCGTGGAGGCTGTAGTTGTACCGTTTTACCAGGGTGAACGCGGTCTCGGCTGTGCCGTGGGGGTCTGTCTCCAGGTCCACCACTATGTAGTCTGTTTGGAGCCCCATGGTGATGTTCATGGCTCTCCGCCACGTCTCAGGGTCCAGGCTTATCTCTGGGACTATGACGTAGGCGTGCTCCCTGTTGGATACGTGGGGGAACAGGTTGTCCTGGGCCAATATGGAGGCGTTCCGGGGGATCCGTGCCAGCACCTCTTGGAGTCGCTGGTTTCTGGGGTCGGCTGACGGCTTGATGTATGAAGGGCTGAGGCTGAAGCCGTCTGTGAGGGGGCTTAGTGGGCTCAGGGTGACGCTCGACGCTGCGCCCACTACTAGGAGGGTGATGAAGAGCCTGCTGAGGGCGCGGTTTTCGCCTCCTCTGAGGGCTAGTTTGAGGTGGTCCAGGCCTTTGATGAAGCCCGCATATATGGTTGGGATGATGTAGGCGGGGTACTGGAACCCTAGCCTATAGTATGGAGGGTAGTTGGATAAGAGAGACACGGCGATCCAGGGCAGGGCGGCGACCAGTGGGGTGGGCGCGAGGGCGAGGGGCAGGGCGTAGGGGAAGGTCAGGCCAAGCAAGTACGCCGCCTTCTCTGACCAGTCATGGGCCAAAGCTCTCATGGCTCTGAGGGGGTCTCTTGCCGCGGCAGATATGATGCCTGACGGGGACTCTGCCCCCAGGACCGTGAAGTGTTGCCCGGCCTTAAGGTGTTCAGGTATCTCGGGGTTGAAGTAGCCTATCACTTGGGTCGATAGGAGTATCCAGCCCACGGATGCTATGGTAAGTGTCGCGGCCACCAGAAACCTCTTTTTTTTCTCCTCACGCATCCATAATGTTCTTTCTTTGACGGTTGTAGCCGTCAGGTAGGCAGCGTACCCTATTATGAAGTAGGCTACCTGCTCCTGGATTGTGAGGGAGAGCAGGCTTGCTATGATGGTGCTCCTCCATTTCCTCGCCTCTATGTAATATAGGACGTAGTTGAACGCCAACGGGATGAAGGCTTGAACGTGGAAGTCGTACGAGTTGACGCCGTGGAGAGCCGGGTTCATGAGGTAGAGGACTACTATCATAGCTGAATGCTTCTCGGCGAAGTGCAGCTTGGCGGCGAGGTAGATTGGGTACGCCGATACTCCCAGGATGAAGGACTGGGCGATTAGGAGAGTCACCGCAGACTGGTTGAGGTAGTATATGGGTATGAGGATGAAGAGTATGGGGCTGAAGTGGACGCCAAAAAAGCTGCCCGACTCCACGAGGTGGAGCTCACAGGTGTAGTAGAATAACTTGTTTAGGTTGACTGTGGTCCATAGGGCCTGGTCGAATATCCCCAGGTCCCACGCGAAGGTGCTAAACGAATAGTGTTTTGAGACCGTGAACCATGAGAAGACGAGGGAGTAGACAACTATTGAAGAAAAGACTACGAGATCATATTTTGACAGACCGCGGTTAGCTAGGAATCCCATTCAGATGGTGCCTTCCACTGTTCTCGGCATAACGCTTGTGTAACCGCCCTACTAACCTAGAACTCTGATACTTTACAGCACCCTATGAGTTGAGTTTCAGTCACTGTTATGTTGGTGGCTGAAGCTTAATTCAGGGAAAAGGGCATCGGAGAACACTTCGAGATGAATCCCTCCCGATAATTGTATAAAGGGTCTTGGATATAGTTTCATCAAGGTGTCACGGTTTGAAGTTTAAACGGTATGTCTCGTGCATCGACACCCACTGCAGCGGCGAGGCCACCAGGATACTGGTGGGCGGCGTCCCCAAGCTGGTGGGTAAGACCATGCAGGAGAAGCAGGACTACTTCAAGGAGCATTACCACAGCCTCCTGGGAACCATGCTGAAGGAGCCGCGGGGCTTCGAGGGCATGCTGGGTGCGGTGCTCACCGAGCCCTGCCACCCTGAGGCAGACGTGGGTGTCATCTACCTGTGGACCGACGGCTACTTCAGCGCCTGCGGTGACAGCACCTACAGCTGCTCGGCGGCGCTGGTGAACACCGGCATGGTGGACGTGAAGGAGCCTGTGACGGATATTACCTTCGACACGGTGGCCGGCCTAGTCCGCACCAAGGTGGAGGTTAAGGACGGCGTAGCCAAGGCCATATACATGCAGGGGGTTCCCAGCTTCTTCTGGAAGACCATGAAGTTCGACATCCCCGACGTGGGGGAAGTCGAAGCCGACATAGCCTATGGGGGCCTGTGGTACGCCTTCGTGGACGCGGACAAGATCGGGTTGAAGCCGGCGCTGGAGAACAAGGACCAGTGGATTCCCTTGGGCTGGAAGATGAGGAACTATATCGCCGACAAGATCAAGGTGGACCACCCAGAGTACCCCAACCTGAACATCCTGGACCTGGTGACATTCTACACCAAGCCCAGCAAGAAGGAGTACACCAGCAGGCACTGGAACGTCTTCGGCCCCAAGCAGACCTGCAGGAGCCCCGCGGGGACCTGCACCAACGCCAGGATGGCCGCCATGTACGGTAAGGGTCAGCTGAAGCCGGGCCAGGAGATGGTGTTCGAGTCCACTATCGGGACTCTGATGTACGGGAAGATCGCCAAGGAGACGAAGGTGGGTAAGTACAAGGCCATAGTGCCGGACGTTATGGCGACGGCATACATCACGGGCTTCAACCAGGTGGTGATAGACCCGGACGACCCGCTGAAGGCCGGGTTCCTCCTCTAAAAACCCTTTTTTTATTGTTTTATGAGCATCTCGGGGGCGTGCTCTTTGAGTAGAGCCTCCACTTTCTCGAACTCTCCCAGGGTCTTGGTGCCCTTCTTGGTGACCCCGTAGGAGTCCGTCTTCTGGCCCCTCTCGTTGTACTCCTGCTCCAGGAACCCCTGGCTCACCAACTGGTCGATGACCTCCTTTGCCCTCTTATTGTTGAGGTACGTGGACTCCACCACGTCCATCAGGGAGCTCCTGCCGTCCTTGATGGTCCTCAATATGTGCATGGAGGTCTGGTACTTGGAGTGCCTCGCGGACATACGTTGCAGGGTTGAACTGAACATAATTAAAGGATTGTTTACCCCTGTTCGGTATCTCAGCTACATATGAGAACGGATGAGCAGCGGTGTTCGACGGAAAACCCCAGACTGTTAAATAGGAGATGCCATGCAGTTGATGAGAGTGTGAATCAACTTGCCTAAAGAGTTCATATCGCTGGGCGCAGGGGACCCCGACGCGGAGGCCCCCCAGTACGCCATAAACGAGGCCCTGCTGGGCATCATCGAGGGTGGCAAGAACACCCACTACCCCCACTACACGGACTACCCGGAGCAGTTCCAGAAGGCCGTGGTGGACTACTATAAGCGGTTCACTGGCGTCGAGTACGAGCCCGACAACGTGTTGCCTGCGGCGGGGAGCAGCGCAGCCCTATACGTGGCCCTTGCATCGGTTCTTGAGAAGGGTGACGAGGTGCTCATGTTCACCCCCTACTACGCTGGCCACAGGACCATCTTCGACGGCATGGGCGTCAAGATGAACATGGCGCCGCTGCACCCTGAGACCAACTATCACCTGGATGTGGACGAGGTCGCCGAGTATGTGACCCCCAAAACCAGAGCGGCCCTCATCTGCAACCCGGCCAACCCCACAGGGACAGTGTTTAACGCAGAGGAGCTGAAGACCATAGGCGACCTGGCCGTGGACCACGACTTCGCCGTGTTCGCCGACGAGATATACCTCCACTTCGTGTACGGGGACAACAAGTTCGTCTCCATCGCGGGCCTCAGCGACGCCTACAAGGAGCGCACCCTGGGCATCATGAGCTTCAGCAAGAGCTTCAGCATGACAGGGTGGAGGCTGGGTTACGACATTGTTCCCGAGAAGTACATGAAGAGGGCGCAGCTTGTCACCAGCTTGGTCGCGCCCAGGCCGGCCACATTCATCTTCAGGGCCGGCACCGCGTGCCTCCGAGGCGACTTCAAGTACGTGGAGGAGCGACGGAAGGAGTACGAGAAGCGGCGTAACTACTTCTGCAAGGCCGTGGACGACCTAGGTTGGCCGTGCCACATGTTCGATGGCGCCTTCTACGCCTGGTTTGACGCCCGAAGCACAGGCCTCGGCTCACAGGAGTTCCTGAAGAAGCTCCGGGAGAGCCAGAACCTGGCCCTCAGCCCCGGCAACAACTTCGGAGCAGACGGCTTCATAAGGGTGCCCTTGGTAGCCCCTGTGGACACCCTCCGGGAGGTCGTCAAGAGGCTTAAGGCCTTCAAGGCCAGCCTCTAACCCCTTTTAAGCAACCTTCTCTATTTCTGAGCAGAGCATGCTACGCAAACGACAGTCCATGAAGCGCCGGGAAGCAAGAGACCTTCTTGAACAGCTTGGGCGGCTCTTCAAGGTCTCGGGCGTCACGAAGGTGGAGGAGGCCGAGTTCGAGGACAAGAAGGTGTACATCCTCGACGACAGCCCCGACTTCATTAGGGACGGCAACGGCCTCTACCCCCACCTCAGCAGCGGAAAGGTGAACCTGCTTCCGTCGGTGGTGGTGGACATGGGGGCCATTCCCTACGTGTGCAATGGCGCCGACGTCATGGCTCCGGGTATCAAGGAGATGGCGGCCTTTGACGAGGGGGACATCGTCGTCGTGAGGGATATCACCCACAGGAAGGCCCTGGCCGTGGGTAGAGCCCTCAAGAGTTCAGCCGAGATCGAGGCGTCCAGGAAGGGTAGGGTAATCCAGAACCTCCACTACGTGGGGGATAAGCTGTGGAAGCTGTCCTAGAGGCCCCTGAGGAACTGGCTCTGGGGCAGGTAGATGATGAACGCTATCACGGCCGTGGATATGAAGGTGAGTATGAAAAGCCACATGCTCCAGTTGAACACCTTCCACCAGAAACCGTACTTCTCGACGCCCCTCCTGTAGCTCTTCTCATAGGCTATTATAGCCTCCTTCATTGCCTTGGGGGAGCCTCTTATCTTGCTTGGTAGGCCGCGTAATTTCCTAGGCAAGTCTTTCAGGGATTCACGTAGTTTCCCCATCCGTTCGCGGAGGTCCACTGGCATCATCTGTAATTTGATGAATAAGTCTATATTCTTTGGGGCTGCCGGTGATCGGAAGCTTTAAAACAATGAATGAAATAAACCTCATATGAGAAATGTTTCATAGGTGGTTGGCTTGGTGAAGAGAAAGATAGTGCAGATAGACGAGGAAAAGTGCAACGGCTGCGGCCAGTGCATCCCCAACTGCGCCGAGGGCGCCCTCAAGATTATAGACGGTAAGGCTAGAATCGTCAGCGACGTGTACTGCGACGGCCTGGGCGCCTGCCTCGGCCACTGCCCCATGGACGCCATCAGCATCAATGAGAGGGAGGCCCCCGAGTTCGACGAGGAGGCCGTCCACCAGCACCTGAAGAGCCAGGAGACCCTAGCCTGCACCTGCCCCACCTCACAGGTTATGAGCCTGGAGGCCGAGGAGCGCGAATCTGCCCCGGAGCCCCAGGCTTCCAGTCTACGCCACTGGCCCATCCAGCTGAACCTGGTCCCCGTGAAGGCCCCCTTCTTCGAGGACGCCGACCTGCTCCTCATGGCCGACTGCGTAGCCGTGGCCCACCCGGGCCTCCACGCCACGCTCCTCAAGGATAGGACTGTTTTGATTGGCTGCCCCAAGTTCGACGACGCCAGGGGCTACGTGTCGAAGCTCGCGGAGATACTGCGCCGTAACCAGGTGCGCAGCCTGACGGTGGCCCACATGGAGGTGCCCTGCTGCAGCGGCCTGGAGAGGATCGCAGAGCTTGCCCTCAGGGCCTCGGGGAAGATGATACCCACCCAGAGGCTGATAGTGTCGGTGAAGGGCGAGGTAACGCGGGCCTAGGCCCCCTGATCCCGGTTTTCACATAAACTTTAAGAGGAATCAGCGTTTCCTTACGATGATTCGGTGAACATTACATGGGTATGCTTGACGATATCCGCATCGTAGACTTCACGCACGTGTACTTCGGGCCCTACTCCACCATGATCATGGCGGACATGGGGGCCGAGGTCATCAAGATCGAGCCCCCGTGGGGTGAGATGACGCGCCTCAGCCCGCCTCACTTCGGGGGCGTCAGCAGCACCTTCCACTATCTGGATAGGAACAAGAAGGGGATAGCCCTTAACCTGAAGGACCCCAAAGCCATGGATATTGTGAAGGAGCTCATCAAGCAGTCTGATGTAGTGATAGAGAACTTCAAGAGAGGCACTATGGAGAAGCTGGGCCTCGGCTACGAGGACGTGAAGAAGATCAACCCCAGGATCATCTACGCCAGCCTCAGCGGCTTCGGCCTGGACGGCCCCTACAAGGATCGGCCCAGCTTCGCGCCCATCGCGGGCAGCTACTGCGGCTGGTACAGGCTCACCGGGGACATCGTGGACCCCCAGGGGCCCCCGATAAGGCCGGCTGAGTGGCACGGTGATTTGGACCCCGGCCTCTGGGCCGTTATAGGCGTTCTGGGTGCTCTCCGCCACAGGGATAAGACGGGTGAGGGGCAGCTGGTGGACGTGTCTCAGCTGGACGTGATGATGGCTCAGACAGGCGTAGCCATCGTCGGGTACACGCTTACCGGCAAGCTGCCCTGGCAGCGCCAGGCTGATAGGCTCCCCGGTCCCCAGACCTTCGGGATGTTCAAGGCCAAGGACGGGTACGTGTACATCGCCGCAGACCCCCAGATGCATCAGAAGCTCATGGCAGCCATGGGCGTGGACGACCTGGGAGAGGGCGCCGAGGTCATGGAGGCTTGGGTCAAGGACAAGACTGTGGACGAGATCGTGGAGACCCTGAAGGACGCCTGCCCCGTGGCGCCTGTGCAGAACATCGACAAGGCCGTCGAGGACCCCCAGGTCAAGCACAGGGGCACCATGATAGAGTTGGAGCACAGCAAGGCCGGGAAGGTTAGGATGCCCGGGTTCCCCCTGAAGATGGAGAAGACGCCGGCCACCATCACGATGGCCGCGCCCCTCTTGGGGGAGCACACGGCCCAGGTGCTCAAGGAGCTCCTAGGCTACTCTGACGAGAAGATAGATGAGCTCAGGAAGAGCGGCACCGTCGTCCTGGCCTAAACCACCCCTTTAATATTCTCTTGCTCCTTTCATCAATTGATACAGTTTGCCCAGTTTCTCTGACCAGCGCAGGGCCATGGTGGAACGGTATAGGAGGGCCGGCTACCTCACCACCGGGGCCATGGCGGAGGCCATGCTCAGGGTGCCCAGGGAGGAGTTCATGGACCCCTCCAGCCGCGAGTACGCCTACTATGATCAGCCTTTTCCCATCCCGGGGGACGGCAGGCAGACCATCTCGGCCCCCTACATGTACCCCGCCACCTATGAGCCGCTGAAGCTGGCGCCGGGCATGAAGGTGCTGGAGATCGGTGCGGGCTCAGGTTACGGCGCCGCCCTTGCCCGGGAGCTGGTTGGGGAGGATGGCTTAGTTGTGGCGGTGGAGATCAATCAGAGAACATGCGAGTTCGCTGAGGAGAACCTGCGGCGGACCGGGTACAAGGACGTCGTGGTGGTCCTAGGGGACGGGTCCCTGGGGTACCCTGAGAAGGCGCCCTATGACGCCATAAGCGTCACCGCCTCGACGCCCAGGGTCCCCCCGCCACTACTGGAGCAGCTTGCCAGCCCCGGGAGACTGGTGGCCCCCGTGGGGGGCGAGGGATTCTACGGCCAGGACCTTCTGCTGGTGGAGAGGAGCCAGGCGGGTGAACTCTCCGAGAGGAGCCTCATGAAGGTGGTGTACGTGCCCCTCCTTGGGGAGCACGGGTGGCGGAGACGCTGAGGGGTACAGTATTTAAGAGCCTCAAGCCAACACAAAGGGGATAGTATGAAGGCGGGCATAGTCTCTCGGACCGACATCCCCAGCGCAGTGACGGTGACCAGACGCATCATGGACTACCTTGATTCCTGTGGGGTGGACGTGTGCGTGGAGACGGACACGGCTCTAGCCATGGAGCTCACCGAGGGCAACTCGGAGCTCTCCGAGATGGACTGCGACTTCATGGTGACCGTCGGCGGCGACGGAACCATCCTGCGGGCCGCCATGGAGATGAAGGACCCCGGGACCCCCATCCTGGGCGTCAACATGGGGCGCCGAGGCTTCCTCAGCGAGGTGCTGGTGCCCGAGGCCGAGTGGGGCCTTGACAAGGTGCTGAAGGGAGACTACTTCCTGGAGGAGAGCATGAAGGTTAGCGGCAGGTGCCTGGAGATGGAGGACAGCTTCCCCGACGCCCTCAACGAGGTGCTGGTGGCGCCGCCCCTCCCCAGCAAGATGATCATCATGGGCCTCTCGGTGGACGGTGAGCACATCACTGACATCCAGGCCGACGGCGCCATGGTGGCCACGCCCGCAGGGTCCACCGCCTACAACATGTCTGCGGGGGGCAGCATCGTGTCCCCCGAGCTGGACTCCCTGCTGCTTACAGCCATATGCCCCTACAGCTACTTCAGGAGCTTGATAATCCCCCCGAAGTCGGTGGTCACCATAGAGCTGCTGAAGCCCCGGTCCGAGGCCCTGGTCATCGTGGACGGCCGCGCCTACGTGCCCCTCAAGCCCATGTCCACCATCGAGTGCAGGGTGAGCCCCAACAGGACCCGGTTCATAAGGTTCAGGAGCTTCTACAGCAGGATCCAGAAGAGGATTATGACCCTCCAGTCTACGTGAGAACGTTGAAGGCCCTAGTCCTCGACGCCTCTGCCCTGATCCAGGGGTTTAACCCGGGTGCCAGTGGGCAGGCTTACACTGTCCCGGCGGTGCTGGACGAGATCAGAGAAGAGATTACCCGCATCAGGGTTGAGGCTCTCATCGAGGGAGGTAGGATCACAGTGAGGACGCCAGAAGAGGCGAGCAGAGCCAGGCTGGAGGAGGAGGCCGCCGCGATGGGCGAATCCAGGGCCTTATCCTCCGCCGACAAGCAAGTGCTCTCACTGGCCCTACAGTTGGCATCCGAGGGCCTGGCTCCCGTGGTGGTCTCGGACGACTACTCGGTACAGAACATGGCCGACCACCTGGGCCTACCCTACATGAGCCTGGCAGTGGGCGGCATCAAGAAGCAGTTCAGGTGGGTTACCTACTGCCCCGGGTGCCGGCGGAGCTTCGACGAGCCTCAGGAGGAGAACACGTGCCCCGTCTGCGGAACCACGCTGAAGAAGAGGCCGGTTGACGGCAGGAGGGCTAGGCGAGGCGAGGGATAAACTTCCCCGAGCCTTTCTCAGCTAGGACCTGGTCTAGTCAAGCTCCTGCGAAGTGCTCGTTGTATCCCTCAACGATGAGTCGTTTCACCTCGTCTGGGTACTCGACGATGAGCCTGCGCCTGTGCTCGTCCACAAGCTTGTTCCCCATGGAGAGCTGGTAGCCTGCGTCCCAGACGGCGTCAAGGAAGTCAGCAAGGTATCGTCGCCCTTCATCCTGGAACAGCATCTGGGCAGCCGGTAGGAAAATGTGGGTGGCGCCAGGGAAGAGGCCCTCCGCCTGCCTGAAGTTGACTAGGTCGGGGAACCCGCAGACGGCGGCGAGGACGGTGTGGGTGGTCTTCTTGTAGCGTCTCGGGTGGTGGGTCTCACCGTCCTGAACGTACATGTCGGGCAGGTTCATGGGCAGGGTTCTCTCCCTCATGCGCTGGAGGTAGTGGACAATGTTGTAGTGGTATATGGGGGTGCCCAGGTAGATGATGTCGGCGTCCGCCATCCTGGGGATGACCCAGTCCATGTCGTCCCTGTGGACGCACTGGCCGGGGGTCTTCCACCAGCAGCTGAAGCAGCCCTTGCAGCCGTTGATCATGAGGTCGGTGACGTAGTGGCGCTCGACATCTGCGCCGGCCACCTTGGCCCCCTCGATGAACCTGTTCATGATGACCTCGGTGGCGCCGCCGGTCTTCCTGGGGCTGGCGTTGAAGGCGAGAAGCTTCAACTCACATCACGTATCTATACAAAAGCCTCTCTGTAAGTTTTTCCCTGGCTCATACGATTTTTAAGCTGGTCCGCGTTCTAGGCTTGGAAGGTGTGGAAGCCAGTGTACGCCATACAGGCTAGGGAGCTCACCAAGTACTTCGGGAGGACGGAGGCCCTCCGAGGCGCCAGCTTCACCGTGGACGAGAACGAGATATACGGCCTCATAGGGCCCAACGGGGCGGGGAAGACGACGGCTCTCAGGATTTTCAGCACTCTCATCAGCGCATCGTCGGGCTCCGCCCAGGTCTTCGGATTAGACGTGGCGAGGCAGCCGGAGAAGGTGCGGGAGATTCTCAGCTACCTGCCCGAGGAGGCCGGGGCGTACCAGTATTTGAGCGGCCTGGAGTTCCTGGAGTTCATGGCCGGCTTCTACTCCAGCAACAAGACAGATATGCAGAGGATCGTGGAAGAGGGTAAGAGGATCAGCGGCCTGGGTGACCGCCTCCAGGACAGGGTGAACGGTTACAGCAAGGGGATGAAGAGGAGGCTCCTCATCGCTAGGGCGTTGATGATGAAGCCCAGGCTGGCCATCCTAGACGAGCCGACGAGTGGCCTGGACGTGACCCAGAGCATCCATGTCCGAAACATGATCCGGGAGTACGCGGATAGAGCGGGGGTGACCGTGCTGCTGTCCAGCCACAACATGCTGGAGGTGGAGTACCTGTGCAGCAAGGTGGCCCTCATCAGCAACGGCGTGGTCATGGTCGAAGGGTCTCCTGATGAGCTCCGGAACAGGTACGGGGTTAAGAACTTGGAGGAGGTCTTTATGGAGGTGACTCGCAGTGCGTAACCTGATCGCCATAATCGTCAAGGAGGTGAAGGAGCTGGTGAGGGACCCCAAGATACTGATAGGTGTGATCCTGATGCCTATCATCATCTTCCCCATCATGGGGTCGGCCATTCAGATCAGCCAGGAGTCCGTGGAGAGGGCCATCATGGGGGCAAGCTTCGCCGTCTATACAGACGACGAGGGCTTCGTCACAGACGCCTTGCTCAGCTACCTCTATAACAACAACACGGTGGTGCCCATTGATGCTGGCAGCCTGGAGGAGGCGCTCATCAGCTTCAAGGAGACGGACAGCTCGGCCATGATCTACATCCCCAGCGGCTACAACGATAACGTAACCCTGGGCCAGAAGGGGGTGCTGAGGGTTTATGCTAACCTCAGGAAGCTGAACATGGCTGAGACCCAGAGCACCAACGTGGTGAGCAGCCTCATCACCGTCTACAACTACTACTTCAGCATCAGCAAGATCAGGAACCTGCTGGCCCAGACGGGCAGCATGGGGACCCCGGAGGCAGTGAGGAGCCCCATAGAGATTCGTTACGCGTCCATACTGAAGGGGAACGTGCTGGACATACCGCCCAACGCCATCTTCAGCCTGGTCATGGGGCAGAGCATCATGCTGCCCATCATGGTGATGATGATGGTCATATTCGCCATCCAGATGGCCGCCACCAGCATCGCCCTGGAGAAGGAGCAGAAGACCCTGGAGACGCTTATGACGCTGCCGGTGAGCAGGCTCACCATCCTGGCCGGGAAGCTGAGCGGGAGCATAGTGATAGCCTTAGCCGGGGCTGTGAGCTACCTCATAGGCTTCGGGTTCTACATGAACGCGGCGTTCAGCTTCGTCCCGGAGGCCACCACCATGAACATCAGCGACGTGGACATTAGTATCACGCCCTTCGGCATGGTGCTGGTGGGGGTGGTCATCTTCGTGACCCTGGTCTCGGCTCTGGCCATGGCCCTGAGCGTGGCGGTGTTCGCCGACAACGTGAGGAGCGCCCAGAGCTTCACGGGGGTGCTCATCACGCCCATCATGATCCCGGCCGTCGTGCTCATGTTCAGCGACATTGAGATGCTGCCCCAGAGCGTCCAGTGGATTATGCTTGTGATTCCTTACACCCACAGCATCATTGCGACGAAGGCGGCGTTCCTGGCCGACTACGTGGTGGTGGTGCGCAGCATCCTGTTCATCAGCGTCTGGACGCTGGCTGTGCTCTACGTGGCGGCCAAGATTTTCAGTACGGAGCGCATAATTACGGCCAGGTTCACCCTGGGAGACTTCGGGAGACGGTTCAAACGTAAGTGACTTTTCCTCTCTTATTCTAGCTCTCTTATCTCGATGCTTGTCATGGACGTGATGGCCTCGAAGAAGGGCTCATCCTCCTCGGTGACGAGGGTGACCGAGGTCCCCTTCTCCTCCATGCGGCCCGTGCGGCCCACCCTGTGGAAGTAGACCTCCGGGTCCTGGGGGACCTCGTAGTTGAAGATGTGGCTCACGCCCTGGATGTCCAGGCCCCTACCGGCCACGTCGGTGGCCACTATGTACTTGAGGGTCCTGAGCTTGAAGGCCTCCAGGACCTGCCTTCTCTTGGACTGGGAGTGTTTTCCGTGGATGACCTCCATGGGGACCCCTGCCTCGGTCAGTTTCTGGGCCAGCTCGTCCGCGGACTCCCGGGTGTTGCAGAAGATGACTGCCTGGTCTATGTCTCTGCCGCGGATTAACTCCATGAGCCTCTGGAGCTTCTCATCCGGCTCCACCCTGACGTAGTACTGGTCCACCAGGGGCTGGGCCACCTCATCCCGAGACAGGAGCACCTCCTGGGGGCTCACCATGTAGCGCCGGGCGTACCCTATTACATCGTCGCTAAGGGTGGCGGACCACATACTGGTCTGGCGGACGAAGGGGGTCCTAGAAAGGATGAACCCCACGTCGTCGACGAAGCCCATCTCCAGCATCTTGTCGGCCTCGTCCACCACGGCAACCTTCACGTGGCGGAGTTCGACGACCCGCCTCTTGATGAGGTGTATAAGCCGGCCGGGGGTGCCCACCAGCACATGGGCGCCCTCCTCCAGCCGGGTGATCTGTTTGATGATGTTCTCGCCGCCGTAGACTACCTGGACCTTGACGCCGGTGTACCGGGCGAACCGTCGGATCATCAATGCGACCTGCTGGGCCAGCTCCCTGGTGGGGGCTATGACCAAGCCCTGTATATGCTCCTCTGATGCGTCCATCTTCATCACGAGGGGTACGCCGAAAGCCGCCGTCTTGCCGGTGCCCGTCTGGGCCTGCCCTATCACGTCCATCCCGTCCAGGAGGAGGGGCATGGCCTTGGCCTGTATGGGGGTGAGCTCCTTGAACCTGAGCTTCCTGAGCCCCTTCAGCACCTCCTGGCTCAGGGGAAGGTCCTTAAAACTTGTCTTGTCTGCGATCATACAGGCCCTGTACCGATTTACATAAGATCGACTGATAAAGAGTCTGGTAAAGTGTGTCAACGGTGAAAAATGCTGCGTCGAAGGTTAAAGACGGGGTGTATTAGCGGCGGCGGCGTCTATTGTATTCGTCTCTCGGCTTGTAGACGATCCGGGTCATGTAGTTTTGTTTGTTGCGCCTCAGGGGACTGGGGCTCTTCGAGATGTTGGTGGTCTCGATCTTCGGGGTCTGGGCTCTCACCTTCCCAGCCTTTGTCAGGGAGCCGTGTGTTGGCATTAAGCCTCAGCCGCCTGTTCCTGTGTGACTATGGTGATCTCGGTGGCTTCCTTACCCTTAGGGGTCTCGATGACCTTGAACTCTACCTCTGTGTTCACTTCCGGTATGGATGTGACCGGGTAGTTGGATGAGTGGAAGAAGATGTCGTCTTTACTATCCTCAATCTCTATGAACCCGTATCCTTTATACGAAAAATACTTCGCTATTTTTCCTTTCATATAAAAACACTTGCACATATACGGGGGACACAGGTTATATGTCTTATGTTTTCACTGGAAAAGTCTAAAAATTTTAAAAATATTTATTTTACCGCCAAAAATATTCTTTCGGCGTGCTTAATGAAGGATATTTTTTCGATGAGAAAAGTATTTTGCCTTAATCGAGTCTCACATGAAGGCGCCACGGAGGGGCGCTAGGTGAATAGCCGCTTCTCCAGGCCCCGCTTCTCCTTGAACAGCTCGTCCAGGCGGGACGTGTACTCTCTAAGCTTCACCCTGTAGGCGTCCTTGACCTTCTCCTGGTCTTCGCTGTGCTTCCTGACGACGATGGTTTTAGTCATGTCCGTGGGTGACCTGACCCTGATGTTGCGGCTCCCGGTTCTGGATGAGTCCAGGATGTCCAGGTTTCTCTTTATGCGTCTGTACTCGGTGTCAGTGTTGATGTCCTTCAGCTCTTCCTCTATCTGCATTATCCTGTTTAGTATGGTTCTTCGCGTGGGGCTCATCAATTATTAATGGTGTTTGAACCTAATATACCTCCCTATTGTGTGTCAGCTTTAGACTAGCGCTTTTGATGTTTTTTATACAATAAAAGGGGAGGGGTTTGTTTTCATCTGGTTTTTTTATGGTGCTATGACGAAGTGGGTGCGGGTGTCCGTGATGAACCCCAGGGCCTCTGAAAGGTCGTTCTGCATCATGGCGTTCTCGTAGTCCTTCACGTCTCCCTTCATGAGGTAGACTATGCCCTCCGTTGTGCCGAAGGGGTGGCCCCAGAACACCAGCTCCATCTTGTATTTTTTCAGTATCTTGCCCACTTTCTCGAACTTCTTGGGCAGGTCACCGGGCTGGACCAGCTTCGCGTAAGATATGTAGTACTTAAACTCCATTTTGGTCTCCTTCTCGGTTCCACTGAGCGTTTGCTGAAAGTAGAACCTGTCGAATATTGCCCAAAAATACTATTAATATTTTTTGCCAAAAACCGGTATTTTCACAAAATTTGCGTTGCATCTAGTTTACAATGTACAGCGGCCTCTCACCGTTGTGGAATCTCTTCATTAAGTTGGGGTCCACTCGTAGCCTACCATCTTGCAGGAGTCCTGGAACCCCAGCCTCCTGTACACGCTGTAACCCATCCTTGTTGAGTGCAGTATCCCGAAACGGTAGCCCTCCTTCTCAGCCTCTTTGAAAGGGTAGACGGTCATGTAGGAGCCCACACCCTTCCCCCGGGCCTCAGGGAGCGTGGCGACCATGTATAGCCCCGCGACGCCGTCCGAGAGGAGGATTGTGGAGGTGGCCACTGGCTCGCCGTCCATGTGCCCGATGTAGTGGCGGAGGCTGTCGTCCACCCCCATTTTTATCATCATCCTTGTCCAGTCCCCGGCTATGCTGTCGGGTAGAGGGTATCCCCTGATCATTATGTCGCAGTATAGCTCAAGCCGGTCACGCCCCTCAACCCTCTCTACATCAAGGCCCTCTGGGATACCAGTCAATTTTATCTGGCTTAGCTCGGCAGCCATACCAGGGGTATCGTCACGTTTCATCCCGGCGTTTTCCAGGCGGGCAACAAGGTCGTGTGGAGTGTCCTTTGGTGAGGTCATCCACGTGAACCCTTTTCCTCGTGAGGAGTAGAGGGAGATCATCTCCCGGATTCTCCGGTCAGCTTTTTCGGGTGTCAGGCGGGTCCGTATGACCCTGTTGAACATGGAGATGTCGAAGTCGGTGATCGTGTAGGTCAAGTCACGTGTCTGGGTTAGCTCCCAGTTGGAGGTTGTAACCATTCTTTTAATTAGACTGCGGAAGTTTTCACGTACGGCATCCGCAAGTTGTTCCTCTGAGGGGTTTCGTAGAATCTTGGACATGGTACATTCACCTTAAAGTTGAGTAACAGGTACGTCTCCCAGCCTCGTACCCTCTACCACCCGTCCTGATCTCAGCCCAGACACTTCCGTCTTTCCCTGGTTCGTTCAACTTCCTCCAGGAAGCTGAGCACATGGGGTAGAACCAGGTCGACTCTATCGAAAGCGTCACCGTGGTCTAACCCGGGTAAGGATACAAGTCTGGCGTTGGGCATTATCTCTGCGCACTTCTTCGCCCCAGGGTAGTAGTAGTCCTTGTCTCCGCAGTAGAGCAATGTGGGCGTAGTGACCTTGGGGAGAAACTCCTCGTACCCTAGGCGCTCGTTGAGTTTAATGATGTCGGTGACGGCAGCTGTGTCCAGCTCCATGAAATGTCTTCGCTCCTGCTCTGAAAGGCCCCCTCCAATCGTCTCCTCCATCTCCTTGATGATGGCCTCATTGCCCTTGCTGAAGAACGTGATCATCTCTTTCCGCCTATTCTTACTGGCCTCGGTGTCCCACTCGTCGGCACCCATTCCCCCGATTATCAGGGCGCTGAACCTGTCTGGGGCGTACTTCCCAGTGGCTAGACCCACCCTGCCTCCCAGCGAGAAGCCCCAGAAGTGGGCCTTCTCGTAGCCGAGGTGGTCGAGCACGGCCACCGCGTCACCCACCATCTTCTTCATGGAGTAATCTTCCGGCTTGTGCGGCTTGCTGCTCTTTCCGTGGCCTCTGGCGTTCAGGAGTATGAGTTCATGTTTCTCTTTCAGTGGCTCAATGTAGCCGGCTGCCCTCCAGCTTCCAGGATACCCGGATAAACCGTGGTGAATCATGAGGGGATATCCCTCCCCCTCTACGCTGTAGTATATCTTAACGTCCTCATTCCGTGCGAACGGCATCTACAAACTCATCTCCTAAATCTTTTTAAGCCCTATTTCTAGTTATTTTATATTAATATTAATATTTACTGAGTGAAAAAATATAATTTCAGTGCAATACAATAATTTTAACTAAATCCGATGCCTGAAGATAAACCCTTAAATCGGCAACAAACCAACTTCCATTTAGGTTCTGCTCACATAAAATGGTCAGAGCCTAGAAGGTGCATCAAGTGACCAAAGCACTGTACATATGCTTCGTGAAGTGGTCCATAGACGCCTACAAGAAGTGGGGCGCCGACCCCGAGTACTTCAACAAGAACTGGATGCCCAAACACGACGAACTCATGAAGAAGCACAGCCTCAAGCTAGCCTACAACGGCACACCCTTCGGGCTACCCGAGGACGCCTGCATGGTGTACGAGGGCGGCTCCGACGTGGACAAGTACAAGCAGTTCAGGCAAGCCGTCGCAGCCATAGCCCCGGGCATACTGGACTCAGCCAACACGATCATCGTCTCGCTGTGAAACGCGGGACACACCCACCCCTTTTTTATCACTCAACCCAACAAGGTACCATGCCAAGGTGTGTCCTCATCATCCAGAATGACCCGCCAGAGACCCTGGGCCTCTACGAGACGTACCTCCGCGAGAAGGCCCAGGTCACCCTCATCCAAGCCTACAACATGAAGCCCCAGGAGCAGTTCCCTCCGACAGACGATTTCGACGTCTTCATCATCGGCCCTACACCCATCTCCGCCAACGACGCCCAGAAACATGGGTTCCTACGTAAAGAGTGGGGCTACCTACAGCAGATCATCGACTCAGGTAAACCGACGCTAGGTGTCTGCTGCGGAGGCCAGATGCTCGCCAGGCTCCAGGGCGGAGAG
The DNA here is from genome assembly GCA_043826455.1 of Candidatus Bathyarchaeota archaeon. Classification (GTDB taxonomy): domain Archaea; phylum Thermoproteota; class Bathyarchaeia; order TCS64; family TCS64; genus RBG-16-57-9. Next base: position 62,106 of record JBDRQD010000021.1, read on the forward strand.
GTACACCGCAGCCCCAGCAAGGAGATAGGCGGCTACACCGTAGCGCTCACGGACCACGGCCTCAGGGACCCCCTCTTCCGCGGCTTCCCCGCCAACTTCCCCGTATTCCACTGGCACCAGGACATGTTCACGGTCCCCCCCGGAGGACAACTCCTAGCCACAGGCACCCCCTGCACCATCCAGGCCTACGCCAAGGACAACATCCGAGGCCTCATCTTCCACCTGGAGATCACCCACAGTGACGCCGAGCGCTGGGCAGACGCCTACCCAGAAGAGCCCGCAGCCATAGGTAAAACCCGGGAACAAGCCCTGGAAGAGTGCCGAGAAGCCGAGCCGGAGATGAGGCGACTTGCAGAGAGACTCGTAGACAACCTACTAGCCATCCCCCCACTCAAACCACGATAAAAATCACTAAACGCGCAGCCATTGTAATCGACCACCTAACACACCACTGTGAGACACTGGCTAAAGGAGAAGACAGGGTCACCTCAACCAGGATTTAGCTAAATGCAACTCGAAAAAATATCACATTCTTCCACACAGCTGTCATCAACCCCCCTAAAATCGACAATTCCCAGCCACCAGGTACAAACCCTGGAACCCCAAGGAACAACCCCCATATTTCACGTAACTATAAGCCACCTGTAACGAGGCCAGCCTGAGTCCACTCCTCGCACTCCCGCAACATGATCACAGACTCCACATACCCCAGCCGCTCACAGTAGCAGAACTCCCCCAGGTCAAACCCCACCCGCTCCAAGGCGTTCACGATCTCCTTGTTCTCCTGACCCAGCCCCAGACGCACCTCCCCCTCAATTACCCTGGCGTGAGCACAGCCCCCACAGGTAACCATCAACAAAACCAACGCCCCCCACCATATCAGCGTTAGGGCAAACAATAAAAACAGAGCCACCCCAGATACCCAGAAAGAGGCACCCCGCATGACCATCAAAGGAATAGTCTTCGACCTCGACAGCACCCTCGTAGACAGCCACGTAGACTTCGCCAAGATGAAGCAGAAGATCATCCACTACCTGGAGGAGAACGGCCACCCGAAGGCCGCCCTCAGCCCCACGACCCAGACCACCGTCCAGATCATGGAGGAAGCAGAGAAAAACTGGGCCAAACAAGGAAAAACAGAGCAACAGAAACAGCGCATGAGAGACAAGACAACAGAGTACATGGACCAAGGCGAACTGGAGGCCATCGAGACCCTAACAGAGATACCCGGCGCAAAACAAGCCGCAGAGCAGCTCAAAGCCCAAGGCTACCAGCTCGCCATCCTCACCAGAAGCCACAACCAGTACGCAGTAAAAGCCCTGGAGAAGACAGGCATGACTCACCTATTCAACCCCGTCCTCGGCCGAGGAGAGACACCCCAACCCAAACCCTACAAGGAAGCCCTGGAGCACACCGTTAAAATCATGGGCCTCAGCATCGACGAGGTCATCATGATCGGAGACCACCAGATAGACCGCGACAGCGCCACCAACAGCGGCTGCCCCTTCATAGGAGTCGCCACAGGCCACAGGGGCCTCAAGAGCTGGGCCGACGAGAAGCCCCCTGCCGTTCTCCTAGGAAGCGTTTCCGAGCTACCAGCCTACATCCAGAAGAACCGCACGTAAAAAGAAAGCCTTTTTATCCCAACCAAGACCCCTATACAACAAATCCCGGACAAAACCACGCCCGGAGATGTCTACTTGAGCCCGATAAAAGATGAGTACAAGAAGAAACTCGACCAAGCCATGTCCATACTCAACATGATCGCCGACGACAACACCACCCCCCGCAACATCAGGCGCACCGCCAAGCAGGCCGCCGACATGCTACTAGACGAGAGCATCAGCGTCGCGGCCAGAGCAGCCAACGCCATAGCCATCCTGGAGGACATAAGCCAGGACCCCAACATGCCCATGTACAGCCGAACCCGCATCTGGAACGCCATCAGTGTCCTGGAAGGCATCCGCGACTAGATACTTTTAATCAGAACCCACCCTTTCTAATATTCAAGGTGAACCCAGTGAACAGAAGGTTCGACTTTGAGGGACCCAAAATAGAGGGATACGGAGTAGTCGCCATAGTACTCATAATAGCCGTCGGAGGCCTCTTGTTCTTCAGCGTAGGCCGCATCAGCGTAGGCTACGTCGCCGTCGTAGTGGACCCCGTATTCGGGACGACCAACGTCGTGGGCACAGGAGCAAACGCCCAATACTTCATAAAGGCGCCCTGGGCCACAGTCTACAAGATATACGTGGCCACCGACAGCGTCCACATGTGGAGCGACGCCAGAGAGGTCGGAGACTTCCCGGCCGTGGAGAGCCTCACCAAGGACGGCCTCAAGGTGGACGTGGACATAACCATACGGTGGAGCATACTACCCAGCGAAGCAGCTGACCTCTTCCGCAGATACCCCGGCCTCGACTGGAAGGACCGGGCCATCATCCCCATCATCCGGGAGACCATCAGAAACCTCCTGGTAGATTACTCGGCCATAGAGACCATAGAGCTGAGAGCCAGCCTAGGAGTAGCATTAAAGACCAGCCTGGAGAAAGCCCTGGAGGAGGAGTCCTCCCTGTCCAACGCGGTGGTCCTTGACGCCGTCAACATCAGAAAGATCTCTCTCCCAGACAACTTTGTGAGCGCCATAGAGAAGAAGCTGGCCGCCGAGCAGCTAGCTATAGCCGCCGAGTTCAACAAGACCCGCTTACTCGTCATAGCCGACGCCAACGCCCAGTCCGCCATCAAGGAGGCCCAGGGCCTAGCGGCGTCCCGCCTCATCATAGCCAACGCCACAAAGCAGTCAATGATGATCATCGCCCAAGCCAACCCAGAGATAGACCCCGCGGAGCTAGCCAAACTATACCTGTACCTGGAGACCCTCAGAGACATAGCCGCCTCAGGTAAAAGCCAGTTCATAATAGTCCCCGGCGACAGCCCCTACATCCTCAACATACCCTAAACCATTTTATTTCCAAGAAACCCAATTATAAACGGTGCCTTCTTGCAGACCGAGACAGCCTCAGCCCCCTGGCTCCTGAGGCTCTCCTGGGAGGAGCTGACAACCCTAGCCGTATGTCTTACCCTGGACCTGCTTGAGCTAGCCGCACCCATGCTCCTCAGCCCACTCCTCGGGGACCTCCTGGACTTCACAGGCCTCATCTTCGCGGCAGTCTACTTCAACTGGTTCGCCGCCATCAGCCTGCTGGAGCTCCTGCCTGGCCTGGACCCGGTGCCCTTCTTCACCCTAACCTGGCTTGCCTGGTACACCCACCGCCGCCGGAGGCTCAAGAAGAAGCTGGAGACAGAGCTGACGAAGTGGCTCTAAGATATACCCTTTTTCCATAACCATTACATGACGAGGAGGAGCAGCTCACCCCATGAAGCAGACAGGCCACATCTTTCCAGAGATATGGCTCTCCATCATAGCCGTGGTAGTGTTCTTCCCCATGATGTACATGCTCAGCCAGCAGAAGAGCTTCGACCTGTGGCGCTTCAGCCTACTCTTCACCCTAATAATAATCGTGGTGTACGGATACGCCTTCATCGACATGCGTAAAAGGCTCAGATAAGCCCTCAGAATGTCTTTTATCTGCGAACCGCCTTACCAAGGCAGAGTCACAAGTTGAGAATCCTGTTTAACACTGTCAGATCTGATAACCTGGTAACCCTCAACGTACTATACTACCTAGAACAGGAGGTAGCCAAACTTGCTGACTGTAAGTGGGGCGGCAGAGGCTGGGAGAGCCACGTCCCAAACGAGAACATTAACCAGACTATCAAGAGGCTATACGGGAACGATCCACCCGACTTCATAGTTGACAATAACGCTGACATAGTGGAGTACACGAGGATCGCCGAGGAGAAGACGGCTGAGACACCCAAAACAGTGATGACGGTAAACGACATGCACCTTGAACCCAAGAGATGGGTGGACATCGCCAACAGGGGGTTCAACGGCGCACTCATGAGGTACCTTTACTGCCCGTACGAAAAGAGCAAGATCCTTTCGAGATTCGATTACATCAAGAAAATGGATGAGTCGTATTACTTGGATAACCTGAAGATCCCTTACCTCCACTTCCCATGGTTCACCGATGAGAGAATATACAGACCCAGCGACGAAAAGGAGTACGACGTTATCTTCCTGGGGTCCTACAGAAAGAGGATCTATCCCCTCAGGTACGACATATACACAAACCTGCCGAAGCTATGCAAGGAACATAACTACAGGTACCTGCTGAGCGACAGGCCGCCCGGGAAAACGCCTGAGAGAAACATCTCCGACCTGTCTAATGAGGGATACATTGTGGGGAAAGGCTACGCCGAGATCGTCGCCAAGTCAAAGATATTCATATTCGGAAACAGCATCTTCGACTACCCCGTGTCAAAATACTTTGAAGTCATGGGGAGCGGCACACTGGTCATGGCAGATAAACCTCAAACAGAAAGAGAGCTGCACTTCGAGCCCGGCTACAACTACGTTGAGATAGACAGGACCAACTGGAAAGAAAAGCTGAGGTACTACCTAGAAAACGATGACGAGCGGGAGAGGATAGCGCGCAACGGGTACGAGACTGTGATGAAGTACCACAGCTCCAGGGTCAGGGCGAAGCAGCTCGTGGAGTTCCTGGGGAAGATGGGTTAAAGTTCTAAATCGTCGGGCATCCCTTTTAGGTGTGTACCCACTTTAAAGGGGGAGAGAGCCTTGAACGCCGTGCTTCTGATCCTTGACGCCTTACGCTATGACCACGTCAACAAGGACAACACCCCTAACCTGATACGCGTGGCAGAGAAAGGCGTATTTTTCAGTAACGCCTTCGCCTGTAACTCCTCGACCATTCAAAGCATACCGTGCATCCTGTGCTCAGACACCGAGTATAAGCAAGACCACAATGTTGCATCCGTCCTAGGGGGGCAGGGCTACCACACGGCCATGATCCACAGCAACCCCATCGTGCACGCCTTCTACGGCGGGTTCAATGAGACCGTTGACCTAAAGTCCAGCAAGTTCAAGGTGAGCAAAGGCTGGAAGAAGGCCCTGAGAAGCAACCTCCCGCCCCAGATAATAGCCGGCATGAAGAGGCTGCGAGCCAGCGTGTACGAGGACGACTCTTACCTACCCTACTCCAGGGCGCAGGAGACCCTGGAGTTCACCGGCAAATGGATGAAGGATCACAGCCGGTACTTCCTGTGGGCGCATCTCATGGACCCCCACATCCCCTACTATCCCCAGAACACGAGCCTGGATATCACAAAGCACGAGATGAGGACCCTGAACGACAAGCTGATCGAGTCCGTTCACGGCAACTACACACCGAAACCGGAGGAAGTGGAGACAGCTAAAACCCTTTACAGTGAAGATATACACGAGATGGACCACGAGATTGGCGTCTTCATGGAGGATTTCCCTGAGGATACTCTGCTGGTCGTCACCTCTGACCACGGCGAGGAGTTCGGCGAACACGGCCAGTACTCGCACCACGGAGACAAGATAGTGCAGGAGCTCGTCCACGTGCCTCTCATATTCTTCGGGTCGGGTGTGTCTGAGGGAAAGGTGATAGATGATCAGGTGTCATCCTTGTCGATCGCGCCTACCATATTAGAGTCCCTGGGCGTAATTGAAACGATAGGGCGCGGACAATCACTTTGGCCCAGCATTAAGAAACATGGCTAGGTTAACCTTCTCTCATGGTACCTTTCCAGGGTCTCCCAGACCGCGTACTTCTTCACGAACTCGTAGAACTGGGCTGGGAAGGGCCTCTTCAGTCCGCCCAGCGCCGTTAGGAGGTGGGCTAGAAACATGGATAGGCCTCCGATTATCCATGGGCTGTGCTTTGCGTAGACTATGGATATGAGGAAGGTGTGCCAGCTTGGGAACCCCATGTAGTACCGGGACCTACCTGAGAGTATCCATCGCCTGAGGCTTCCTCTTCTCCATGTTCTGAGCTGCGTGTACCTGATCTCCGGGTACGACTCCACGGCCCACCTGAAACGTTTGGCCTGGAGGAGGGCGATGGTGTCGAAGGCGTTGCATGGGACGAAGTGTTTTATGTCGTCCCAGCACCTTCGGCGGTAGACCTTGGCGCCGTCGGACGCTCTCCCCCTCCACACCTTCTCGTCCTGGGGCGTCCCGCTTGTCAGCCCTAGCCGGGGGTTCTCCTTGAACCTGTCTACGAGGCTTGTGAAGTAGTCGGGGGGGAGGACGCTGTCCGCGTCCACCTTCAGGAGGTAATCCCAGTCGGGTACAAGCTCCGTCGCCTTTTTTATGCCGGCGTTGAGGGCCCAGGCTAGGTTGACTCCCCTGGTTTGGTGTCGGGGGTTCTCCAGTCTGACCACCTCGATGTCTTTGAACTGCTCTAGTATCTCGGGGGTCTTGTCGGTTGAGCCGTCGTCCACGATGACGTACGCTGCCGGCGGAGGGCTCTGGGAGAGGACGCCCCGGATGGTCTCGGCTATGAGTTTTTCTTCGTTTCTTCCGCTCGTAAGGGCCACGTACCGCAGTTCTGTCCTCTCCACGAAACACATTAACAGCCCTCGGGGGCAGTTATATGATTTACCGGCTTTTTCGTGTCATACTGAACATTTTATTAACCCAGGCATGGAGTGTTTGTTAACCGGGTGATCGATTTGTGTGGCATTTTCGGATGCATTATCAGGGAAGGTCGGGCCGTTAAGCTCATCACGGATGGTTTGAAGCGTCTCGAGTACCGCGGATACGACAGCATAGGAGTCGCCGTGATCAAGGACGGCCAGCTTCAGGTGCGGAAGGACATGGGGAAGCTGGAGGAGGTGGTGGCCTCTCTAAGGATCAACGAGATGGAGGGCGCCTTGGGCATGGGTCACACGCGGTGGGCGACCCACGGGGCGCCCAGCATGGTGAACGCTCATCCTCACCTGGACGGCTCTGGCCGGATAGCATTGGTGCATAACGGGGTCATCGAGAACTATATGGAGCTTAAGGAGGAGCTTATGGAGAAGGGCCACAACTTCGTCTCCAGGACCGACACCGAGGTCATTCCCCACTTGATCGAGGAGGAGCTGAAGTCGGATGTGGGTCTTAAAGGCGCTATTCTTAGGGTGCTGAGGCGGCTTAAGGGGTCCTACGCCATCGTGGTGGTCACCAGCTTGGATGCTGACAGGATATATTGTGCTCGATATGAGAGCCCCCTGGTGATAGGGGTCTCGGACACTGGAACCTACTGTGCCTCGGATGTGCCTGCTATCCTTCCCTACACTAACAAGGTGAACTACTTGAGGAACGGGGAGATGGCTGTCCTGAGCCTTGAGGGCTACGAGATCGTCAAGATATCGGATGGTTCTCTGGTGGATCGGGGCCTGGAGGAGATCCAGTGGAGCATCGAGATGGCCGAGAAGCAGGGGTACCCCCACTTCATGCTGAAGGAGATATATGAGCAGCCTGACAGCCTTAGGAACGGGCTGCGCCTCCAGGAGCAGTACGTGAACCTGCTCACCCAGTTCCTTGACCGGGGTAAGGAGGTCTACCTTACGGCGGCGGGCACCAGTTACCACTCCTGCCTTGCGGCCAGCTACGTGTTCTCCAAGCTTTCGCGTCTTACTACTAATCCGGTGGTCTCCTCCGAGTTGACTGAGAGGTACGGCTCGACTGTGGGCATAGACTCCATTGTGCTCGCCATCAGCCAGTCGGGTGAGACCTACGACACGTTGAAGGCCATTGACCACGCCAGGATGAGGGCTGCCACTGTGCTGGGGATCACCAACACGGTGGGCTCGACGCTGACCAGGGTGTCCAGGGCTTACATTATTCAGCAGTCCGGCCCCGAGATCGGGGTGGCCGCAACTAAGACCTTCACGTCGCAGGTGCTGGTTCTTGCGCAGCTGGCTTTGAGGCTGGCGAAGCAGAGGGGTAAGCTGAGCCAGGACGAGCTGGATGAGCTTGAGGCCGACATCAAGAAGGTGCCTGACTGGGTGCAGGAGACCCTGGACATGTGCTCGGAGAAGACCAAGGCGCTTGCGGAGAAGTACTTGGATGACAAGCTGTTCCTGTTCCTGGGGCGGGGTGTGAGCTCCGCCACAGCCCTGGAGGGGAGGCTTAAGCTGCTGGAGATAACCTACGTGCCAGCTCTCGCGTACCCTGCTGGGGAGAGCAAGCACGGCCCCATAAGCATCATAGAGGACGGCGTGACCTGTGTCTTCATCTGCCCCCGGGGGGACACCCACAGTCATATAATTGGCAGCATTATGGAGATGAAGGCCAGGGGCGCCAGGATACTGGCCATCTGCGAGGAGGGGGACGAGGAGATTAAGCGGCTGTCAGATGACTTCGTGGAGATGCCTAGGGGCATCCCTGAGGCTCTGAGCCCCATCCCGTACGTCGTCCCCATGCAGCTGATCGCGTACCATCTGGCCGTATTGAAGGGCTTGGACCCGGACATGCCCAGGAACCTGGCGAAGAGTGTGACGGTTCCCTAGACTGAAAAGGCTTAAGGGAGCCTACATTTCTCTTACTTTGATGAGTTTGCTCGACGTTAAACGTGTTCGTAAAGATTTTCCTATTCTCAACGAGGGTGTGATCTATCTTGACAGCGCAGCCAGCAGTCTGACCCCTGAGCAGGTGGTGCTCAAGGAGATGGAGTTCTACAGGCATTACAGGGCGAACGTGGAGCGCGGTGTTCACAGGTTCAGCCAGAAGGCCAGCGAGGAGTATGAGCACGCCCACCAGGAGGTGGCCCGGTTCATAGGGGCACCGGGCCCGGAGAATGTGGCTATGCTGCGGAACACCACCGAGGGCATCAACCTTGTGGCTAACAGCCTCGACTGGAGCAAGAAGGATAAGATAGTGACCACGGTCATTGAGCATCACTCCAACTTCATAACCTGGCTGAGGGTCGGTAAGAGGTATGGCACCAAGATCGAGGTGGTCAAGTCCGATACTTCAGGTGTCTTCGATCTTGGAGACTTCGAGAAGGCCGTCGATGACAGGACGAAGCTGGTGGCGGTGACCCACGTCTCCAACGTCTTGGGGTGCATCGTTCCCATTAAGGAGATATGTGAGATCGCTCACAGCCACGGCGCCAGGATGCTGGTGGACGGGGCCCAGGGCGTGCCTCATATCAAGACGGACGTAGGGGACTCCGGCGTGGACTTTTTGGCTTTCTCGGGCCACAAGATGCTGGGGCCCACCGGCTCGGGCGGCCTCTACATATCGGATGCTGAGCTGGCATCCACGGAGCCTCTATGCATAGGCGGGGGTACCATTGCCGATGTGAGCATAGATGATTATGTGTTGGCTGTGCCGCCCATGAAGTTCGAGGCTGGGACCCCCGCCATCGCTCAGGTCATCGGGCTGGGCGAGGCGTGCAGGTACTTGAACAGGGTGGGCATGGGTAACGTGGAGGCTTGGGACCTGAAGCTGGCGAACCGGCTGATAGACGGTTTGACCGGGATCGACGGGGTTGAGGTCTACGGCCCCCTGGACCCTAAGCAGCGGGTCGGGTTGGCCACCTTCAACGTAGGGGACATGAATCCTCATGACGTTGCCCTCACGTTGGACGTTGAGCACGGCATCGCCGTGAGGTCGGGGCACCACTGCGCGCTGCCGCTCATGAAGGAGCTGTTCAAGTTGAACGAGGGTAACGCCCGGGCGTCCACGTACATCTACAACACGGTGGAGGAGATCGACGCCCTCGTGGCGGCCGTCGAGGACATAGCCCGGGACAGGTGACCCATTTAAATTGTTCTTAGAATTTCACTTTATCTGCTTCATCTGAGGTTTCGATTCATAAACCATCTTGGAATGAGTCCTCCGCCTGCCAACTAAATGAAATTTGAAATTTCGCTGAGTCATATCTGATTGTTGACGTTGAGCTACGTCATCGATGTTCCAGAGAACTAGATTCTCTTCCATAACCTTATCCTAATTAATCTAACAATCTACAGGCATTTTTAAGTAAATTTTATCTACCATTTAGGGTGATTAAACGTTCAAAGGTTCTGGAGGATTGAAAAGTGGTTAGAGAACTGAAAGAGGAGACACTCGACCCTGAAGACTGGGATGAGTTAAAAAAGTTAGGTCACAGAATGCTCGAAGATGCGTTAAATCATCTTCAGAACATACGAGACTTTCCAAACTTACAGCAGACCGATGACGAGTTGCAGAAGCTACTTGTACCTCTATCAGAAAAAGGCGAAGGAGAAGAACGAGTATATAACTTGGTAGCAGAGAATCTAATTCCCCACCATGTCAGTATGAGCAGACCTCAGTTTTGGGGGTATGTGGCAGGAACCGGCTCCCCTTATGGAGTCCTCGTGGACATGCTTCTCACTAGTAGAAACTCTGGTGGGGCAACTTGGGGAGATGTTCCAGTCTGGCTACAAGCTCAAAGTTGGATTAAAGAACTCCTCGAAGTGCCTAAAGAATACAGTGGGGTATTCGTTGCCGGTGGCTCAGAGGCAAACTATACAGGATTAGCCGTAGCTCGGAACGCCAAAGCGGAGGTCAACATGAAGACAAAAGGCATGCAGAACGTAGAACGGAAAATGGTTCTCTACGGCAGCGAAGAGATACATCACTGCTTGGAACGCTCAGTGGAACTCCTAGGTTTCGGAAGTGAAGCTCTCAGATGGATTCCTGTTGATGATGAATACAGCATCAAGCTGAACGACCTGAAAAAGGCAATAAAAGCAGATAAAAAACAGGGATTGCATCCCTTCTGTGTTGTTGGATGTGCCGGGACAGTTAACACCGGTGCCTTTGACGACCTAAACGCCTTAGCTGACATATGTAAGCGTGAAGACATGTGGCTGCATGTTGATGGTGCATTCGGTGCATGGGTGAAGCTCTCAGAGACTCACAAGCACCTGGCTGACGGGCTGGAGAGGGCTGACTCTATCGCTATTGATCTTCACAAATGGATGAACATGCCTTACCCTATTGGTTTCACTATGATCAAGGATAAGGTAGCTCACTACAGCACCTTTGTGTATGGTCATGAGGCGAAGTATCTCGACACAATGCTTGGTAGTCTAGACTTGGAGAAATTAAATGTAATTTCTTCTCTGGCTCTGTCAAGGGAGAACTATGGTTTGAAGGCGTACATGCTTCTCAGAGCTTATGGCAAAGAAAGGTACCGTAGACTTGTTCAGCAGAACATCGACCAGATCAAGTATCTTGCGGGACTCCTAGAAAAGGAGCCGAACATTGAGCTAACTGCTCCAGTTGTCTCGAACATCGTCTGTTTCAGGTATAACCCGGGGGGATTGTCTGAGGAACAGTTAGAGAAGCTGAACAGGGCGATTCTTGGGGAGCTATGGAAGATCGTCATGTGGATGATATCTGACACCACTCTACATGGCAGATACACTCTGCGGGCATGCAATATAAACAACAGAAGCCGCAGAGAGGACTTTGACTTCCTCGTGGAAGAGATAAAGAAGATTGGGGCAAAGTGCGTTAAGGAATTAAGTTAGTGACACATTTTCTCCTAATACTCTTCTTTTTTCAAATAACAGAAATTGTTATTGGTTGAGTTGAATTCTAGGCTTCCACGTAACAAAGCATGAGTCATGCACGCCACAAGCTAATCGAGAGGAGGAATAGGCACAGCCTGAACGACCCCTAACCGCACCGATCCAGCATCAACCCGGAAACCCGCCAACTCAAGGCCCACCCCACCCAAGACAAACCCACCGAAAAGACAGAGAAGAACCCATCAGCGCCATAAAACCACAACCACAGCATCAGCACCCCACAACCCAGCCAAGAAAAAACAAACCCCCCAACACCAAACACGCCCCAGGCGACCCCAGACCAAACCCGGCGAACGACGGAAAACCGGCGACCACCGCCAACCACCGCCAACCACCACCACCGCCAAACAACCCCAAAAAAGCCTCCAAAACAAAAAACAACCCTGAAAACCGGGAACCGCGGTGGCGGTGATGGGACCCCCCCTCCCCCCCACCCACACACACACAGGATAATCCAACAACACACTATAAAACAAACATACCCAGCCACCAACAACCCACCCAACCATTCACACATCCATCACCGAACACACCCAAAAATGGACAATCACCATGGAAGCAGCAGAC
>JBDRQD010000022.1:0-13929 GCA_043826455.1 Candidatus Bathyarchaeota archaeon
AATGGAACCCCTTAAATAAATGTGTTTTATAAAACCGGTTTTCTATGATAAAATTCTTCAGAAATGCGCGCGCTTCTCGGGCGTCACTCCTGGGTTTGGTGTGCGCGCAGTTAAACGTCTCACGTCATCTCAGCCACCGATTTAAGCACAACATCAGCCCCCGCATCCTTCAAACCAGGGTCCCCCACCCCAATCACCATTGCCAGTCCCGCGTTGCGGCCAGCCTGAGCGTCAGTTGGCTGGTCCCCTACATATGCCGCCGCGCCAGGCTCCACGTCCAGCAGGCTACAGGCCTCCAGTATCATGTCGGGGGCCGGCTTACCATCCACCACCATGTCGGCGCCCACCACGACGTCGAAGAATTTTTCGATCTTCAGGTCCCTGAGAACCCCTGAAGTGATCTTGGTTTCCCCGTTGGTGGCAACACCCAGCCTGAAGCCCACCTGGCTCAGCCTACTTAGAGCCTCGTACGCTCCAGGGAACAGTTTAGGCGTGTAGCCCTGAGCCTGCACACCGTCCGCCTCATCGTAGGCCTTCTGGACAAGCTCCCGGGCCTTATACCATGGGTGACCGTGCTGGTAAAGCGCAGCAGCCGCCACGGCCATGTCCTCCCTCCTGGGGGCCTTGCTGAGGGGTCCAGCCATGTCCACCTCAAAGGTTTCGGGGTTCACTCCCATGAGCTTGGCCCAGGTCAGGGCCGCCTCCTTGCCGGCGGCCTCCCTGATGGCTCTGAGGCGGGCGGATGCCAGGCTCCTGTACCTGTCCCTGTCGTCCACCAGGGTCCCGTCAAGGTCGAAGAGGATGAGGTCCACCTCTGCTTCGATTTCGTCTATTTTGAGGGCGGGCAACGTCTCTCAGGTATATATCTGCGCATCCATCAGATAACTTTTAAATGCTGACAATCTAAATTCATCTCGGTGCAACCCTTTTGGCAACGGCTTTCGTCCTAATTAACGCGGAGATAGGTGCTGAGAGCGAGGTACTGAAGGGACTGAAAGAGATCCCTGAGGTGAAGGAGGCGCACATGGTCTACGGCGTCTACGACATCATAGCCCGCATCCAGACCGAGACCATGCAGGAGCTCAAGGACATCATCAGCTGGAAGATAAGGCGCCTCGACAAGGTCCGCTCCACTCTGACGATGATCGTCGTCTAAACCCACCATTCTTTTGTTTAGTAACCTTTTTACCTAGACGATACAAGGTTCCCGGCGGAAGGTTTTGCTGCTTCACATCGGCCTCGACGACACGGACAGCCCGGAAGGAGGATGCACCACGTATGTGGCTGCGCTTCTAGCTGAGAGTCTGCTGGCCATGGGCGCGGAGTTCACCGACTACCCCACGCTTCTGCGGCTGAACCCCAACACCCCCTGGAAGACCCGGGGCAACGCCTCCGTGTGCCTCAGACTCAACCTGGACGAGGCGAGGCAGGGGGAGGCAAAGAAGGCTGCCCTGGAGCTGGTGGACAGGTACGGGGAGTTCTGGTGCGATAACACTAACCCCGGCGTCGTGTTCCACGTCGGCGAAGTGCCCCAGGAAGCAAAAGAGTTCAGCGACAGGACAGTGAAGCAGATCGTGAGCCTCTCAGAGGCGGAGGCCATCATAGAAGGGTATGGGATGGCGGCGGTGGGCTGGAAGAACCGGAGGGGCATCATCGGAGCCCTGGCCGCGGTGGGGGGCACCCTGGAGGGGGACCACACCTACGAGGTACTGACCTACAGGACGCCCGAGAACTGGGGGCAGGAGAGGAGGGTGGACGCCGAGTCGGTGCGCGAGATGGACCGAGCCCTCGGAGACATCACATTCAACAACGTGGACGAGGGGGGGCGCCCACTGATCACCCCCCACGGCCCCGACCCTGTACTGTACGGCGTGAGGGGGGAGACAGCGGGGGCGGTGTACAGGGCTTTCACCATGGTGAAGGCACTGGAGCCCGTGGAGCGCTGGATGATCTACAGGAGCAACCAAGGGACAGACGCCCACTTCGGTGCACCCGTTAAGGTACGTGAACTCAGGCCCTTCAACCCCGCCGTGGTAGAAGCTAGAGTGGTTAACATCCCCGAGACCCTTCAAGGTGGCCACGTGATCTTCAGGGTATCCGACGGGTCGGAGGAGGGGGACTGCGCCGCCTACGAGCCCACCGGAGGCTTCAGGCACATCGCATGGGCCCTCATCCCAGGGGACCTTTTACGGATATACGCAGGCGTCAGGGAGACCGAGGGCGGAGTCACCCTGAACATCGAGAAGTTGGAGGTGCTCAGCCTCGCCGACGACGTGGAGTACATGAACCCCCGTTGCCCTATGTGCGGTGGATCAATGGAGTCCATGGGCCAAGGCCAGGGCTACCGGTGTAAAAAGTGTGGTCATAGGGACAGGGGGCTCGTAAAGGTTCCATTCAGTAAACCAAGGGACTTGAAACCAGGGGTCTACCTCCCTGACAGGGACGCCCACAGGCACCTTACGAAGCCCCTCGAACGATATGGCAGGGAGAAGAAGCACACGCCATCCCCCATGATTGAGGGCTGGATAGGTTTCCCCGCCCGCAGCCCATAAGTAGCTTGTCATCATATTACTACTCATGAAGAAGAGTCTTCCCTCCGGCAAGTTCCTTCAGGGTGGACCGCCAACCTCAGTGGTTCTCGCCACCTGCGTGGACGAGGATGGGACCCCAAACATCATCACGCTGGGTATGTTCATGTACATCAGCAGCAAGCCGCCACTGGTCTGTATTGGCGTGGCTCCGCCGAGGCACAGCCACAGCCTCATCCTTGAGCAGGGCGAGTTCGCCGTAAACGTCCCAACCACAGACATCATCAAGGAGATGCACGAATGCGGGGTGATCAGCGGACGCGACGGAGACAAGTTCAAGAAGACGGGGCTAACGCCCATACCCGCCCAGAAGATCAGGAGCCCCCTCATCAAGGAATGCTACGGGCACTTGGAGTGCAAGGTGGTGCAAACCCACACATGTGGCGACCACACCCTCATAGTGGGTGAGGTAGTGGCGGCCAGTGCCGACGAAGGTGTGCTGGAGAACGACAACCTGATCCTCACGAAGGCAAAGCCTGTGATCCAGAAAAACTGGAATTACCACACTGTGAGGCTACCATAATTTTCTTCCACCCATGAGGGTTTGGCTTCGCTAAGAAAAAGAAAAAAGGTTTAGACCCAAGATGGGGGCTACTTTAGGCCCCAGAAGTCCGCTATATTTGCCTTCTTCACAACCTTGGTGCCAAGCCTGCCTTCCTTAGTGCTCAGGATGGGGTTGACCCCGGGGCCGTGGCCCGCGAAGTCGCTGGCACCGTGGATGACCACCCCTACGGTCACCGCCCCCTTATAGTATCCGCGGCCGTTCACGCAGAGCTGGTCCTTGAGCGCCACTATGTCCCCCAGCCTCAGAGACTCCAAGCCGTACTTCTTCACAGCTTTGGGGTCAGTGGTCTGGATGTCATAGTCCACAGGCTCAGTGTTGGAGCTGAAGCCTATGCCTGAGCCCATGAGGAACCCTGGCACCTCCTTCACCACGGGCACAACAAGTTTGCCACCCTTCTCCTCCGCTCCCAGGGACTCCAGGAGCCGGGGGCTACACTTGTTCACCCTGATATCAGGGTAGTCTAGGAGCCCCATGCCAGCCCCAACGGCTCTTACCTGGACCTTGTCCCCAATGGCCAGCTTCTCCAAGTCCTCCTGACTGAAGTGGACTATGTCATCGGCGCCCGCGTGGCGGCCTGTGAAGACGCCCCTGGCGCCCTTGCCCTCTCCACTCACAACCATGGCCTCGTTGCCGATGCACGCCAGTATGGCTAGGGCGCAGTCGCTGGGGCTGGGCTTCTCGGTGCCCCTTATGGTGACACCGGGCTCCACGTGGTCGCCGCTGGCCCACCCGAAGCAGGGGTCACCCACCTTCAGGTTGTATTTGATGCCCCCCATGCCCAGGCTTAGCTTTGGCTGTCCGTCCCACTGGGCCCGGTATGTTGAGCTGGAGGGTGACACGATCTCACCCTGAACAGCCATAATGAGCAGCCTGTCCTTGTTGGTTCTCAGCATCCTAATCGCCTCCCAGCCCCAGGTAGTTGGAGATGTTTGCGTCCGCGTCCAGCTTAGGCAGTATCTCCCCGCCCCTGGAGGTCAAGATCACTGTCACCCCGACACCCTGGCCTAGTCTGCCGCTGGCACCGCAGCTGACCACGCCCACAGTGGAGCCGCCCTCGTAGTAGCCTCGGCCCCAGGCGCTGAGGATGTCCTTGAGGAGCACTAGGTCCCCCAGCCGCAGGTCCTTCAGGTACTCCACGGCGTCTGGGCTCTGAGTCATCAGGTCCCAGTTGTTAGCCTCGGATGGGGACCCGCCGCTGCCCTGGCCCACGTACTCTGCTGGGACCACTTTAGCCACAGGTACAACGAGATTCCCCTTGCTCTCCTCAAGACTCATGCCGTCCATGAGCTGAGGGCTAAAACCTACAGCCCTCACACCTGGGTGGTCCGGGAAGGTAAGGCCGACCCCCACGCTCTTCACCTGGACCTTATCACCAATGGCCAGCTTCTCCAGAGTCCCATCATCGAAGTGGGCCACCACGTGGTGGCCGCCACCGGGAATGTACCCCACCTTGCCGACCACCACCCCTGTGCCACCCTTCGCTTCACCGTTCACCACCTTGGCTGCGTTGCCGACACAGCTGAAGTTCCTGAAGCTGCCCTTGGCGTTGTCGTTGCCGACGCCATCCAGCGAGACGCCGGGCTCCACCTTGTCGCCCCACGCCCACCCGAAGCAGGGGTCCCCGGGCTTCACGTTGTACACGATGCCGCCTCTGCCCATGCTTACAGCGGGTTTACCGTCCCAGCCGGTGGTGTAGGGGACCTCCACCGAGGCGTGGGTGACCTCGCCTATGACTCCTATCTCCAGAAGATGCTCTCTGTTAGTCTTTACCATGCGAATCCCATGAAGATGCGCCCAATGATTATTTTACAGTAACCCCCCAGCCCACTGTTTAAATAGCTGGCTTCAGTCCTTTACAGGAAAAGGGCTGATTAGTTTGTCACGTGGTCGAGAGTACGATGGAGCCATCACCATATTCTCCCCTGAGGGCCGCATATACCAGGTGGAGTACGCCCTGGAGCTTGTGAAGAGGGGCAGCCCCATTGTGGGCGTTAGGAGCCCCGAGGGCGTGGTCCTTGCAGCCATGGAGCCTCAACAGAGCAGACTTGCGGCCCCGGGAAACAGCAAGAAGATCTACAAGATCGATGAACACGTGGCGGTAGCCGTCTCGGGACTCAGCCCAGACGCCAGAGTCCTCATAAAGCAGGCCAGGTACATCTCCCAGGGTAACAGGATGACCTACGACGAGCCCGTGGACATCGAGGATCTCACTAGCGGCGTAGGCGACCTCCTCCAGCGGTACACTCAGAACGCCGGCGTACGCCCCTTCGGCGTGAGCCTACTCTTCGGCGGCGTAGACAACTACAGGATCAGCCTCATATCCACTGACCCCAGCGGCAGCTACAGGGGCCACAAGGCCACGGCCTTAGGCAGAAGCAGTGAGAAGGCCAGGAAGGTCCTCCAGGATCAATTCAGAGACGAGATAACCTTGGATGAGGCAGTCGCCCTGGCCGTGGAGGCCATTAAGGAGGCCTCCGAGGAGACCCTGACCCCAGAGAACCTGAACATAGCCACAATCCCGGCTTCCACGAAGCAGTTCACGGGCCTCAGCGACGAAGAGGTCAAAAAGTTCCTGTAGCCGCAGGGTTTATACTGAACCCCCATTTCTCAATGAGTGAACAGTCATGCCAGGTAAGAAGAGCCTAAGCAAAGTAGAGAAGACCCAGGCAACCAAAGACAAGTCCGAGAAGAAGGAGAAGCGCGACAAGATCATTGGGACCGTTGAAATCCCCGACACCAGCAGCGAAGAGGTGATGCAGGCCCTCAGAAAGATGAAGGCCATCACACCCAACTCTGTGGCGGCCCAGTTCAACCTGAAGGTGAGCGTAGCCAAGAAGATGCTGAGGAACCTGGAGACCGCTGGCACCCTGGAGCTGGCGGCAAGCAGCCAGAACATCAAGGTCTACGCCTTGAATCAGGACTAGGCTCGCTCGATAATTATCCTCGAGCCGCTTCTGAGGCCCTGGAACAGTTCCAGGCCTTCCTGTATCCCCCCCACCCTGTTAACCTGACCGTATGGTGTGATGTCCTTAGGGTAGATACACAGGGCGTCGCCTCGGGGCCAATAGCCTATGGTGCCGGCCTCCACCCTGCTAACGGGTTTCTCGACACCTCTCTTTATACCCATGAGGACGCTGACGAAACCCACGGCGGGGCTGGTCCTGGTGTTCATGGGCAGCCGCTTCAGTATATCCTCAACGGTGAGAGGCGCCGTGAGCCTGTTCAGTATTCCTCTGGCCTCGCCTTTACCGACAACAGTGATCTTAATGGGCATCTTGGACAGGCTGTCACCCACACTGCTCTACCCCGTACTCTACGATCATCTCGGCGAAGTCCTTACCCGTCGCCGACTTTATGCCCTGCCACCCCGGGGACGCGTTCACCTCTAGGACCACGGGGCCGTCCGGGCCCTCCAGCAGGTCTATGCCGGCGTAGTCCAGCTCAATGACCTCCGTGGCTCTGAGCGCCAGCTTTAGGATCTCGTCGCTTATGGTCTCCTCCACCATCCTGCCTCCCTGGGCGACGTTGCTCTTCCAACTGTTGTCTGGGAGGTACTTGTATACTGCCCCGGACACCTTGCCGCCTATGACGAAGACTCTTATGTCGCGGCCCGGGTTCTTCACGTACTTCTGGATTAGGAGGGGGTGCTGCAGCCGCTCCAGTGTGCGGTACGCGTTGTAGGCCAGATCAGTGTCCTGGAACCTCATGCTGCCCCGGCCCATGCTGCCCAGGATGGGTTTGTATATAACGTCACCCATCTCCTGGGTCTTCTCGTATGCCCTGGCCAGGCTCTCAGTGGTGTATGTGGAGGGTATGGGCAGCCCGTGCTGGTAGAGCCAGTACTGGGTCGCGTACTTGTCTCTGGCGCGCCTGAAAGGGTAGCTGCTGTTGATGACCCTGATCCCCGCCAGTTCCATGTGCTCCATGAGGCTGATGCGGCGGGTAATCTGCTCACATGAGCCGGGGCCGTAGCTCCTCAGGAGGCAGAAGTCGGCGTCTGTTACCTCCTCTCTGCCCACCCAGAACCTAGGTCCCTCCGGGCTCACCCAGCTACTCACGTCGCTGGTAGGACCGTCTACGACGGTGTGCCCCATCCGCACCGCGACGTCCACCAGCTCCTGGCTGTTAGCACTCGGCTTTGAGCCGTGAAGTACAACTATTTTCATCAGGGTCTTTTGATGTAAACGAGTCTGGGGCTATAACCTTAGCTATTTTTCAGGAGAGCCCTGAAGTCAGGGCTCCTAAGGTAGGGCTTGAACTCAGGGTCGTGAAGGACTGTGACTCGGTGGTGGGGGTTCACTGCTAGGTCATCCCTGAGGGCCTCCAGCATCTTTGTCTTCTGCCCCATGACAGCGTAGCCGCAGGCCCGCTCGTAGCTATCCCTCAGCTTGTCCCAGTTAGAGGATAGGCGCTCTGAGGCTTCGCGTTTCTCGCCTGTCGCAGCCAGTGCCACTCCTCGCGCCAGAACAGCCACAGGGTTCTCCGGGTTCAGCTCCAAGGCAATGTCAGCGTAGTCCAGCGCCAAGTCATACTCCTTCCTGACGTTGAAGACGTTTGCCAGGCTCGCCATTATCCTGGACTCCTCATGGTCGTCATCAGCATGTTTAACAGCGTCATAGAAGGCCTTCACAGCCTCATCCAGCCTGCCTTGGAGGGTGAGGACGCGGCCCCTCCACCAGTACCCTAGATAGCTGTCGGGCTCAGTGTCCACCATGGCCTCCGCCTCATTTAGAAGCGAATGGAAGTCGCCTAGCCCAATCAGGCTGTTCAAGTTTTTCCGTGTTTCCTCGGACTCTAATCGCATGAAGGTAAGGTGTCTGGGGTAGATTTATGGGGTTCTCATGTGGAACCTGTTTTATCCTCAGGAGGCATAGGTAGAGCGTGGTCGGCGCGTTAGAGGCGGTCATCGTAGGCGCCCTGCAGGGGGTTCTGGAGTGGCTCCCGGTGTCCAGCGAGGGCAACCTGGTGCTGTTCATGGTTTCTCTCCTGGGGCTTGAGGCCACGGAGACCCTGAGGCTGGCTGTATTCCTCCATATTGGGACAGGGTTTGCAGCCCTCATCTACTACCGTGAGCAAGTTGTGGAGATACTGCTCGGGAAAAGCGAAGACGGTAAGAGGCTGCGTCTTCTTCTCACTGTCATAACCTTCGTCACTGGTGTCGTTGGACTACCTGTCTACCTGCTGCTCGATGTCTCCGTCGTCCAGGGGGAGACCATTATGATTGTCACTGGTCTGGCTCTGATTTTAACTGGGCTTATGCAGAGGATTAACCGAGACAAGGGCAACAGAAATTCAGGTGAGCTTTCTTGGACCGAGGCAGTGCTTCTCGGTGTCTCCCAGGGGTTGGCCATAATCCCGGGGCTCTCCAGGTCAGGCGTGACCACCGCTTTCCTCATTTTAAGAGGTTTCAGCGTGGGAGAGTCCTTTAAGCTGTCCTTCCTCATGAGCATCCCTGCCAGCTTCGCGGCCGGGCTCGGACTCATGGCGCTCGAGGGCGCCACCGTGTCCCAGGCTTCGCTCATAGGATTGCTCTCCGCCGCTGTAACCGGGTTCATAGCCATGGGTGCACTCATCAGACTGGCTGAGAGGACTAGCTTCTGGAAAATATGTGTAGGCCTAGGAGCGGTAGCCCTCCTTGCGTCTACTCCGATCCTAGTTGGCTTTCTGATCCGGTGATAGGGCTGCCATGGCAGCTAGTTGCTTTATGCTAGATGTTTTCAGCGTGTCCAGAGGCAGCGCCAGCACTATGGTGTTGCTCTGGTTCTTGTTAATGTCGTCGATGGTGCTCAGGATGCGCAGCTGCATGGCGTTGGGGTCCTTCATGTTTTCCGCTGCCTCCTTCAACTTTATTGAGGCTTGGAGCTCAGCGTTGGCCTTAATGATAGACAAAATTGACGTCCGTAGACGCATCTCGTTATAATGTTTCATATAAATGAAAAGTGCCCGAACGGTCTTGCCGGGGGGCGCGTTCTCGCAGAGCCCAAGCCCTGGTACGTTGAAGCCCGTCCCTTCGACTTCCGCGGATTTCCGGCCCTCCGCTTCGTTCGGCCTTCATCCGCTCCCATTCGGGCAAACCTAGTTACTACGTTTAGAGTATATACTGGTTGCCTTGTATGAACTGGTAAACTCAGAGCACTACGCCCTCAGCAAACAACCGATAATTGTAACGAACGACTAAAGAACGTCCCGTGTTTCCGGGACATTCCCGACCTTAAAAGGATCGAGTAAAGGTGCGTACCAAAAAAACTTGGAGAATCGCATAAACATGAAACGACGCTCTACGTAAATGACTATATTCTCATACAGAAACATGTACCCATGACACCTAAAAAGCTGCTATATGTGGTAACAAGCGGCCCCGAGAGACCCATGCAGACCATGTCGGCCCTCATGCTGGCCACAACGGCGGCCTCCGCCGGTAACAAGGCAGCCGTCTTCTTCCACCTGGACGGAGTAAAGTCCGCCACAGCGGAGAATGTAGTAAGAACTAAGCTTGAGGGATTCCCCGGGTTACTCGAGGCCGTTGAACAGGTCCTATCTCTGGGCGTCCAGTTGTACTCGTCGGAGGAGAGCCTCATTATCCATGGGTTGTCGAGCAGAGACATGTTGCGCGGCGTGGAGGTGGTGGGCTCAGCTAAACTGAACGATTTTATGCTCGCCTCTGACGCCGTTCTAAGCCTATAAAAAAATTAATGTGTGTTTAGGGTGAGTCTCTGCGCTCCACGTGGATGGTGGCGCGGGTCACCAGGGCCGCTATTGCCCCTAGGGCGGCCAGGTAAGGGGCTATGAGGGTGCCGATGGCGGCCGCTGTCACAGGTATCTCAAGGAGCAGCTCGCCCTTCTCGTTCCTCACCACGATGCGCCTGACGTTGCCCTCGGCTATGAGCTCCCTGACTCTGCCTATGAGGTCGTCGGCGGCTACCGTGACCTCCTCCCAGTGGGTTCCTTTTGTCTCGGTTCCACACTGTGAGCAGTACCTGTCCTCCTCGGACAGCTCTTCACCACACCTTCTGCAGTACATGTTCCTGTTTCAACCCAACGATCTATATCGCTAGTGATATATGGGTTTCTTGAATAAATATGTTACCATTCCTCAAGGACCAGTGGTGTTGGTGCGGCTGCCGGGGATCGAACCCGGGTCATCAGCTTGGGGGGCTGAGATCTTACCACTGGACCACAGCCGCTTGCAGAGAATCCTGTGGTGTGGGTTTATTAAGCCTTATCCACCGCTTTTCGGAGCTTAAGAACCTATATATTGTAACGATATAGCAAATCGAAAAACAGTTAAATAGTGAGTTGATGTAAAATGGTTAACGCCTTAGAGTATTGGGCCTGTAGCTCAGCAAGGTAGAGCATCGGCCTTTTAAGACCTTCAGTGGTCGAAGAGAGCCGTTGGCCAGGGGTTCGAATCCCCTCAGGCCCGCCTTAAGGACGAAGGAAGGGGAAGCATGGCTGAGACGCGCGTTCGTGAACTCAAGTACCGTATGATGATCACTGACTTGTTGAAGGTGGCGAGTGAGACTCACACCTATCAGGAGCTGTCCGAGGTCCTTGGCCTCAGCCCGCCTATACTTAGCAGGTACATGCGTGGGCACGTGCTCCCCAGCTACCAGCGGGCCCAGGGACTCTACGAGAAGCTTACGGAGATCACTGACATCAAGGAAGCCCTCAAGAAACGTATAATGTTTGACGAGGACGGCTACTTCGATAACACTCCGCTCGTGAGCGAGATCACCTGGCTGAAGATCATGAGCAACTACGCCATGGAGAAGTTCGCTGGTAGGCGCGTCACCAAAGTCCTTACGGCGGCAGTGGACGGGATTCCGTGCGCTACCCTGGTGGCCAACCTCCTCGACATAGACCTCCTGGTGGCCAAGGAGACCAAGGAGGTGGGGATACAGGAGTTCATCGAGGAGACCTACATCCCCAAGGGGAGCGCCATGAGGAAGAGCCTCTACGTTCCTAAGACGGCCATAAAGAAGAAGGACAGCATCCTCATCATAGACGACGTTGTGAGGAGCGGGGAGACGGTGCTTGCCCTGGTGGACCTCGTCAGGAACCAGAGGGCAGACATCGCAGGCATCTATGTGCTGGTGACCGTGGGGGACGACTGGAAGGAGTACTTGGGTAGCATCATAAGCAAGTACTCCTTCGAGGTGCTCATAGAGATTTGAGATTAGACAAGGTTTTTATCAATCCTTACGGGTGTAAGTGAGAGCATGTTCAACCTAATCACGCTTAAGGACACCATCAGGATACACCCCAGCATGTTCGGGGAGCCCCTCACGGAGGCAGCCTACAAGGAGCTGCGCAGTAAGTATGAGGGCCTGGTGGACGAGGAGCTTGGCTACATCATCAGCGTGATAAGGCTTGAGGTGAACCCCAACGGCCGCATCATCGCCGGGGACGGTGCGACCCACCACCCCGTGACCTTCGATATTCTGGCGTTCTTCCCCCAGCTCCAGGAGGTCATCGAGGGGGAGGTGGTGGAGGTGGCCGACTTCGGCACCTTCCTCAGGATAGGGCCAGTGGACGCGCTGCTCCACGTGAGCCAGCTCATGGACGACTTCATAAGCTACGATGAGCGGCAGGGCGTGCTGCTGGGTAAGGAGAGCGGCCGCACCATAAGCCGCGGCGACGTCTTCAGGGTCAGGATAGTGGCCGTAAGCTTCCCCAGGGGCCGCAGCGGCGGCAAGATCGGGGTCACTGCCAGGCAGCCGATGCTTGGTAAGATGGATTGGATCGTCGAGGAGACCAAGACTGGGGAGGAGGAAGAGTAGTGCCGCGGGCATGCAGAAGCTGTAAGAGCGTGACGGAGGAAACCGTGTGCCCGGTCTGTAAGGGCAACGAGTTCAGTGACGACTTCTCCGGTATTCTGGTGGTGTTGGACCCCGAGAACAGTCTCCTGGCTGAGAAGCTGGAGGCCAAGGAGCCGGGCACCTACGCCTTGAAGATAAGGTGAGGGCGGCGCCTGAGCTGGATCTCCGTGACCTTGTTCTGCCGATGGATAGGCGCCAGGACCTTAAGGTGCCCCTGGGCGTTCTTCTCAGGGCCGATGTGTCTGAGAACGTTAGGACGCTGGGCCGGCTTCTGGAGGTGGATGGGCCCCCCATGTGGGCCACCGTGGGCGACTACGTTACCAGCCACATCTTAGGGGCGAAGCTTCTCCCGGATATTGCCGTGGTGGACCACAGGGTCATGAGGGTGGAGGTGGAGCCCTTGGACTTTAAGATGGACACGGTTACGGTGGTTAACCAGCCGGGCACCGTCTCCGCTGAGGCTCAGAGGGTTCTGCTTGAGGCTATATCCTTAAAAAGGAGGCTGGGGGTAGTTGTCGAAGGTGAAGAGGATCTACTGGTCCTTCCTCTCATGGCGTGGATGCCAATCGGCTCCGTTGTTGTCTACGGACAACCCCGTGAAGGCATGGTCGTGGTGACCTTGACAGAGGAGCGGAGAAGATGGGCCAAGGAGTTCATGGACACCATGGAGGAATGAATGTGAAACTGGAGCTAACTTCAACCAAGGTTAACCCGCTGATAGGTAGACGCGAGGTAGAGTTCAGGGTCGTTGAGTCAGCTACCCCTACCAGGAGCAGCGTGAAGGTGGAGCTGGCCACAGCCCTGAGAGTCAACCTGGACCAGGTGTATGTCCAGGGGATAGAGACCAAGTCTGGGACCCATGTGACTGTCGGTGTGGCCCACGTCTACGATGACCCGGCCACCGCTCTCCGGGTGGAGCCTAAGCACGTCATCAGGCGCAACGCGCCAAAGGCTGAGGTGAAGGAGGAGACCGCGTAATGTCGGACAGCGTCGGCAAGCACTATGAGATTAAGGACGGTAAGCTGGAGAGGAAGCGGCCCTTCTGTAACAGGTGTGGTCGCGGGTACTTCATGGCTGAGCACAGTGATAGGTATACTTGTGGTAACTGCGGGTTCACTGTGTTCAAGAAGAAGGAAGGCTAGGTTTCTTTGCCCGGATACTCTTAAATCCGGGTCTCTGTTTTTAGGATGCGGGAGCCCGTGGCCAAGTCAGGATAAGGCACCGGCCTTCTAAGCCGGAGATCGAGGGTTCAAATCCCCCCGGGCTCGCCACCTTGTTTTGGGTTTGTGTTTAGGTGTTTTTGGGGGTTTGTTCCTAGTGGCTGGGAATTGTGGATTTTGGGGGGCTCCGGGTTTGTTTCAGGTGGCTTGTAATTCTGCGATATGGGGGTTGATGACAGCTGCGTGGAAGAATGTGAGTTTTTTTCGGGTTGCATTTGGCTAAATCATGGTTCTGTGGGATTGTGTTTTAATATGGGATCTATGTGGGTCATATCTTGGATCATCGGTGACTCTGTGTCTGATCCCTGCATCGAATGGGCATAATCTTATCCTCGCCCTGGACTAACTGATTAATCGTGATTATGGTTGGTTTAACTCCACGGTTTTACGTCTCCATTTCGTTAAGCACTCGGCGATACACTGACACGCTCATTCTGAACCCGGCTTTCATGAGGGCTTCCAGTATCTGGAGCACCTCAGCCTTCGTGACCAAGCCCTGTCTATAGGCCTTGACCAGGACGCCGAGAGTGCCCACCGGCTTGATGTTTAGAATTATGGAGACTCTCCGAGCCTCCCGGTCGTCGGCGAGGAAGTAGAGGGCTCTGAGTTGTTTGCAGAGTTTGAGGACCTCCTTCTCTCCTGTGCCCAGCCTGGTGTTAGTGTCGATGAATTGATAATAGTCTACTATCTCAGTCTTCACCCCCGACTTGATGATCCAGACACCCAAAGCCTACTCG
>JBDRQD010000023.1:0-12592 GCA_043826455.1 Candidatus Bathyarchaeota archaeon
GTCCGCAACTGCGTAAAGGAGAAGCTCATCGTCTGCATCAACGGGGACTTCGGTAAAAGGTTCGCCGAGGTGGCCAGAAGCAACGGCAGGGAGGTGGTGGAGGTGGTGCCCGAGCTGGGCCACCCGGTGACGCCCGAAATGCTCAAGAAAGCCATTGAGGCCGAGCCCGACGTGGAGGCCGTGGCCATCACCCACAACGAGACCAGCGTGGGCATCATCAACAAGCTCCCCGACCTCACCAAGGTGTGCAAGAGGCATGATAAGCTTGTCTTCGTGGACGCCGTCAGCAGCATGGGGGGCACAGAGATCAAGACCGACGCGTGGGGCATCGACATCTGCTTCAGCAGCAGCCAGAAGTGCTTCGGCGTCCCCCCCGGCCTGGGCATCGGCTCCGTCAGCGAAGCAGCCCTAGACGTATCAGAGACCATGCCCAACAAGGGCTGGTACTTCGACCTCAAGCTCTGGGAGAAGGACCACAGGGACGGCAAGGGCACCCCCGTCACCAGCGCCATCCCCCAGGTGGCGGGCCTCAACGCAGCCCTCAAGATGATCCAGGGCAAAGGCGGCAAGAGGTGGTACTTCGACCTCTACAGGAAGCGGAACACGGCCATCAGGAAGGGCATCGAGAGGCTGGGCCTCAGCACCTACCCCCAGAAGGGGTACGAGAGCCCCACCGTGAGCTGCATCAACGCCCCGGCGAAGATGGATGGCCCTAGCGTCTACAAGGAGATGAGGGGCAAGGGCTTCGAGCTGGCCCAGGGCTACGGGGCGTTGAAGGACACGACCTTCAGGATCGGCAACATGGGCTGGATACCCGAGGAGTACATCGACGAGATGCTGGCGGCGCTGGCCCAGGTAGTATCTTAACCCTTTTTCTTATCATACCGGGGTAAGCTAAGGCTGCCTCCGTGGCTCAACGCACATCATTTAACTGTGCGTACGCTAAATCACGTTACACCTAGAGGCCGGTGATGCGCATGGTAGGACTCTCAGCCAGGCTCAGGGACGAGTTCGGCTTCCTCAGGGGGAACCTGCTGGTGCTCATAACCAGCTACGTCATCTTCGGTTTCACCACGGGCCTCTTCAACCCCTTCAGGAGCCTATACATACGGGAGCTGGGGGCCTCGCCACTTGTCCTGGGCCTCATGAGCTCCCTTGGCTCGGTGATCCTGGCCATCATCAGGGTCCCGGGGGCGTACATCGCCGACAGGTACGGCCGCAGGAACATCATTGTCTTGTTCACATTCGGCGCGGCCCTCAGCTACGGGTTCTATGTCATCGCCCCCGACTGGAGGCTCATCCTAGTGGCGGTGGTGGTATCCAACCTCAGTCACATCTACCAGCCGGCCTTGGAGGCCATCGAGGCCGACTCCATGCCCCCAGAGAAGCGTGGCCTGGGCTACATGCTCGTCTGGTGGCTGCCCGGTGCCCCCGGCCTCTTCGCGCCCGCCATCTCCGGGTACATGGTGGAGAGGTACGGTCTGGTCCCCGGTATGAGGATGGTGTACGTGGTGGTGTTCGTCAGCGCGCTGACGATAGCCCTGATCAGGTGGCGTTACCTGAAGGAAACCATGGCGGAGAGCGCAGCCCTAGGGCTCAGGGAGCTGAGCTCCGCCTTCAGGGAGGCGGCGGGTTCCATAAGGGAGGCGTGGTTGGAGATGGGCAGGGAGATATGGTTCCTGGCGGCGGTCCTGCTGCTCGTCAGCTTCGAGAACCCCCTGTACAACCTATACTACGCGCTCTATGCGGTGGACGTCGTCGGCGTCTCGGCCATGGAATGGGGGATGGTGTCCATAATCGGTACGGCGGCCATGAGCCTGGTGGGAATCCCGGCTGGGAAGCTCATCGACAGGATCGGGCGGAGGAAGTCCATGCTCCTGGCCTACGCGTTCTCGCTGCCAGCCCTCATAGCCTTCACAGTGATAAGGGGATTCACCCAGATGGTGGTAGTGAACATCTCCTTCCTGATATGCAACTCGTTGCTGTTCCCCTCAATAATGGCGCTCCAGGCGGACCTGGTGCCCCAGGAGAGGCGGGGAAGGATAATGGGCCTCATGGGGACCCTAAGGAGCCTGGCCATGGTCCCGGCGGGCATCATATTCGGGCTCCTGTACGAGGTGAACCGGGCCTACCCCTACTATGTAGGCGTCCTAGTCGAGGTGGCCATCATCCTCGTGATACTATTCTTCATCAAGGAGCCTGAGATGAGGGAAAGGTGAGGGTCACCTTTTCACGGACTCGTCCCCCAGGGCCCGGGCCCTCCTCATGAGAGCTTCGTCGGACCTAGCCGAGCCTGGAGAAGATGTGCCTGGCGCCCTGATGGTGGCTAGGCGCCTCATCCCCAGGTAGGATGCGATGGACTCCAGCATCTCCACTGTGGTGTCCGAGTAGCTGGAGCCGCCCCCCGAGGGCACCACAAGAACCACCTTCTTGCCTCTGAACAGGGCCTTGTCCACGCCGTACCACCGGTCTATGAAGGCCTTCGTCTGAGCGGTGGGCCCCCACCAGTAGACGGGTGTACCTAGGACCCAGACGCTGCTCAGCCTCATCTTCTCCAAGACTCCGTTGAAGTCGTCCTTCTTGGGGCATGGGCTTCCGCCGCGGCAAGCGTCACAGGCGTCGCAGGGGCGGATGTCTAAATCGCTGAAGCGCACCTTCTCGGTGGGGGCTCCAGCCTCCGATGCGCCTCTCAGCACCTCGTCCACAAGGGTATCCGTGTTGCCTCCCCGGCGAGGACTGCCCACGAGGCCTAATACATGTACCTGTTTCTTGCTCATGGCTTCACCGCCTCCACGTCCGCCACGGCGGGGACAACCTCAAGGCCTATCCTCTCAATGGGCTTGACTTTGTGAGCGTCAGGCATGTTGAATACCACGTGGTCTACCCCCAGCCCGGCCATCTCCCTGCAGAGGGCCGCGATCTGGCTTGTGGTCATGGCGTCTGGGCCAACCTTCACAGTAGCCAGCACGGTAACCTCAATCTCATCCAGGCTCCTGCCCAGGGCGTCACAGAGGCGCCTCAGCTTCCTCATCTTCCGGGTTATCCTCTCCACCCTGTTAGCGTACCAGTCGTGGATGACCGGCGGGTAGCCCTCGACGGGGCCGCCTATGTGGAAGTTACACATGTCGCAGTGCCGGGCTATGAGCCGGAGCAGCCTGCTCTCGCCGTCTCCGCCTACCAGGATCGGAGGGTGAGGTTTAGTCAGGGGAGGGGGGCTGAGGATGGGGGCCTCCAGGTGGTAGTGCTTACCCTTGAAGGGCTCCCTGCTGCCGCTCCACATGTGTCTAGCTATCATGAGGGCCTCCTCTAGCCTACTGAAACGTTCGCCTACGGTCTCCGGCCATGGGACACCCAGGCCCCTGGCCTCGTACTTGTGCCAGCCGGCGCCCATGCCCAGGATGGCGCGGCCCGCCGATAGAATATCCAAGCTGGTCACCTGCTTCACCAAGACACCTGGGTGCCTGTACACGTTTCCGGTGACCATGGCACCTAGCTTCACCCGTCGGGTGACCCCGGCCATGTAACTGAGGGTAGCGTAGGCCTCCATGGTGGGGGCGTCTACCTTGACTGCTTCCGGGGGCCCGAAGCCGCGTCCCAGCTGGTAGAAGTGATCCATGATCCAGAGGCTGCTGAAGCCGGTCTGGTCGGCGGTCTCTGTCATCTCTCTGACCTTTTGGCCTATGTCGCCTGGGCTTCCAGGCCAGTGGAAGTGGTACAGCTGTAATCCTATCTTCATATGCTTCACCTAGTAGAATGTGGGCTGTCTTTCGAAGACCCTGTTGGGTGCCTGCATGTTCACCGTCTCCTCCGGGGGAAGTATCTCCTCCAGCGTGTAGTCTCTGCTGCCCAGGCCCAGCTTCTCTCCGTAGCCGCAGACCAGGTAGGGGTCCTTCCAGGCCCCCCAGAGCCGTTGGAAGGGGTGGAGTGGAGCCTCAGGGTCCAGGTTGGTCTTTTTGATGTAGGGGGGTATCATCTGGGGTATGAGGCCGGCGCGGGCCACTAGGTCCAGGGCGGCCTGCTCCACGGCCACTATGTCCCTGCCGGCTACTATGCCTATGTCGGGGACCACGGGCGGCGAGATGAGGCCGGGGCAGTCGCACTGGGGGGTTATGTCCAGTAGGAAGCCCAGGTGGAACACCTTGTCGCCGCTGAAGGTCTCCAGTATCTTCCCTGTGGCCACTGCCATGAGTTCCTGGAAGGCGGCGAAGTTGGCCTGGGTGAGACTGAGGGCTCCTACATCCCTGTCAGCCTCTATGCACTCCAGGCAGTTTCCGTTCATGCACTCGTACCAGAGGTTGGTGAGGGTCCTCTTCTCGGGGTCGTACCTGAGGGCGCCGCAGGGGCAAGCCTTTTCCAGCTTCTCGGCGTGGCCCGAGGTGAGCTTCTCGGGGCTGTACCAGGGTACGCTGTCCTCGACCCCGTGGATCTTGTGCCACCTGTCCTCTCCGCAGTAGCCGCCCAGGGCTAGGTTCTTGAAGGCGCCGCCGTAGCCGCAGGTCTGGTGGCCCTTGACGTGGACCAGGTTGATGAGGGCGTCGGCGTCGTGGAGGGCGCCGCCCATGTTCATCTTGTCCACTGTGCGGTACCCTATCATGGTCTCGTAGCGGTACCCGTCCTTGACCCCGGACACGGGGATGATGGGGCAGCCGCAGGTCTCCTGGGTGTAGCCCCTGTCCACGGCGTTGTAGACGGCCGTGGGGTTGTCGGTGACGAAAGGATATGCGCCCACGTCCTTGAGGCGCTTGACCAGGCGTCGGACGAAGAAGACGGGGACGGTCTGGAACCCGTCCCGGAAGCCCAGGTGCATCTTGACGGCCACCTTGTCCCCCTTGGATATGGTGCTTAGGTCGAGGCGGGTCATCATCTCCTCGTACTTGGCCGCCAGGGAAGCGAAGTGGGCGGACTGGCCGTGGACTATGGAGCCGTAGTAGACTGTGGACCTCACTTCTCTGCCTCCGCGATCTGTTTGTAGTAGGCGTGGTTCTCCTGGATGAGCTCGCGTATGGGGAGGCTGTAGGGGCACCGCTCCTCGCACTCGCCGCACTGGACACAGCTGGTGGCGGTCTCCGCGGATTTGCCGAAGGCCTTTATGACCTTGTCTCTGGGCCACAGCCTGAATAGGTTCTTCATGTAGGTGAGGAGCCATATCTCGACGCCGTGGGGGCAGGGCATGCAGTACATGCACTGGCGGCAGAACCGGTTGCCCAGCTGGTCGCGGAGGGCGTCCATGGCGGCCCAGTCATCCTTGGTTAGGATGACGCCCGCCTCCGCCAAGTCCGCTATCTGGTCCACCTCCTCCAGGTGCTCGACGCCCGGGTCGGGGACCACGCCGGGGTGGCTGAGGGAGTAGCCGAGGGCTAGCCTGGCGTCCTGGATGTTGCCCCCCGCGAAGGGCTTCATGCCGATGAAGCCGACGTTGTGCTTGCGGGCGAGGGGGACCAGCTCGGGGGCCGCCTCCCGGGCTATGAAGTTGAAGGGGAACTGGACGGTCTCGAATAGGCCGGACTCCACGCCCTTTATAGCGGTCTCCAGGTTGTGGGTGCTGAAGCCCAGGTGGAGTATCTTGCCCTCCTCCTTGGCCTGGTGGGCGGCCTCCAGGGGGCCGCCGGGGGCGGTGACGGCCTGGAGGGCCTGGGGGTCCCGGATGTTGTGGAACTGCCAGAGGTCTATGTGGTCGGTGTTGAGGCGTTTTAGGCTCTGGTCTATGTGCTGCTGGGCGGTGGCCTTGTCGCGCCACGTGCCCTTGGTGGCTAGGAGCACCTGGTCTCTGCGTCCCTGGATGGCCTTGCCTATGATGATCTCGCTGTCGCCGTAGGCTATGCTGGTGTCTATGAGATTGATGCCGCGGTCCAGGGCCCTGTTTATTACCTTCTTGGCTTCCTCCAGGGTTGGCCGCTGGATGGGTATGCCTCCCATGGCGACGCGG
Organism: Candidatus Bathyarchaeota archaeon; assembly: GCA_043826455.1. GTDB lineage: Archaea > Thermoproteota > Bathyarchaeia > TCS64 > TCS64 > RBG-16-57-9. The sequence continues at coordinate 5,927 of JBDRQD010000023.1, forward strand.
CTGACCTTGAGGCCGGTTCGTCCTAGGGTTACCTTCTTCATGGGTGTTCTTCTCCTGGGGGCGGTGATAAACGGTTCTGAGGGTGGAGCCTCAATTTTATGCACCCGTGGATAGTTATTTGGCTGCGGCTGCCAGGTCACGGCCCAGCTGTCTGCACTTCTCCAGCACTTTCTCGGTGGGGCGGCCGTAGGACTCGACGGGCTCGCCTATGATGGGGCCTAGGCGTTTGAATAGGCTGACCAGAGGCTGTTTGACTTTGCCTCCTCCTCCGTGGCTGTAGAAGAGGGCTATGGGTTTGTTGAAGAGGCCCTGGGTGCCCCGCTGTTCCTCTATGTAGTGGTCGTCGAGGAACATCTTGATGCCTCCGGCGGGGTAGCTAAAGTAGTCTGGGGTGCCGATGGCTACGCATGTGTATCTGGGGTAGGTTGAGCAGTCCAGTCGGTCGTGGTTGGTGTTGAGGGTGACCACCTGGTGGCCGGCTTCTTTGAGGCTTTCTGCCACTGCCTGGGCCATGGCTTCTGTGTTGCCGTGTTCCTGGCTGTGGTATATGACCAGTGCTTTCATGGTTGATCCTTGTTTGGGGGGGTATTTATTCTTTTGGATTCCATACGATTATTTGGTTTTTATAACGTTTGTTAATGCCCTCGTTAATCTTTTTAGCCTGTGGCGCGGAACTGTACACCATGGAGGAGCACCTGAACCGGCTGCTGGGGCCCAGCATTTTCCTGCTTATTCTGGACATGATGCTGGGGGACCCGTGCCAGTGGATGAACCTCCGGGAGATCGCCAGGCGCATCGATAAGAACCCGGGGAGCGTGTCGCCGGTGATGCCTGGGCTGGTGGAGCGGGGCCTGGTGGAGGACTGTAAGGTGGGGAAGGTGTCGGTGGTCTACAGGCTGAGGACAGATGATCCTCGGGTGCAGGCGCTCATGAGGCTTAAGGAGAGCCTTAGGGGCTCTGAGGGTTAGAGTAGCTGTATCAGGGTTATGGCTTTTGTTGGGCAGGCGGTGACGCAGAGGCCGCAGCCGAAGCAGAGGTCCTTGTTGTAGTGAAGCTTGCCGTCGGCGAGGTTTCTGGCGTCGAAGTGGCATCTGTCTACGCAGGCGCCGCAGGAGGTACAGGCTGAGGCGTCGGTGGCTGTGGTGGCGATGGACTTGAGGAGGTGGACGTCCTTTCCGAGCTTGAGGCTGACGCCGAGGGTGCCGCAGCTGCAGCTGCAGCAGTTGCAGATGAAGTTGACGCCCTGAGGGTTGGGGGTGTCGGTTCTGATGTAGGCCATGGGGACCAGGCCGGCCCTGTGGGCCTCCTCGACTATGTTGAGGGCTTCCTCGACGGAAGCCTCGCGGGCGGAGCCTCGGTCTATGAACTTATTGGCGGCGTCGTTGAGGGTGAGGCAGTTGTCGACGGGGTGATCGCAGTTTTTGCGTTTGGTGCGGCAGCTGCAGGGCATGACGGCTATCTTCTGGGCTCGGGTGAGGTAGCGTTTGACGCTGTCGGTGTTGAGTACGGTGTTTTTGAGCTGGATCTCCTGGTATATGGGGAGGGCTATGCCGGCGGCTATGTGCTGTGAGTCGGCTATGGCGTTGGTTTGGTCGGTTTCGTCGATGAATGGGTGGGTGGGTTGTTTGGCCATGGTATCAGACGCAGTGAGGTGCGATATAGGTTTTATCAGCTAGTGTAGCTGGAATGATTGTTCGGGTGTTCGTGAAGCATTTGACCGCTTTCTATTCGCTTCACGTATTGCTAGTCTCTCTGCCTCTTTCCTCATCTCGGTGAAGGGTTCGGGTATGCTGAGTGAGCCCTTGAGGTCGTCCAGTGATTTGTGGGGTAGGGGTATGATCTTTAGGTGGTCGCCCGCGTTGAGGACGAGGACTTTCTTGGTGATCCCGGTCCTTTCTCGGTCCTTCTTTGGTAATGTGATCCTGCCTTTGGCGTCTATCTCGCAGATGCTCATCGAGTGGTTGGATGTTCCGAGGCGGATAAATTTTGTTTATTGCGGGGTGGGCTGGTTCTGGGTGACTGGTATGTTTTTTCGGGAGTGTGCCCGTTTTTTTGTTTATCGTCTGATGTTGAAGTCTCTGTACTCGCCTGTGGCGGCTGAGTTCTCTACGTTGATGCGGGTGACGTGGGACATGGTGGGGCCGTGGCTGCACCACGCTACCAGTTTTTCTATCTGGATCGGGTCGCCTTCGGCTACTATCTCCACTGAGCCGTCTGGCTGGTTGCGTGTGTAGCCTTTGAGGCCGTACTGGGTGGCTTTGCGTTTGGCGTTGGCTCGGTAGCCGACGCCTTGGACGCGGCCGTGGATGGTGATGGTGGCTCGGATCATGGGGGTTGTACTCCGTAGCGGGCTGAGATGTAGCAGCTTCCTTCGTGGCTGACCATGCAGGGGCCTACGGGGGTTTCGGGTGTGCACTGGGTGTTGTATAGGGGGCATTGGTGGGGGTAGATGATGGCTGTGAGGACGTCTCCGCAGCGGCAGCCGTGGGGCATCTCGTAGGTTTCCTCTTCTTGGATGTTGAAGCGGGTTTTGGCGTCGTGGTCGGCGTACTCGTCGCGGATGGCTAGGCCGCTGAGGGGTATGGTGCCTATGCCTCTCCAGGGGGCGTCCACTGGCTGGAAGACCTGGTCTAGGAGTCGTAGGGCGCGGGGTGTTCCTTCTGGTTTCACGGCTCGTTTGTAGCTGTTCTCTATTTCGCCTCGTCCTTCCTGTATTTGTTTGAGGATCATGGCGACGCTGAAGAGGATGTCGAGGGGCTCGAAGCCTGCGATGACCTGGGGGACGTGGTAGCGGTCGGATACGCCTCGGTATCCTTGTTCGCCTATGATGGTTGATACGTGGCCTGGGTCTATGAAGCCGTCTACGTGGGTGAGGCCTTGGGCGAGGAGGGCGTTCATGGCTGGGGGGATGAGGAGGTGGGCGCTGTAGGCGGTGAAGTTGGGTGGGGGGCCGGCTGCTAGTTCGGATGCTGTGGTGGGTGCTGTGGTTTCGAAGCCTACTGCGAAGTGGATGACTTGTTTGGTGGTTTTCTGGGCTATCTTGACGGCGTCGTGGATGCTGTAGACTATGCGTATGTCGTGGCCTCTGGCTTTGGCGTCTTGGAGGCTGGTGTCTTGGGCTGGTACTCGGATCATGTCGCCGTAGGTGGTTACTGTGTGGCCTTGTTCGGCTAGTTTTATGGCTGTGGTGATCTTGTTGGGGGGTACTGTGCATACTGGGCAGCCTGGGCCCATGAGGACTTCGACGTTGGGTGGTAGCATGGTTCGTATGCCGTATTTGGTGATGGTGTCTTCGTGGGTGCCGCAGACGTGGACGATCCTGTAGGTGCGGTCCGGGTCTGCTAGCTGCGCTATGTATTTGGTTAGCTTGTTTGCTGTCTGGTTGTCGCGGAAGGCGTCCACGAAGCTGTACATGATAGACACCACAGAGGCATAGAATAAAAACAAACCCATGAGAAGGCTAGAGATGAGTAAACCTTTTTATATAAATATAATTGTAACTTAAATCTAAAAAGACGCATTAATTCGATTAAAATATCTCTTTATCTATTACTAAAGCATGGCACGCTATCCTATTTCTCATAATGGTTCTAAGAAATTGGGGGAATATTTCAAAGAGATCATAGAACTCCATGTTCCTCCATCTAAAGAAACTAGAATACTTGACCCTACATGTGGAAAAAAACATCTCTGGACAAACTTCTATGCACCAAACCTCAAGGGCGATACTCCAATCAATAATTATGGTGAAGTTATTTTCTCGGACATTATTGACTATGGTCAGGATATTGTGTCAGATATTAGGAACCTAGAATTTAATGAACCATTCAATTGTATAATATACGATCCACCGTATCTCTTTGGTTATAAAGGGTCTAATGATCCACGGCGAAAAGATTATGGTGATTATCTTCAGAATTACGAAGATCTTGTTTGGTTCATGGATTTTGCTAATAAAAGATTTCCAGAATGGTTAACCAGTGACGGAAAAATCATTGTAAAATGTTCAGATCAATACCAGACTAAGGAAAGAAAATTTTATTGTCATCATAATACTTGGATTAATAAGCTATCTAATTTTGATATCATTGATCTCATGATATTCACGCACCACAGGATATCTCCAACGGCTTTCCAAGTCAAGAACAGGCCATGCTCCGTGATAATGCACACATACTTCTTAGTGTTTCAGAAACGCGTCCAATGAGAATTTATTGATATTAGTGACCAGAATTTCATCAACAGGCCCACGCTTATCAGCTACAGAGTTGATAGCTCGATTCGCTTTAACTATATCAACACTAAAACTATCAACCTCACGATACTTATCCACAAGCGTCTCAACATAGGAGTTGCTCAAAACAAAGAGCACTCCTTTATCATCTAAACTTACACAAGTATCACGAAGCCGAATCTGGTCATCAAAACTGAACCCATCTTTTGAGTATGATGTGAAATCAGCGGTATCACTCACAGGTAAATACGGGGGATCAAAGTAGCAGAGATCCCCTTCCTTAGAATAATCGATTACATAGGTGAAATCTGTGCAAAGTACCTCGATATTCTTCAAGATCTGACTTGCTTCAGATATTCTCTTCTCGTCAACTATAGTGGGGTTCTTGTAGCGTCCAAAGGGCACATTGAATTTTCCCTTCGAGTTCACTCTGTAAAGCCCATTGAAAGCTGTCTTATTTAGATAGAGAAGAAGCGAGGCATCTTCAATGTCTGAGAGCCCAGGTTCGTTGAAGCGTTCCCTGAGCCGATAGAACTCATCTTTATCATGGCGGTAGGTCTTGGCTAGCTCTATGAGTTCATCGGGATTATCTCTCACTACCCTGTAGAAGCTCATTAGCCGAGGGTTTACATCGTTGATAGATCCTTGCTTAGGTTTTATCTTGAAGAAGACGGCCCCTCCCCCAAAAAAGGGCTCATGAAAGGCTCTCTGTTTGTAGTCTCTGGGAAATTGAGCTAGGATGTTGGGTATTAATTGTCTTTTTCCTCCAGCCCATTTCAGGATCGGATCCGCCATATTATCTCCATATCATCCTTGTCATCCCTTAAAAATCCTCAAGGCGTTTAGCCTTCTGTCCAAATGATACTAGCTTGATATTTGCCTTGAACTCTCGTGGGATATAACTTTCAGAATTGCTCTTAAACGATGGAGCGTAGAGGTAAAGAGCGATTCTGTCTAGCTCGTCTGGTGCAATTTTTTGAAGCCATTTACCGTATCGGACTAATTGCTCAACCTCAGCTTTACCTGAACCTCGGTATTTTAACTCGATGATGATGTTCGGGATGGTTCCATCTCTTATTTTATCATCTGAATAGTAGGTTATGTCTGCTCTATCCATCTGTGAGGGTTTGAAAGGTGATATTGGTATTTGTCGGCAAAGTGTCCAATCCTCTTTTGGGTTCAGAATTGGTGGTAGTAGGCCTGGGTTCGCTAAGACGGAGGTTTCTAAGTGAGACTCAGTGGTAGCTTCTTCCACCTTTGATATTCCATATTCGGGTTTGAATGGAATGAGGTCTCCTTCTAATTGTATCGTCTCTTTTGTTCCTTTGAAGATATTATCTCTAGATTTCTCCATGAGCCTTAGCAGAATATCAACTTCGCCGGGTGTCAAGGTGCAGAAACTCATGTTTTGGATAGCGTTTGATGGTAAAGGATATGGGTATGAGCCTAGCTCGAAGTATAGGTCATCTGAGCTTATTGTCTGGCCTCTAAGCGAAAGTCTATCTGAGAACCTTATGAGATAAGGTTGACAGCGCTCTTTTCTGTCATCTTGGACTTGTCGTAAGAAGATGCCAGGGGTTTCTGTAGGGTCGTATATCGTTCTCTTTGACTCATCCCAGACAAGGGGTGCATTGGCTTTTTTTCCTATTGGGAAGAATGACCCATTGAGGTAATAGGCTCCGTAATGTTTTGAGCCTTCTATTTGTCCCCCATAGATAATTTTACGTTTCATGAAGAAGAAGACATGTGTGCCTTCTCTGCCACAGGAGTAGTCTGCTAAGGCAGGATAATGATTGCTTCTAGGGCCGATTACTCCATTATTGTATGGCATGAGGAAGCTGTAGATTCCTCTGTCAAGATAAAGGTTCAAGGTATCAATATCGTATAACGTAATGAAAAATCCAGAGTTAAGCATGAAACCCCTAGTAACATTAGGTTTTTCTGAATATATGAAATTTCAGGCTAAATAACATTTACTTAAAATTAAACGCATAGTTAAAAAATTTACTATATGTCTTCTGTTTTAATAATAACCATTTTATATATATTAAAAGAAATAAAAATAGATATTATTATGGCGAAATATTTTTCGGGAAAGACATTTTTTAAAGACAGGGGCGAAGAGTTTACCTCAATTCTAGATATAAAATTTGATAATAACCTATTCATCTATGTTTTTCCTGGTCGAATAACTAAGAATGACATTTGGATAAAGTTCAGAGATTTTAATGTCGCTACAACACGAATTCGTACTCCTAGACACATTCATTGGGTTGTAGATTTATTGATTAAAAAAGATAAAGAAAACTCTCTATCTTCCCAGTTTTTATATTCAATGTTAGATAGATGGAAATCCATTAAACCTCTATCAGATAGGAAATACGATACAGTGCTTGAAAATTTAGTTCTATCTAGGAAAAATAATTTTCTCG
>JBDRQD010000024.1:0-6058 GCA_043826455.1 Candidatus Bathyarchaeota archaeon
CTTCTCCCGTGAGCCGCAGTAGATGCAACTGCCGGGGCTCTCCCGCTCGCGGAGCCACTCCCTTATGCTGCTGCTCCACTCCAGGTCCCCGACCTGGAGCCGTTTGAACCTGTCCATCATGAAGGCGTAGTTGGCTTTCCCGAAGCCCGCGGACTCTGAGATCAGCTTGGCGTACTGCCAGTAGAGGAGGTCTCGGAGGGTCTTCACTGCGTTGGGTGGCACATATGAGGGTTTATTGGGGGATGGAGATAAACATTTATTTTTATCAGGTTGGTTCGGTCTACGCTGGTTTCTGGGCGAAGATGGGTGTCTCTGTGTTCCTCATTGAGACACCTTAAAGGCTCGTCTAGGGATACGGTATTTGGCTGAGATGAAGCCTCTCCTCAGGAAGGTGCTTTACGTTGTGCTCTGGTACCTGGTCTACCCTCAGGCCTGGTACCTGTGGCTGATACCGGGGCTATTCACGGACCCCGCTTACCGGCTGATGCTGGCGGCCATCGTGATCAGCTACGTGTTTGGAGTGCTGGACACCTACTATCGGCCCTTCAGCGAGAGCATAAAGGGTGACCTGGAGACGAATCTCGTGTACAACGTGGCGCTGCTGGGGCTGTTCCTGCTGAACCCCCTGTTCGTGGTGGCGGCCTTCAGGGAGAGGGCGACGGTGGCTCAGCTTCTACCCCTCTGGGACAGCCCGCTGGTGTCCGTGGCCGGGATCGCGTTGCTTGTGGTGGGCGGGGCTGTGACGGTGGCGGGTAGGGCGCAGCTGGACAGGTTTGGGTCGGGGATACTGAGGATCGAGGAGGGCCACAGGCTGGTGACCACCGGCATCTACGGGGTGATTCGGCACCCGATTTATGGTGGGGGGATCATCGGTGTGGTGGGCGTCTACACTGCGTTCAGGAGCCTTGTCACGTTAGTTGTGGTGACAGCCATCTACTTCGTGGTGATCAGGCACCGGCTCCTCTTCGAGGAGGGGATGCTGGTGGAGGAGTTCGGGGACGAGTACAGGAATTATATGAAGAGGACTAAGAGGCTCATCCCACTCATCTACTAGAAATTTGCATGAAACTACTTTCTCCCCACGTATATCCCGTACCCCATGTACTCCACGAGGTTGTCCGGTGCAATCCCCGTCTTCCGGACATCCTTCACGAATCTCCTGTACGCAGGGTTTCTGGTGTACATGACCAAAGACCTCCACAAGCTGCGCAGTATTCCTCCGTAGCCGTACCGGCCTACCAGCGCCTTAGCCTCCTTCTGCACCTGTATATCGTAGATTCGGGCGACGATGTCCTTCAGCCCCGCGGCCTCCAGCAGCCCAACCCAGCCGTCTGATGCCAGGGGCTTCACGCTGGCGCCCAGGTCCTGGGCCGCCCACTCGAGAATTTCCTGGGGTACAGGTGTCTTGAGCCACGTGGACTCGCTGAGGCCCACGTATCCGCCCGGCTTAGTGACCCGCGCGTACTCCTGAGCCGCCTTCTCCTTGTCCTCAGGGAAGACAGTAACGGACTCGGTGATTACCGCGTCGAAGGCGTCGTCCTCGAAGGGGAGGCTCTGGGCGTCTGCCACCCTGAACTCGGCCCTGTCAGCCACTCCTTCGGTATCAGCCCTCTCCCGGGACCTCTCCACCATCCTCTCAATGATGTCGACGCCCATCACCCTGCAGCCGTACCTCTTGGCGAGGAGGCATGCGGTCTGCCCCGCGCCGCAGCCCACGTCCAGGACGTACGATCCCTCGCCTATGTGGCACAGCTCGGCCAACTCCTCCGTGGCGCCGAGGCCGCCGTAGTGTTTCGTCAGGCCCGCCTCTGCGGCGAAGTCGAAGAAGTGCTGCTCTGTTCCGTCTCTCTTCTGGGTCATGGCGTTCACGGTTTTCGAGTTTTGCTCGAATTCGATTAGGGCTTCTCCCGATATAAGAATTTCGATTTAGACTCGAACTCGAAACCTCTAAATCGTAGGGGAATCTAAGAGAAGGCGATGAGGGAATCCAAGGCCAAGAAGAGGATACTGGAGACCGCCGAAGCGATGTTCAAGCATGTGGGCTACGCCAGCCTCAACATCAACGACGTGGCCCACCGAGCCGAGGTGAGCATCGGCACCCTCTACTACCACTTCCCCAACGGCAAACAGTCTATCCTCATGGAGATACGCAGACAGACAGCCGAGCACTACGAGAGAAAGTTCGCGGAGAGGCTGGATGCGAAGAGACTGCTTGAAACTGCATCGTTCAACGAGGGCCTGGAGCTCCTCCTGAGAACCCTCATCGACATACACCGGGAGCAGAGGCCGGTCCTAGCTGCCACGGAGATAGAGGTTCTCTCGAACCTCACAACGTACAGCCAACTGGCGGAGTCAGTGGACGTTGGAAGCCTCATGGAGTCAGACGCCAGGCCAGTCACCGACGTGCTGCAAGCCCTGCTGGACAGGCACCCCGATGAGAGCCTGACGCTCAGAGGTAATGAAACGATGCTCAATAAGGTCGTTGATGTCCTGATCCACAGGTTCGTCTACTTTGAGCCCGTGTTCGGGTCCGAGCAGGAGTTCATGGACGCCATGATCAAGATAACACGCGCCCTCATGGCACTATGATACTCGGTCAGGTGTAAAAAAGCAGGTAAAAAACACCTTATACGGTGTCACTCCTTAAAATAAATCGAGTCATCCAAGACTAAGAATATTGGGCCTCGCCCACGCAAAGGCTATTCACAGAGGCGTGTCGACCCACCTGTATCCTGCCTGAGAGGGCTTGACTCGGCCTAGGACGCCCGGTATGTGGGGGACGAAGAGAAGCATACCTCGTCTACTCGACTCCTCGACCAGCCTCGTCCTGCTGGCCGTAGCGGCCTTGGGGTCATACTCGAATGAGGGTATCCAGTCCGTGTGCTCGACGTGGGCCTGGTGGATTATGATGTCGGAGGTGTAGAGCAGGGTCTCGCCGCCCGAGGACACCTCCACGACCATCATGCCGGGCGTGTGACCCGGAGCGGACTTGACGGTTATGCCCCTGCCTATGGTCGCCGTCTCGTCCACTAACCTAAGCCTATCCTCTATTAGGCTCAGGTGGTCAAGCGCCCAGCCTTTAACCTCGCCTCGTATGTGTTCAGCTTCCTTTCTACTCATCACGAACTCGGCGTGTGGATACGCGACTTCTCTACTCGATAGGACCCCGCCGAAGTGATCCCAGTGCCTGTGTGACACGATGACGGTCTCTACGTCCCGGGCGCTCACACCCGCGTCAGAGAGGCTTCTCATGAGCAGCCCGGCGGGTTCGTCGGGGTGCTTATCGTTCTCGGCTCTGTCCCCGCAGCCGGCGTCAACCAGAACATAGTGGTCGCCGTCGTTCACGAGGAGGTAGTTGAACGGGATCACGGTGGATGAGCTGAACCCGCCGTAGGCTGACAGGCATCTGCGAAGCTCTTTCTCTGGTGCGTCACCGAAGATGAACTTCTCCGCTGGGTCATCTGTCATGGCACCCACGCTTCGAGAGCCGTCATATAATATGTGGCACTTAAAGTCACCGACACTGAACAATTTACCACTATTTGATCCGGGTAACATGTTCTCCCCTATAGGTTAACAGCATTGATGCGTATGTAAATTCACCTTCATGCAGCCGTGGAGACTAGTTCTGAGCATCCTCTGGAATGATCTTGACAAACCGTCGGTACGGCTCATGGAGCTTCCCGATTAGTTTGCGATCGACAGTGTACATCTGGGCTCCTTCGAGGCTGGCGAGAGAGACGTACGCTGCGTCATAGAGCGTCAAATCGTTTTCATACGCTGCATCCAGGGCGTGTGCAGCGTACTGGCCTCTGAGCGGACGCAGGTCTAACGCGTAGGCGTCCAGGGCCTCCGAGATTCGTTTAACCTCCTGAGCCGTGAAGAGCCCCTTGAAGCGTAAAGCGTTCAGAGCCTCGAACACTATGAGCTCGGGGGCGACTATCACGGCCTCCCCCTCGACGTACCTTCGCCTGATCTTGAGGGCCTCCTCGGAGCCCTCCTCGTCCACGAACCACTTCACGAGCACACTGGCGTCGACGACGATCCTTTCAGCGGCGTTCGTCGCGGAACCTCCTTATGATCTCCTCGGCCTTCTCCTCGCCCTTTGTGGGTCTTCTCAGCTCCTCGTTTATCAGCACGGCCTTGGCCAGGTTCCTCTTCTTCTCCTCCTCGATTCTCCTTTTTATGGCGCTCCTGATGACCTCGCTCCAGTTGACGTCGACGCTATCCATCTTAGCCTTAGTCTCATCGTCTACGCGTACTGTAATTACTGTCATACATGTCATTACACTATATGTGTTATTAAACATGCTGCGCGCGATGATGCATGAAGGAGATTGTCAGTTGGCGGCGTTAAGGTCATACCATGAACGCCGTGTACTGTGGGATTGATGGCCACAAACGAGTGGCTGCCTCGCTCATTAGCTATTCGCTGTGCTTCAGTGAAGTGTACTTGGCGTACAGAAGCTTATACCTCAGTTTTCTTCCTCAAGGACTTTCTTCGCATACCTGTTCCAGTCATCCGCCGAGATGACGTCGCTGTGCCTCCTCCTCGTCTCCTCAGCTAGGTACTCAAAGTTCTCCCACGTGTGAGGGCTCTTCATCTCCACCCGTACCTCGTAGACCCACGGCTTCATCTTGTCCCACGAGAAGAGGATCAGCTCACGAAGCTCGTCCATAACCAGATCCATGTCGATGAGGCCTCTCCTCACGAGTATTCCGACGCCGTCGAAGAACCTGCCCACCCGGGCCCATGAGGCCCAGGCTTCTCTGTCGGCTGTCGAACCATACTTCCTTGTCCACTCCTCGAGGTTACTGTACTCCATGTCATATGCGACTTTGGCGAAGTCTTGCATGAAGTCCTTGTTATTGTATTGGGCGAAGAGCTGCATGAATAGCTGTGTTTGGCGGGTCTCCAGGGTTGTTCTAGCAGTCTTTTGGTTCGTTCTTACGTTGTATATGTAGTATAATGCAGCTACTAGGACGCCGGTGGCTGCCACCATGTAGTAGGCGGCCTGAATCTCAGCCAACTCAACCATTCATCATTTCACAGAATATCTGTGAGTGTTGACTGAGGATAAGGTTATTGAGAACAACTCAGAAGGCTAATCCTTTTTCTCTGCAATCAACACCCCCGCGAAGGTACAAGGCTCACCACCAACAACCTTCCAGCCATGCATCGTCGCCCTCTGAACGAGGCAATCCCCAGCCCGTAAAATCGTTGAACCCTTCTCTAGAATCAACTCAATGGCACCTGACAATACAACTATCACATCGATGGTATCCGAAGCATGCATTTCATATCCTGAACCAGGTTGCCATGTGAAGATGCCAAAGTGTACGCCTGTCTTAGTAAACCATTCATGTGCCGGGAACCAGTTGATCATAGGATCACTCGTCTCTAGAGGAGCAGGGACCTCATCAGTGGCCCAGATCACCCTCGCGACTCTTCCATCCTTTGAGGAGTCAAATATAGCGTTCATGGTAACCTCACCGTCAAGCCATATACATGATTTACCCTCTGCATTTACGCTGGTAACTACTCTGCGTTTGAATTCTACATGCCCCAATCACTATCACTGTTTGAGAATTAGCGTGACGTGAGGATAAGATTATGCTCTCTAGGTATGGTTACTCGGTTTTTACCACCAGTTCCACCCTAGATCGTACTTGTCTGAAAGATTCTTGAAAACATCATATTTCTCATGATCAAAAGATACCATACGCTCTGGTGTTACCCTAATCACCACGCAGTCAACCATCGATAGATACTCCCTGCTAACCAACTCAACCTTATCAGCAGGAGTGCTCTGCGTAAACATTCTCATCACCATGGGGAGCACATCATCGTCAAACTGGGCTTTTCCATAGATCAAGACGCCTCTAATCGGTTTCTTAGTGTCCACTAGTAAACTAACCATACTGTCCCTCAATATGTTACGGTTCTTCCTCGTCCCAGTGTGAGACACGATGACGATCTGTCCATCAATATACATGTAACCAACTGGAACAGCATGTATTGACCCATCCTTGTTGTGGGTGCATAACGTCGCGTAGC
>JBDRQD010000025.1:0-40238 GCA_043826455.1 Candidatus Bathyarchaeota archaeon
GCCTGCTCTTGCCTTTCATGAGGCTGTGGCCTCCCGGGGATGGCTGAGCATCGTTTGAGTGTTTCCGGCCTTCCCCGGTAACGATAGAGAACTCAAACAGATTAAATCTTTATACTAAAAAATCACTTGCGAATCTACTGAACCTATCTAAAATACTAGTCGCGCAACAACACAGGACGAACACAAATTTTTTATCTACAATTTTAAAAAAATGGTTATTAGTGGAATGCAGTCTTGAGTGATAAAGAAACGCATGAGGATGCAGAATTCAAGATAACTTGTCTGAATGTGGGAGAACCTGAATTAGAAGATGGATATAATATTTATAAATTTGAGGTTAAGATCCCTGAAGATACTTTTATTGATAAAAAAGGTGGAACACGTATTAGATTCCAATTAGACGTTGAAGGTTTTTTAGAAAATATTTTGCCTGTATTGATAACAAAAGCTATTGATGAAAAAAATGAGCACCTTTTTAAATTGTTACTTAAGAAATACTCAATTTTTTGGCTTTGTGACCAAATCGGGTTGGAGTCTATTCCAGATTTCTAAATCATGTCTTACTTTTACGCCGTTAGGGTGTTACGCCGTCTGGCGTGTGCTTAATATATTTATGCGTAGGTGTGTGCGGTTTTCCTCGACGTTTTTCACCGAAACCCCCGTGATTAACTAACCCCACCAATAGTTAATCCTATTTTACAGCAGTGATACGAGGGCGTAAATGGTCCAAACAGCACGTGTTACAGATCGTCAACAGCTAAGCCGAGTACTACGTGGGGCAGGGATACCGCGTTTCTAATGAGAAACCCCGTGATAGTGGTGGTCATGGTGGTTCTGAAAATGAAGTTCTCGCGGCTGTCATCAAAGCCCTACACGGAGCCATCCCTGAGATGTGAATTCAATAATGGCGCATAAGGAATTAGGGAGATAGAGGTCTTTGTCGTAGGTAACGGTGGCTCCTCCGCTACAGCCTCCCACTTTACATCCGACCTGAGAAACGTGGGCATAGTCGCACACTGCCTGACCGATAATACAGCTAGGCTCACAGCCGTCATAAACGACTACGGCTGGAACGATTGCTATTCCAAGATATTCACCGAAATCTGCCTCATGAACTACCCCATCGGCATCATATTCAGCGTCCACGGTGGCTCAGGGCGAATCGTAGATGGTCAACAGTGGAGCACCAACCTCGTGAACTTCGCCAAGGCTATCAAAGAACGTAACGGCACAGTCATATCTATCGTAGGAGGCGATGGTGGGCAACTCAAACACATATCCGACCTTTGTATCATCGTTCCCCACGACCACTACACGGTTGTGGAAGGTGTACACAGCGTCATAGCCCACGTGCTAACCGAACTTGTCTCCACACGGGTCGAGAAACGTGCTTGACACCGTATCTCTCGGCGACTGCCTAGACCTCATCTACAAACTCCCACACAAGTCTGTTGACCTCATCTTCACCGACCCGCCCTACAACATCTGCACCGACAGAACCAAGATGACAGCCGTTCATGGCATTCCCACCTCCAATCAGGACGCTTGGGGCGATGACTTCACCGACAGCTATACTGATGAGGAATACTCAGATTTCATGTCATCACTCTGCGATGCCTATGACTATGTTCTGAAGGATGACGGCTCCATCATCACCTTTTTCGACAAAAACAAACCGCAGTTCCTATCCCCTTTCTATGACCGTTTCACAATAAGGAACACCTTCGCCTTCATCAAGACCAACCCACCCAACCACTTCAGGATGAACAACTACCGTTCGGGCTTCGAGCAGTGTGCATGGTTCAGCCGAGAAAAGTACAGGATCAACTTCATCTCCCAAAGCGGTATGATCAACGTGTTCTACGGTCAGACGAATTACAGAGTCGCTGGTCACCCCACCGAGAAGCTCCCGTGGATGGTGGAGCCTCTCATCCTACGCCACACCAACGAGGGCGACACCGTGCTAGACCCCATGTGCGGCTCAGGCACGATGCTCGTCTACGCCAAGAAGCACAGGAGGCAGTACATAGGCTTCGACATCGAACCCAAGTACGTTGACATGAGCCTCCAACGCCTAGCCGATACCCATGTGACCCGCGACATCCGAGGGGCGTTCAGGTAAGTTTCCACTACTTTTAATACTACATCTAGCCACACAACAGTAAATTAAAACTAACCGTGCCATAAAATTGCCTACATTGGGAAACTAGGCGTTGTTCTTTCCCATTTTGAATGTGTGCCTTTGGTGGCTAGCTAGATGCATCGCCTAAAAACACTTACTAATCACTGATTATGGTGGTGTTAACAAATGGAGTTCACTGCTTTTTCCGTCTTTTCTGTATCGCCCTATCCATAGCGTCTCTTCCCACCTCAACCGAACCCGTGTAACTCCTAGCCGTCTCCATGCTCTCCCAACTGAACCAGTCGGCAACCGTGTTCAAGTCGAACCCCTACCAAGGATCCACAGATGACCCTATCGAAGAGGGCAGCCTGAATTCATGAAAACAAAGCCACTAGGAGACCAGCAGACAACACGGCACCAGGTCCAGTTCAAATATATTAAATAGGCTCATCAAAGGGAATATCTTGAAGGAATATGAGTGGCTTACAATTTGAGATGTCCCCCGTGGATGAAAAACCCGGCAGGAGGTACCGTAAGAGGAGCAAGTATGACCCCATCGTTGACAGGTTCCTCGAGGGAGGCAGCGGCATCGTCTTGGTTGAGGTCGAGGGCAAGGAAGCCAACTACGTTAGAACCCAGCTGAAGAAGCGGATAGACGCCCGCATGCTCACAGACGAGATCCATGTCTCGGTAGCCAGCGGTAAGGTGTACCTGGAGAAGCTGTAAAGCTGGTTTGAGTAGAGCAGGCGCCTCCAACTCCTGTGCCATTCAATTTGAGGGGGCAGTTGAATGTGTTTTCCGAGGGTACCTTGGGTTTGGGTTCCAAACGGGTAGCCGATGGAAAACGAGCCCTGCGTGAGGCGTCGCCAAATGCCTTGTGTTTAATTTCCTTGAGGGTTCCTGATCTGAAACCCTCAAGCATCCTTACAACATTCCAACACATGGCAGTATCAGATCACTGGATGAGTCTAGGGTCTAGGCTCTTTAACGCTGGGACCACGTCTCCTCGAGGTGAGGCGTAGGTCTAACCCGTGGACTAGACCATGTAGCTGTCGAGAACAGGGAGCAACCTATGGCGTTTCAGGTGCATAATCTTGGCTGCTTTAGCTAACACAACACGCCATGAATTGATTATCATTAAAACGCAAAGCATATGTTCAATTGTAAATATTCCTGCATGAAAACCTCACTTGCTAAAGACATTCTAATATGTTACACAGAATTATACGAGAAAACAGAGTGAGCTTTTAGCGATCCTTTTTCATAGCCACAACAAGTAATGCTACAGCAATAAGAATAGATACAATTGGATATCCAGAAATATTATTCGAAGAAGCGGTATTCTCCAACTGTGCATTTAATTCATTGTAACTTTGAGATAACTCGTTGTAATCTTTTAAAAGACTATCATAATCCCCTTGAAGAGAATCATATTTAACAAGCAGATCATTATACTTTTGTTCATAATCAATCATAACAACTGGTTCATCCACTTGAAAAACGAGGGAGGTACTAAATGACCGTGCTTCTTTATGCAACCTAGGTTGCTCAACAAATATATTATATGAAATCTCAATATAGACGGTATGTTCCCCAGGTGTTCTGTACTTTGATTGTGTGGGGATTTTAAAATTATAGTCAAAACCAGCACCAGGTTCATCCCCTTTAGGTATGTTTTGTTTAAACCCTTGCTCTAGCACATAGTCATCCCAGTAAACGTATAATGACGCATCTGTCATGATTCCACGTATTTTAAGGAAAATATTGGCGTCTTCTTCTCCGTTATGGGGAATAAGAACCGCTTCTATTTCTGATCCGTGTACATTAACAATATAGAATTGTGTACAGATTATTATCGAGAGCAAGCATGCGAGATTTCTTTTTCTCATTGTTAGAAATAGTATATCGTTCCATTAATAACTATTTTCAAAAAAAAGTTAAAAGGTATGTGTTTAGCTCGGATTAACAAATGAGAAATTTGCACTATTTTCATTTAATTTCAGCTTTCTTTTTCATGGAAATGTCAAAATAAGCATCGTTCAAAAGCTTATTTTATATCCGAAAATTCTTGAGCAAAACACGTACGTTAAAAGAGATTGAAGTGCTTGTCTTTTTAGGAAAATGCTTCACGCATTTCTTGATATCGTTCTTTTCTTTTGCTTCTTTCAGTCCAGGCGATTAGGATCACAGCTATTATGAATAAGATAATTGCTGACGTTGAATCATTTGATCCAAGAGCTAAAAAAGAAGCGCCGATTAACATCATCGCAACTATGGTGGTACCCATTCTAAAGAAAGTTCTAAGTATCCACACGCATTAACTTTCTTCAATTGTTATTTAAAATTTATTCAAACTGCATGCTGAAATTCAGTTTTAACTTTATCAATACGTATTGGATTAGAAATTTGTGGTGGACGGGGGAAAAATCGTTAATGTCTGCTCCTGTACAGTGAGTCTATAGTTTCGTAACACAGGGTCACCCGCTTAACGTTGTACAGGTGGCCCTTTTAACCAGCGGCCCTATCGCTGCATTACTCGACCCTAATAAATGTTAGATAAGTAACCTTTTAGAAGTAAAACAGGCCACTAAATACCCCATTTTCCACGCCGTTATATCACAAAAAAAGGAAAAAGTGTGATAAATATATTAAGCGGTCTCAGGGCTGGGATGTCTCATATTTTTGTGTGTATGGGGAGTGGGTGCCACTGAGAGGGTATAGACCTTAGCTGTACAACATATATCAGAGGCTTAACCCTAGCTCCCTCTACGCTTCTCCCTTTTACGCCAGATCCTGCACCTAGATTCCAAGCACTCGTCTTTTTTCATGATCGTTGCACACTTGAAAGGGCGGCGCCCTTCAAGCGCCATCAGCTCCAACATGTACCATGCCTCACGTTCATCAAGGTCCTTGACGCCACGTAACATCGCCATTATGCCGTCGGGGTCATGGCCTTTTGCTGTTAACTCGGCCACCGCAGCCCGCATCATAAAGAGAGACACGCCCTGGGGGTTTTCACCCTTAAGCACAGCATTGATGCAAGGTCTTACCCTCGAAAACATGAGGTGCTTCCCATGCGAAGCAAGCTCAGGGTTCTCCAATCGCCGGGATGCGGCGTCAACAACGTTTAAACCTAGCCCCGAGGCTCGCTGAGCCCCAGAGAACCCATGTTCAAGTTCTAGGGGCTCACGTTCAAGGGTCACGGGGGTAACCATCTTGAGGGTTATAGGATGTACAGTGTAAGGTACCATGGTCATTGCGCGGATGTTGCCCAGTGATGATCTGTTTAGGGTAGGGTAGTGTGCGCCTTTGATTAGCATAAGCTGAAGCTCATTGTAGAGGGACACCAGATCTTTCTCGGATCCTGCCACTGGTTCTTTTAGCCAGACGTATACGGTGTAGCCGTTATAGCTGTTGAAGACGGTTATGGCGCCTGCGCCATAGTGTTTTCGCAGAGACTCGTTGAATGCCTGTGTGTCGCTCCATGCTTGAGGTATCTCGCCCTTGTACCCGAAGTGGAAAAATAGACGGTCAATGGCGCAGACCTCGTTGTTCGTTCCGATGGGGTTCACGCTCATAAAGAGCGGAGAGGCTCCTTCTGATATGAGTTGATTTAAATCACCGGGAACGTTGACAAGTCTTTCATATGTTGTTTTTACGCTGCGCATTGGCCCGGGTGACGCCCATTCAGCGAGGAAAGCTTCAAAATCTGTCACCTGATCTTCCACCTACCATCGCGAGTGTCCTTGTAGATCAACCCATCTCTCGCCGCTGCTTTGATTGCGTTCTCCAAAGTTCTCGGGTGCACTTCTCTGAAGGTTTGGGCAAGCTCCTCGTCAGTGGAACCACCCTGAGTTTTCCTGATCCAGTCTACTATCCGCTCCACAAGCTGGGCACTTGTGGGAGTCTCTGCGTCAGTGTGGGTAGAGACTTCAGATACATTATTAAGGAAATCATCGAAAGCGGTAATTGTTTTTTCAGCTGCGGAATTTTCACCATCACTAACGCTACTAACGCTATTAACGCTATTTTCAGAGTTTTGTCTAATGCGTGTAATTGTTACTACTCGATTTGTTCCCGTGTGATTACTTTCGACTTTTATTCCAGCAGCTAGAAGACTGGGCAGATCCTCAGTGAGTCGTCGCATCATCCACTCGGGGCTCTTTGGCCACTTTTTCTGTTTAATAGAAATACCTAAACTCTGTGCGTGGTCGCATAAAGCGCTATAGAGCAGTGATGGCGGTCCACTCCATTCACTGGTAAAGGAGTTCATGAAAGATACAAGAACTCTACTTATGGGTGACGAATCCAGTATCTCCTCGTTCTGATTCTTCACATTCTCCTCATATGCATCTAGGAACCGTTGGTGATCCATCCCCAAGGCTTCAGTTATCGCGCAGCCCCATCTAGTAAAGTCCGATAATCTGTAAAGCTCGGTTAGTTGGATGGTTAGGTATATATTTCGAGCCTTTACTAATGTGTCCAGCATTCCGCCCAATATGAGACCTGCGTCTGCTGAGAACTGCTCAGTTAGTTCTTTCTCCTCTTTTCTCAGGTTGTTCGGTAACAATTCGCAGTTCAGGATTATTGTCCGGTCAAGCAAATCGCTGCGCTGTGGCACTATGTTGATGCCGTTCAGCCCAACACAGCGCCTGAACCTGTAGATTACGTCGTCGTCGTCTGTGTACAGCTTTCTTTTTGTGATCCCAGCTCCTGTAACTGCGCGGCATAAAACGTCGCTCGCCCAATTAGACAGAACCGAAACATTGTCGTAGAAACAGCAGTAGTGGTGGTTGAGTTGCTGCGCCATTTCCATGTCGTTGCGGGGCATTGCGAGGAGATCCACAGTTGAAGGGTCTACGATTTCTCGGGCAAATTTAAGGGCGAGACTTTTCCCGCTTCCAGGTGGTCCCCAGATCACCATGTTCGGGTGTTGAATTTCTGGGACGAGAAAACTGATAATGGACACAAGGTACAAAAGCTGCTGATTTTCATTTTTCAAGTTTACAAAACCCAGAATTGTCCAAGGGTTTCCGCCCTCGATTGGTACGGGAAGTTCTTTTTGGTGACTATACCTATAGAATATGGGGTCCTCACGTTTTTCTATTTTCCAGCCTTCTGATGTTACATGTAAGTGCTCCCAGTTATCGTTTGCTAAGTCTATCAAGGTACCGCCTTGACCATCAGGTGCAACTCTGTTGTACAGAGTATGTGTGGGTCCTTCACGGGCTTTGGCTCTGAGTATGCTTAGCGCTGCGTTGATGGCTTCACTGCTTGGGATTTTATTTGTTTCAGTGTAGAATTGCATAGCGATCCTATCTTTGACTATGGGCGATTGGAGAGGATAGGTCTTGTATACTTTTGTAGAATCATTGTTATTAACTTGAGAAATGCTGTTAATCGCGTTATTACCGTTAGTGGAGATCAAATCAGGATAACAAATATGGGGTACACCATACTGATCTTTAGACAGTTTGCACCCCGTATCTTGTACAAGCGCCACTATTTGAGCAGCTTGGGATGTTCGTTCCTCATTTGGTGACGTATCGGGTGTAGCTGGCTGCGTTTTCTCAAGGTAGTTTGCTAACTCTGCCAATTGCCTCTCCACGAGATGATATTCTAGGTTCAAATTTTCTGCTATACGTTTCGCTGTTATGTTGCCAAAACTTGTGACTGTGAAGAGTGGTTGTTCAGTACTTGTTTCTGCTTCATCCCCGTCTGTTTCTTCCTTTTTGATGATTTTATATACGATGCCGCCATTTTTTGTAGGGTGTATCCTATATCCGTCTAAGAGCTGTGGGATTGTTGGAGGGGGGGACCACCCACACTTGGGACACCTGCCGTCTTCCAAAGCTGCGCCACAAGCGGGGCACACGATGTCAACCATGTTTTAAAGCTTCCTCCAGTTTGGTTAGGTGTTTCAGGGCCTCATCCACGACGTTCTCTAGGGGGGCCAGGGTGGTGCTTAGGGCTGCGTATTCGTCGCTGGTCATCGTCGGTTCTCCTCTGTTGTCAGCTGCCGCCTTGGGTTCGGGCTGTTTATTGCTAAAAAGTACGCCCGTGCTATCTCTCGCAGGATCAGCCCGTAGGTGTCTGTTCTAGGTAGGGTTAAGCGGATCGTACCATCAGCCCAGATCGTTAGACGGTAACCCCACGATCTCACGGTTGACTCACATACTCCGAGAGCTAAGTCTTGGGGGTTGATGGGCTTAAGTGGGTACGTGGTTAATACTCGTTTGTCAGAGTTTAATCCCTGTTCTACGTGCCCAGAGATTTCACGTTTGCCGTTGACGCTTATCCACAGCTCGCGCCTAGGCATGCGGTGGCCTCCTCCAGTTTTTTGTTTAACTCTGTCAGGCTGCTGCAGCCCTCGGCGAGCTTAAGCAAATCCTTAAGGCTGAATGTAACCTCGGTTATCTCAGGTGTCTCCGCCCCAGTGGGCTTTGCGGGCTGCTGAGGGCTAGACACCTAAGATACCTCCTTCTCAAATAATTGTCTTAAAGCAACTCGGAAAAGCTCGCTCTGGGTCGCATAGTCGCCACGATTCACTGCAGCGTCAATTCGGTTTTTCAGGAGTTTAGGCACTTTAACGCCAATAAACACCAGTTCTTTTTTTTGCATGGTTGTATCTAATAAATACAGATTAAATATCATATGTGCTAACTATTAGCAGAGGCAGTATGTCAAAAACGAGCCCCGCAGAAGCAAAGAGAAGGGCAACGGTCAAAGTTTTACAACTTTTTAAGAACAACCCCAATCTTAAATGGTCAGAGCTTTGGGACAAGGCAAAAACCCAAAGAATAACCTATTCGACGTGTAAACGTGTTGTCAAAAGGTCTCTAAAAGCGGGACTCCTGAAACCCAACATTCTTGAGGATATCAACGACCCGGTCTTAACTTTGGTAATCCCGCTTCCTCAGCTCCTCTACCTCAGCGACATAATTGGTTTCTTGACGGGCTGTTTCGAGGATTGGAACAAGCATCCAGATATTCCAAATGAGAGTTTTATAGGCTCAACGCTGTTCTCAGATGTATCTTGGAATAAGCTGAAGAAATATGTAACCCGTGAAGATGAGATGAGGCTCAAGGATGCCCAGATGGCACTTTTCGACATCCGTCAAAGGATGGCGTTGGACACTTTTACCGAATCAGAGAAGAAGTTAATCCTCTCATTTGAGGAAAAGATAAAGGAACTCGTCAACCAAAAAAATCAATCACGAGAACGAGATAAGACGAATAATTTTATCGCTATGATAGCAGAGCTGCAAGGCTTAGACCCTGATGAAGAGATCAAGAAGGAGGAGGGATTAATGAAAGAAATGGATACCGCCCTATTGTCGCTGTATCTGTCTGGAGACTCGGATGACTTTTTCTCGTTCCTCTTTAAAGGCGGCGAAATACCAGATGAGGCTCGGAGGCTGATGGAGTGGCTAGAGGAAAATAGAGGAATTTATCGGGAGTATTCTAGGAAACAGCGGGAACAGCCAAAAATCCTTTTCTCGGTTGGGGTGGGATTCGAGGGCTATGAAGAGGAGAGTGGGCAGCTGGGGCTGCAGCTTCCCCCTGCTTGGTTTGCTAGCGAGAAGATGAAGACCATAATCGATGATGTGGAGGCGGATTTAGATAGGTTTGGAAACAGGTCAACTCTCTATCGGTGCGAACTCTGCAAAGCGTGGTTCGATAATAAGAAAAAGGCTGAGGATCATGTCAGGTTCGACCATGAAAATGAAGAGGTTGGCTCCCATGTGAGTGAGCGTCATAAGTCATTTTACAGTGAATTATTGAAGAATCTTATGGCGGTATAATATGTGTGCGTGTTTTATTTTTAACGAGCTTCAATATAAAGGGGTTTTGTTTACCCGATTTATTTTAGTTCCTTATTTTTTTAGCTAAAAATGGGTGTGGAGATGTGTTAGTTTTTCTCGGCTAGTCGGGATAATAGTTTTTTGAATTCCTCGAATTGGCTGGTCTGCTCGATTTTCATTTGCTCCAGTTGAGCCTTGGTTATAGCGTTTTCCTTTGATAGCTCTGATACTTGTTGGGCTAAGTCATTAAACGCTTGCTCCGTCACGTTGGGGTTAATGCTCTTGGATCTCTGGTCTTTGCTGGTGGTCTCAATGCTTAACAGGTGCTCATAGTTGGCGTATATCTCCCTGAGCTCATCCAGGGGCTGGTTAATGTATGTGCTCTTCGCCTGCCCTATCTCGTGGCTCATGAGGCACTCGATAAGGTCGCCATCCATTTTCCCGGTTAAGCGGCTCCGGAACCCTGATCTTAGGCTGTGGCTCCGGGCTGGATTATACCCGTTCTCTAGCTCTGTGGGCGCTATGAAGTCCAGCTTAGAAGCGTACGCCCTGAGCCTCGTCTGTATGCTAACCGGGGTGGCCCTCTCCGCGTCGTTGCCCAGGAGCGTGAACAGGGGGTCTGTGGGCTGTATGTTTTTACGGCTAGCTAAGTATAGGCGTAGGTAATTCACGGTGTCCGCGCCTACGAAGGTCCTGATCCTTACACTGGTTTTCCTGCGGTACCCCTCAATGGCTAGCGGCAGGGTGCCGGCCTCGTACTCGCGTTGAATGTCTCCATAGTTTAAGTCAAGTATGTCGCCTATGCTGAGTCCAGATTGAAAGGCGAATAAGATATAGCATTTATCGCGCAGGTACTCGGCTGCCTCCACGTACTGCCTGATCTGGTCCAGGGTCCACTCATGTTTCTTGTTCTCCCGCATGGGGCGGTCTGGCGGTGTCTCTATGAAGGCCAGGCTTACCGTGAGCCCGTAGAACTTTAGCGCGTTCGTGACTGCGGCCAGGGCTTGAATGGTGGCCTTATTGCTGTAACCGTTTTCGCTATGCCATTTAATGAAGCCGCGGATAAGGTCCTCGCCGGGTCTCTGCCTCTCATATACGGGGCGGTCCCTGTTGGCCTCCACGTCTTTTTCAATCTGTTTAATTAAACCCACTACACCGTCAGGGTAGTATAATCTAAACCGCTTCAAGTTGCTGCGGTAGGACTTTGCGGTGCTCTCTCCCTTGCTTTCAAGGTATTTCTCCTCTGCCTCATCCAGGGTTACTCTGCTGATGTCTATTAGTTGGGCCGGCATGTTGATCTGTTATACGGGTAAACAACCAGGTATTTTAATGTAACTCTAAACTAGGTAAAGCCCATTCAACACGTAGGTCTCAAGGACCAGCTAAATTTAGGGCCAGCCAACCACCACCCAACATATACTGGGCGGGAACCTATTTCATCTCTTCAACACGCTGGCGCGCGCGAGGCAGGGTGACAAGTGGCTGAGGAGGAACCTGGCGGAGTGCGCCAGGTGGTCGGTGAGGAAGGACCCCCACCTGAAGGGGTTCATCCTGAGGGTCAGGCACAGGAAGGGCGGGAAGAAGGCCCTGGTGGCTGTGGCGAGGAAGCTGGTATCCTACGCCTACTGGATGCTCAAGAGGGATGTAACCTACGAGGAGCTGTGTCCCTAGAAAACTGATTGGGGCTCATCCCCGTAGTCTGAGTAGGGGTGCGCCTCGTAGGGGCGAATTATGGAAGATGAGGTAGGTCCCCGGATGGTTGTATGCCAGCCTCTTGAGGAGGAGAGGTTAACGGATAGAGGATGGAGGCGGGTGTGGTAACGAGATTGAGATATAAGGCTCATCATGGTTATCCGTCTTGATACGCGCCTCGGCTATGGCCCTTGTCTTTAGCGGGTTTGCCAGCTTGACCGGTATCCAATTGCTCTCAAGCACCTCGTATGTCTTTTGCCACAGGTTTCCTGTGAATTCCAGCACCGCGGTGCATTCGCCGTGCTCAGATAGGATCTCTGCCAGCTCCGTTATTCCCGTGCAGGTGTTCCTATAGGCGAGTTCTCTCTGAACCTGTCCTTCCTTGTCGGTCACGCAGGCTGCGCAACTTTTTTTTTCCTAATTCGATCCCTACGTAATTCACCCTCTTAACCTCCATGTATGTGGGCTGGCTTGTGTGCGGCACAATCCTATCAGGGCTCATGGGCCCACTTTGGTTGCCGCTATGGGTCACGCCCAATTACATCATAGGCCTCATCGGGGCCAACGAAGGGTAGGGCTCAGCCAGCCACACCATGCTATAGGTGTGAAGAGGGCTTTAATCATACCAATACATCATCGCGCGCATGACGGGGGTGGACTACTTCGCCGCGATGTTGATTCTGGCGGAGATGGTCACGGATGACCGGTTCACCGGCGATAAGGGTTTCTCGTCCTGGATGGGGCTGGCTCCGAGGGTCCGCCAGTCCGGGGAGAAGACCTGGGTCGGCGGGGTTGGGGGGCCGGGGAACAGGAGGATGCGGTGGCTGATGATCCAGTGCGCCCATTCTGCCTGTCGGTTTGACCCTCGGCTCCGCCGACTCTACGAGAGGTTATCCAAGAGAAAGGGAGAGAAGAGCGCCGTGGCGACGGTGGCTCACGAGATGGCGAGGATCATGTACTTCATGTTGAGGAGGAACGAGCCCTACAGGGGTTTGAGAAGGGGGTTGTGGGAGAGAAAGCTTAAGAGTATGGAGAAGAGAGCGTTAAACGGTTTGCGGAACTGATGTGGATACCACCCTTGCATCGGAGTTCCTCAAGCGTTTCTCATAGGAGCGCGCGCAAAATTCGTATATCCCTACACCAGCAACAACTCGAGTCGAAGATTTGATCCGAAATACACCTTATTTTACTAGTAAATTTGTGTTCGAGTCCCTCCTCCCGCACTTTCTCTTTGTGCGTTAGGAGGTGTAGTCGCTGCCGTCATGATTATCCGTTTTTAGGTTGTTTTAGTGTTGAGTCTTTTTCAGGATTCTTTGGCAGTGGCGGAGGGTGGCGGTGTCCGCCGTGCTCTTTGTGAGGTGGGTGGTGGGGGCTGGTGCGTTGGGCTGTTTCACTGTTGATCCAGTATCTGGAGAATCCTCTCGGGGTTCCTGGTGCTGAAGAACACGGGCATGCCTCTCCTGCGGGTGACCCTGACGCCCCTGCGGTAGTCCACGATGTAGCCCACGCTGCCGTCCCACCCCCACCTTATCCCGAACCCGCCGTAGCGCCAGAAGGGGGGCCTGATGGCCTCCACGTAGACGATGTCGCTGAGCCGGACCCTGCTCTTGGTGAAGCCGTAGCCTACTGTGAGGCGGCCGTCGGCTATGCTGATCTCCAGGGTGCGGAAGTTGATGAACACGGCCACCATGATGACGAGGACCAGCATGAGGATGGGTGTGGGGGCCCTGCTGCCCAGGGGCGGGTTGAGGCTGAAGTAGGCGGTGACCAGGATGACGACGGCGATGAGAGTCTGGAACGCTGGATGGGTGTCCAGGTGCTCGCTATAATCTTCGATGGACATTCAAGGAGAATACGTGCATGCTTTTTTAACGGTTACTGGGTGGGGCGAACCTTTAACCCACCCAAACAACTACACATGAGAAGGATTAGCGTGATGCGAGGATAAAATTATTGGATAGTGGTTTATTCATGTACTTGTGGTTTTGGTGTTCCATCCCAGAAGAATAGTATTATACTCTCTTTGGTGAAGTCTGTTGCACCGTGTTTTCCACCCTTCGCCGCCGTCACTACCATATTAGGCTCTATCTTCATTGGTTTATTATCTGGGGGCATGAGTAACCCGCCTGACAACCCGATTGTCATCTGAGTGGCTTCTGGGTGAGAGTGTATCTTGTCTGCTACTCCTTTGGGGAACTTGACTAGTGCTAGTGTTGCTCCTGTTTCTGGGTCCTCCCATAGTACTTTCTGCTTTACATCTGTCAAATAGTATCCTCTAGGGGCGTCCTCCCACTCAATATCTGTGAAGTTCAAGAATTGAAACATGTGTATCCGACTAGTTTATTCTCAGGAAAGGGATAAAATTATGGATTGGGTTTATTCAGGTATTTTTCCTTGGAATATCTTCACAAGTTTTTCGAGGTCTATGCTAGCACCCGAAACAACACAAACTACCTTTCCTGATCCTGCTTCACCCGCAAGAGCAGCAGCTACACTAAGAGCTCCAGCCCCCTCAGCAATGACTCTATTCCGCTCAGCTAACAACCTAATAGCTGAAACAGTATCCCCGATACTCGCATTTACAGACCCATCAAGAACTATCTTTGCTAAACCCCACATCTCAGGAAACAAAAAGGGTGAACCAGCACTTTCCACGAAACTTGGAGTAAAATCAACATCAACCTGTTTACCCGCCTTAAACGAAGCAGTCAAAGGAGCCCCCGTATCAGGCTGACACCCATAAACCTTCACCTCTGGTTTTATTGCCTTGATAGCTGATGCGACTCCACAGCACAAACCGCCTCCACCATAAGGAATGACTACTGTATCAACATCAGGCATGTCCTCAAGTATTTCTAATCCGATGGTGCCTTGACCAGCCATAACTTGGAGGTCGCTGAATGGGTGAATGAAGAATCCTCTCATATCTTTATAGGTATTGGGATCAAAGAACTTTTTCCATGCAGATTTTATATCATCGGTTCCTGAAAATGAAGCATATTTTATCTTAGCACCCATTCGTTCCATGGCTATTATCTTTGTCTTTGCTACAGTGTCAGGGACAAACACGGTGCAGTCTAATCCGTGTTGTTTGGCTACATATGCTACTCCTTGACCGTGGTTGCCTCCACTTATAGTCCAGACGCCGTCTTTCAAATCCGTTGGTTTCGCTGATCTTATGGCATTGCATGCGCCTCTTATCTTGAATGAGCCGACTGGTTGAAGGGTCTCCAGTTTAAGGTAAATCTCAGCTGGCGCATCGTCAACGTTCAGCTTAACCAGAGGTGTACGAATAATGGTATCCGCGATTCTTTTCTGGGCTGCTTTGATATCATCGAGAGGGATGGGGGCATATTTCTTCATATTCCATAGACTCCTTGAATGTTGTTATTTAGTTATACTACTTTTAGTGTGTACTTAACAGTATTCTTAGCTAGAAACATCCAGACAATGTGTGATACGGAGAAAAAGGGTTAATCATTCTACTACATCCGGTTTGGGCGAACCTTTAACCCCCAGAAGCAGATAATAAACCATGGAGTCTGTTTGGCCAGGCAGCGCCAGGTGTGCCGCCTGCTTCACCTTCGACCTGGACGCCGAGTACGTCTTCCTGGGAACCAACCCCGACGTAGCCAAGATGCCCCGGGTCCTCAGCCAGGGCGACTACGTGTGGAGGGCGGGCATAATCCCCCGGATACTGGACCTCCTGGACGAGCACAGGATCAAGTCCACCTGGTTCGTGGTGGCCATGAACGCGGTGAACCACCCCGACGAGGTGGCGGAGATCGTTAGACGGGGCCACGACGTTGCCACCCACGGATGGATTCATGAGAAGATAGAGCACCTGGGCAGAGAGGAGGAGACGGAGAGACTGCTGAAATGCGTTCAGGCCATAGAGGACGCCACAGGCTACAGGCCGGTGGGGAACAGGACGGCGGGCGGCGAGCTCAGCCCCAGCACCCTGGACATATTGGCGGAGAACGGGTTCACCTACGACAGCAGCCTCAGGGGCAGCGACATGCCCTACACGCTGCCCAACGGCCTGGTGGAGGTGCCCAGCTACTACGAGATGGACGACTTCCACCTCTTCGCCGACTACCCCTTCAGCACCTACAAGGCCAGGATGATGAGCCCCGAGACCGGCTACCAGATATGGACCAACGCGTTCGACGGCTACTACCGGTACGGGCTCTGCTGGACCAGCATGTTCCACCCCCAGATCATAGGTAAACCCGGTAACATGATGCTGCTGGAGCGTACGATAAACTACATGAAGCGGTTTCCAGGAGTCTGGTTCGCCAACGCTCGGCAGATAGCCGACCACTGGAAGAAGCGCGGCTAGAGCCCGGGCACGGCGTCTAGTCTGTCTTGGGTCTCAGACACGCGGGTAGGTTGCCGTGGGTCTTGTGGTTGGCCACGCAGGCGCAGCAGACGCCCCTCCTCTCGCAGTCAGCGCTGGTGCACGCACAGTTCCCCAGGTTTGCGGTTCGAGAAACGCATTCTACGGTCATTTCCAGACGTGATGGACGTGACGGTATAAAAATGTGAGTCTCAGTGGCTCTGGGACAGTATCTTCTCCCTGTTGAACAGGCTGACGCCCACACCGAAAAGGGCGGCGTCCACCACCAAGACCAGGATGGTGAGCACGATCAGCGTCGCCGGCCCCATTATCAGGAACCCTGAGGCCTGCCCGAAGAGCAGCGCCAGCACGGGCACCACCAGGAGGGCACTCAGTTGCTGGGCCTCCCTGAACCCCTTAACCCGGGACGATATGATCACCGTGGCCCCTATCCCCAGGAGGGACGCCGCGGGGGCCAGGCACAGGATCATCACCAACCAGGTGAGGTTGGGGAGCAGCAGGAACCCGAAACGCCCCAGCGTCAAGGCGTCCACCATCACCGTGTACAGGGTGAAGCTGATGAGGGTGGCCCCCATGGCGGGAGCGAAGCTCGCCAGTATCTTCCCCATGAGGAGCTCGCTGTCCGTGAGGGGCGCAGCCAGCAGGGCCTCGATGGTCTTCCTCTCCTTCTCCCCGGCGAAGCTGTCGGAGGCTATGACGCCGGAGACCATGAGGGGTATTATGAGGAAGAAGGGTGCGAAGAAGTATACCAGCATGATGTAGATCATCTGCTGGGCCTCCGGGAAGCCCGATAGGATCTGCTTGACGGCCTCCGGGAGGTTGGGAATCATAGTATCCATGAGGTTAGCGTTGTTGGACCCGTTCATGGAGTCAGGCACCAGGATGATCATAGCGGGGATGAGGACTGTTAAGATGACGGGCAGTATGATCATGGGCGCCATCACCTCCCAGTTCCTCGCCACCTCGCTCAGGTCCTTCCTGAACACCAGAAACGCCTTGCTCCACCGCACCTCACTCGCCTCCTATGACCTTCAGGTAGGCATCCTCCAGCGAGACCTCCAATGGCACCACGTACATGACGCTGCCCCCTGCGTCCACTATGCTGCGGACCAGCCCAGGCGTGTAGCCCTCATCGGCCAGAGTGACGAATAGAGCCCCGTCCCTAACGTCTAGGGCCTTCACACCCTCCGCGGCCTCCACGGCCTCAGACAGGGGGCCCGTCACCTCCCGGAGCCCCACCCGGACCACGTGGGCGCCTGTGGCTCTCTGCCGGAGCTCCCTGGGGGACGCCACGCTCACCGCCCCGCCGCGGTTGATGATCATAACCCTGTCACAGAGCCTCTCAGCGTCCTCCAGCCTGTGAGTAGAGAGGAGTATGGTCTGGCCCTCCCTCTGGCTCAGCCTCTCCATGAGGTCCCTGATGTCCTTGGCCGACTTAGGGTCCAGGCCGCTGGTGGGCTCATCCAGGTATAGGGTTCTGGGCTCGTGAACCAGGGCCCTGGCTAAGGCCAGCTTCTGCTTCATGCCCTTGCTGAAGGTGCCGGCCCTGTCGCCGCGTCTATCCCAGAGGTCGAAGAACTCCAGCAGCTCCCTGATCCTAGCGTCACGTGTCTGGGGCTCACCCACGCCGTAGGCCTTGGCGAAGAACTCCAGGTTCTCCCGGGCGGATAGACGCTCGTAGAGGCTAGGGTTCTCCGTGAGTATCCCTATGATCTCCCGCACCCTCAGGGCGTCGTCCCTGACGCTGAACCCGCCCACGTAGGCGTCCCCCTCCGTGGGCTGGATGAGGGATGCCAGCATCCTTATGGTGGTGGTCTTACCTGCGCCGTTTGGCCCTAGGAGCCCGAATATCTCGCCCTGCTCCACGGTGAAGCTTAGGCTGTCCACGGCCGTGAATCCGTTGAACCTCTTGGTCAGGCCCTCAGCTACAATGCTCTCCACATCTGCTCCGCTCCGACGTTTTTTATTAGGGTTGAAGCGATGGCTTGGATTAATCAACTTTTTGGAGTCTGCTAAAATTTTAGGACGGCTCAGAAATAGATAAGAAAAATTGGGGGGTGGCCGAGGATTCTACTCCTTGACCACTATCGTGCCGCTCAGGTAGTTGAAGAGCCTCTGCTGCCTGTCACCGTACATGAGCCAGCCGATGATGACGTCTAGGGGCAGCAGGAACGCCTTCCCGATGGCCTGGTACAGGCTCTTGCTCATGTCGATGGCTTCGCCGCGTAGGTCCACCACCTTGATGCGCATCACCTTCTTGCCAAGGCTCTGCCCCTGAGTCCCCTCCAGGAACGCCCAGTAGAGGAACAGCAGCACGTTGCTGACGCCCAGGTCGATGAAGGGCATGCTGTGGGGCATCCAGTACACCGGCCTTATGATCCCGGCCACCATCCCCACCAGGATGGCGTCGATGATGAAGGCCAGGAACCTCTCACCCCACGTCGCCAGCACAAGCTCGCTCACGTTCTGCTTGGCGCCGCAGCCCGGGCAGAACTCGGCGTCGTCGCCTATCTCTTTTCCGCAACTTTTACAGTACACCATGCTCATTCACCTTAGTCCCTTCTGACTGCGCCGACGTATACGATGACGCCCCCTATGGCGAGGCATATGATGCCTCCCACGAGGATGCCTTGGCCTATGAAGCTCAGGAAGGGCATCCTGACGCCAACGCCGGACTCTACGTCCACGCCGGGCGTCAGGTCCGCGTTCATCATGACCACCCAGTAGTCGCCTCCCTCGGGCTCCCACTCAAGAGAGACGTCCTCCCCCGTCGCGTATGCGTCCCAAGTGCTCATGTCCTGGGGCGCCACAGTTATCTCGTCGCCGTTGTGCAGCTGGTAGGTTATGTAGGGGTGCCCGTCGAAGGGGCTTTCCATCTTGAAGTCTGTAACGGTCTCGTACTCGGCTGCTCCCAGGTAGCTGAGGGCGTGGGCCTCGTCCAGTATCCCTATGAACACCTCTTTACCGTTGTTGCTCTCAAGGTTGAACTTCAACTTCAGGAAGTCGCCGACCCTTGGGGACCAGTACCTCACCGCGGGGCTCTCGATCCTGTCGATGACGATGTCCTCCACGTGCATATCCTTGAACACCAGGGCTTGGGTGCCAGTCTCGAAGTCGAAGCCCCAAACCCCTATGTAGCCGGACCCGTCGTCCATGGCTGACGTCACGCCCATGAGGGCCGTGCCCGCGAAGGCCAGGGGCAGACCAACGAGGATCATGAAGCCTCCTAAGATGACGGCTATGACCCTCCCGGCGTCCCATCCCTTTGAACCCTGCTTCCTATAGGTCAGGTTACCCTTGACCAGGCTCGCTCCGCAGCCGGGGCAGAACTCCGCCCCCTCCTCAAGCTCTTTTCCGCATTTCTTGCAGTACACTTTGATTCACAGGGGGACAGCCCGCAAATGAGCTTTTAAAGGGATTTCAGATTTACTTCAGAATTAGACCACAAACCGTTACAAATTTCTACATAAACCCTTGGGGGATTTCAGCGTCTCTCGGTGAGCTCCGGCTCACTCAGCGCCACCGGCTCCCCGCCCAAGGTGTACACCTTCGGGGTGAGGGGGCTCATCCACACGGCCAGCTGGTAGGGCTCTACGCCGGCCAGGTCGCAGAGGGCGTGAGCGCTGTTGGGGCCCACCCTGCTTATGGCTTCAACCACGTCCCCCACCTCAGCTTCGACGCCCGTAAGGTCCACCAGGTAATGGTTTATGCTGACGCCCCCGATTATGGGGCATATCTTGCCGCCTACCTTCACGAGGCCCTTCCTGGAGAGTTGGCGGAGGTACCCGTCACTGTAACCCATGTGCATGGTGCCCACCCTCATCCTCCTGGGAGCCACGTAGCTGCCCCCGTAGGTGAGAGGCGTCCCCGCCTCAACGGTCTTCACGTGCTCCAGCCGCCCCTTCAGAGCGAGAGCTTGGTGCAGCACCACGCCTGTGTCCTTGGCCTCCGGGACGGGGTAGAAGCCGAAGAGCATGACGCCGGGCCTGACAGCGTTGAAGTGGCTGCCGGGTCTGAAGAAGACGCCGTGGCTGCTGGCCAGGCTCCAGGTTCCCACGTGGACGCCTCTCCTCTCCAGCTCCTCCCTCAGCTCCCTGAACCGGGTTATCTGCTGTGCGTCCTCGTCGTCCTCCAGCAGCGTGGAGAAGACGCCCTCGACCCTGACGCCCTTCAGCTTGGAAACGTGCTCTATGAGGTCCGCGGCCTCCGTGTAGACGACGCCGGCCCTTCCTAGCCCTGTGTCCACCTTCACCCATACGGAGGCGTTCCTATCCTGTTGGACGGCTGCGGCGCTCAGCATCCGGGCCGAGTCCCTGTGGTAGACCACCTGGGTGATTCCCAGCTCCACTGCCTCGCTTAACTGGTCCTCGGTGAAGAGGGGGTCCATGTTTACCACGCCGCAGTCCAGGCCGGACCTCCTGATGTACCTGGCCTCCCAGAGCTTGGCCACCAGGAACCTTTCCACGCCCCGGGTCATGAGGTAGGCCACCACGGCGGGGAGGCCGTGGGCGTAGGCGTTCTTCTTGACGCAGGGGACGACCTCGGCGCCTGTGAGCCGTCTGACGGTGTCCAGGTTCCTGCCAATGGCGTCCAGGTCCACCTCCATCCACACCTGGTACCCCGATACGCGTCTCCGTATCTCCTCGCCTGTCGGCTGCCTCTCGAAGTAGGAAGACATTTTGAGCCCCAACTATTCGGGTGGTGCTCAGGGTAAAAGGTTTGACTTGGCTTGCATGACGGCGCAGCTCTGCCTGAGCACGGGTTTTCCTAGCATGCTTTTTACCCTGTAATGGTTTGGATGAATGTATGAGCTTCACAGTCACCCCGCTGAGGGGTATCCCCATGGTGGCCGAGGGGGACGACCTGGCCGCCCTCATCCATGACGCGGCACGGAGGCAGGGCCTCACACTAGCGGATAAGGACGTGGTGGTGGTCACCCAGAAGATCGTCTCAAAGGCCGAGGGCAGGGTGGTCCGGCTGGAGGACGTGCAGCCCAGCTTGTTCGCCCACCATATAGCCGCGTCCATGGAGAAGGACCCCAGGGTGGCCGAGGTAGTCCTCAGGGAGACCAGCCGAATAATCCGGATGAAGGGACGGGCCCTCATCGTGGAGACCCGCCACGGCCACGTCTGCGCCAACGCCGGCGTGGACCTGAGCAATGTGGAGGACGGTTACGTCACCCTGCTCCCCTCGGACCCCGACGCCTCCGCCGCCAGGATCAGGGCCGGGCTGGAGAGGCTCACAGGCAGGAGGCACGCGGTTATAATAACCGACACGTGGGGCCGCGCCTGGAGGATGGGGCAGGTGGACTTCGCCATAGGCGTCTCCGGCATGAGCCCCTTCAGGGACTACAGGGGGGAGACGGACATGACGGGCCACACCCTGGTGGTCACCAACATCGCGGTGGCAGACGAGCTGGCAGCAGCCGCGGAGCTGGTTAAGGGCAAGTCTGAGGGAGTCCCCGTGGTCATCATAAGGGGCTACGAGTACCCTGAGGGGGAGGGCAGAGGCTCCGACATGGTGCGGCCCCTTGAGGAGGACCTGTTCAGGTAGCCCCTTTTTAGCCGCCGACGCGGAATACACCATGTGAAGACTCAGCCGAGCCCCTTGGCGAGGGGGCTGCTACTCCTGGGGCTGCTGCTCATCTACGCGTCCCTCGTTGCCTACAGGCCCTTGACTTGGCGCGGCTCCTTCTCCTTCGACGTCTACGACCTGGTTCACTGGGTCGGCGTTGCCGGCGCCCTCCTGTTCCCGGCGTCAGGTGTCCTCAGCAACGAAGACGTTAAGGCTCGGCTCGGCGGAGTCTGGGCCCGGGCTCACTGCCCCGTCAGCGTTCTGGCGTTCGTATTGGCAGCGGTGCATTCCAGGACCAAGGCCGGTGTAATACTGCCGGTCCACTACTCCAGCCTCTACATACTGGCCCTGATGGGGTTCCTGGTGCTCAGCGGCGCGGGGCTCCGGTTCATCAAGGACCCGAGGTACTACAGGTGGTGGAAGCTGGTCCACAGCCCCACCACCAAGGCGCTGGGCCTAGCCCTCATCCACCACATCCTCGTGAAGACGGCGGTGATATAGTTGAGAACAACCCTGATGCTAGCCCTGATCCTCCTGGTTTTAGGCGCCCACCAAGTGGAGCCCGCCGCGGCCCAGGAGTTTGAGCCGGTTCTCCGCATATACGGGCTAGTAGAGAGGCCCCTCAACATCACTTACAGCGAGTTCCTTGGGCTACCCATGGTCTCCGTGGAGGCGTCCTGCATCTGCGTGGGGGCTCCCCCCGAGAACCCCGGGGTAAACAGCTTCGTGGTCTACACATACAACTGGACTGGGGTGAGGCTCAGCCACCTCCTGGGGCTGGCCGGGGTGAGGGATGGGGCTGTGGACGTGGTGTTCCAGGACGACACCCAGTACAGCAGCAGCCTGCCCCTCACGGAGGCGGGGAACCCGGACTTCATCATAGCTGTTTACGCTGACGGGGAGACCCTCAACAGGGACCAGGGGTACCCGTTCAGGCTGGTGGCGCCGTGCTGGTGGGGGTACAAGTGGGTGAAGTACGTGGAGCGGGTGGAGGTGGTGGACTACGATCACCTGGGCTTCTGGGAGAGCCACGGCTACCCTGACGACGCCAGGATACCTGACTGCACCTACACGACCTCCAGCCCGGAGGTGTTCACCTCAACCTCAATGAGCTTGCAGGTCTTGGGAGTCCTATGCATTTCGGTCGCCCTGGTCCTGACCTACGCGGAGGGGAGAAGGTGACCCGACGCCCACTGAACAGCGTTATAACTGGATTTGCCTCACATTGTCTGGGTGCCTATGGCTGAGCACGTGAGCCTAGAGTTCAGGGAAAGGGCCGGGTGGAGAAAGTGGCTGGAGCAGCACCACGCCGCGGAGAAGGAGGCCTGGGTCACCATACAGAAGGCCGGCTCACCCGCACCCGGGGTGACCTACGAAGAGGCCGTGGAGGAGGCCATGTGCTACGGCTGGATTGACAGCAGAATGAGGAGCATAGACGAGCACAGCTTCACCCAGAGGTTCTCCCCCCGACGAAAGAACAGCCCCTGGGCCCTCACCAACAGGGAGAGGGCTGAGAGACTCATCTCAGAGGGCAGGATGACCCCAGCCGGGCTCCTGGCTGTAGAGGAGGCCAAACGGAGCGGCAGATGGGACTCCGCCTACACCTCCAGGGAGGCCCCTGAGACCCCGGGGGACCTGGAGGAGGCCCTCAGGAAGGATGAGGCCGCGTGGGCCAACTTCACCGGGTTCCCCAACTCGGTGAAGCTCATGTACGTGTTCTGGGTGGAGGACGCTAAACGGGCTGAGACCAGGGTGAGGAGAATCAAGGAAGTGGTGGACAGGGCTTCTAAAAACATCAGGCCGGGCTGAGAACGTGGTGGGCCGGGCCGGATTTGAACCGGCGATTACCGCGGTGTGAACGCGGCGTCCTGCCAGGCTAGACCACCGGCCCAACCAGCAAAGATACTCATTGGCTTCACATAAATTCTTTCCCCTCCGGGGGTGCCAGGTCTCCCTTAAGGGACGCGACACACCAACCAAGAACCTTCAGGGGGAAATTAACATATAGTCAGGTTGCATGCCTGACAATGTGCGGTTTCTGGACATTTGAAAAAAATTTATACACGTACCTGAACAATGTATCAGAGTCAAGGTGATCCGGCTTGTTAGACGACGTAGATA
Organism: Candidatus Bathyarchaeota archaeon; assembly: GCA_043826455.1. GTDB lineage: Archaea > Thermoproteota > Bathyarchaeia > TCS64 > TCS64 > RBG-16-57-9. Next base: position 23,675 of record JBDRQD010000025.1, read on the forward strand.
AACAGATACTCAACGAGTACGTAGAGGACAGCCGCCAGTCCTACCGCGAGATAGCCCGTAAACTGGGCCTATCCCCCGGCACAGTGGCCTCCAGGGTGGCGAAGCTTGAGGAGCGGGGCATCATAAAGAAGTACACTATCCAGGTGGACCACGAGAAGCTGGGCTACGACCTCACCGTCCTGGTCAGCATCAGCGTGGGGGACGCCCCCGGGTTCTACGACGGCAAGGACCACGAGCTGGTGGAGCTTGAGGAGCCCTACGCCGTGTACAACACCACGGGGGACAACGACATAGTGGTGATAGCCAAGTTCAGGACCAGGGAGGAGCTGAGTAACTTCACCAAGAAGCTCCTCCACAAGGACTACATCAGAGGCACAAAGACGCAACTGGTCTTGATGACCCTGAAGGAGGACTTTAACCGGCTGTAGGGTTAGACGGGGGTTAGCCAGTCCTTGTACTTGGCCACCTTGCCCGCCAAGATGTCGCTGTAGTAGGCCGCTATCTTTCTTGTGGTGGGCCCCGGGTACTCTTCCCCGAGCTTGATGTCGTCCACGCCGGTTATGGGGGTGCACTCGCCGCCTGTGCCGCATAGGAAGGCCTCGTCGCTGGCGTAGAGCTCGACCCTAGTGATGTCCCTCACTTCCACGGGGACACCTAGGTCGGGGATGAACTCTATGAAGCAGTTCCGGGTCACCGACTCCAGGATGCTGGCCGAGACGGGCGGCGTTATGACCTTGCCGTCCCTGACCGTCATTAGGCACGCGCCTGTGCCCTCGGAGACGAAGCCTCTGCTTTCCAAGAATATGGCGCTGTCATAGCCGCAACGCTTGGCCTCCATGATGGCAAGTCTGCTGTTGGCGTAGTTGGCCCAGCTCTTGGCCTGGGGCGGCAGGGCGTCGCTGCTGATCCTTCTCCAGCTGCTCACCATGAATCGGCGCTCCTCTCCAAACCTGGGGTTATTCTTTCCCAGCAGCGTCTCGAAGCCCCATGTGGGTACGACCACGTGGCTCTCCTCGGGGTTGTCCACTTTGGGCCAGACCCTGGGCTGGATGTACACGTTCTTCTTGAAGCCGTTGGCCTTGATGGTTTCCCTCACGGCCATGAGGAGTTCGTCCTTCGTGTAGCCGATGCTGAGGCTGTCCACCGCGGCGCTCCTCCACAGTCTGTCGATGTGCTGCTTCCAACCGAAGACGTTGAGCTTGCCCTCAGCCAGGACGTCCTTCTCCACGTAGGCCTTGATGCCCTCGAAGATGCCCATATGGATGCTCTCCATGGCTGAGACCAGGGCGTCCTTGGTCTCGATGAGCTCGCCGTTCATCCAGCAGTACTTTGATCCTCTGAAACCTGCTCCAGTGGACATAGAATCACGTGTGATCAGGGGTTGGTTGAGGCTATATGCGTTTATATTCGGTGAGGGCAAAATGATGGCCCTTTCTTACTGCCTGCCCATGAGCATCATAGGGTAATTGGTCCCATCGATGGAAGGATGCATAATTGAGCTCCGGGAGGAGAGATCCGAGTATATGTTCCCTGTCTCTTGAAGGCTGTGCGTGCGCTGTTGAGAATGCATGTTACTCTCCCAATAACAAATCAGAGGACTACTTATAAAACCTTAACCGCTTATTCGGACCCAGAGCAATGAGAACCATCCCCATATTATTTCTGATACTTGTTCTGATCCCCACAAGCATAGTCCAAGGAGAAACAAACCAAATACTGCTCTTCGGGGGAAACGGCGAAGAAGGGTCCCACTCAACAGGAGCGACACAGGACAGCAAAGGCGACGTATTCCTCTACGGTGTGACGGACTCCACAAACTTGCCTGTGAGCCCCAACGCATTCGACCAGTCCCATAATGGCGCCTTTGACCTATTCGTAGCGAAGTACAGCCACGATCTCTCAACCCTACTGGCTTGCACCTATTTTGGCGGTAATGGTGATGAGATAAGTGGAGCCCTCGTGATCGGCCCCGATGACCACGTCTATATCGCCGGGGTAACCGCCTCAAGCAATCTGCCGGTAACAGAGAACGCCTTTGACGGCAGCCTAGGAGGAGCCCCCGACATGTTCGTCGCCAGGCTAAGCAACGACTTGAGCCAGCTTGAGGCCCTCACCTACATTGGCGGCAGGAGCAGAGAAACCGCGGCGAGAGCCTTCCTCTCGATAGACGACCAAGGATACCTGTATCTCACAGGCTACACGGAGTCCAGCGACTTCCCGACCACGGAAAACGCATACGATACAAGCTACAATGGCCGCGGCGACAGCTTTCTCGTAAAACTTGACGCTGACCTTAACGTTGTCGCGTCTACCTATGTCGGTGGCTCGGCCAACGACTGGGCATACGTAGTGGCAAACAAGGATGGCTTGGTTTACATCACCGGTCATACGGAGTCCGCTGATCATCCGGTAACCGACGGGTGTTATGATGATACATATAATTCGGGCGTGGACGTGTTTGTGACCTGTCTCAGCCACGACCTCTCAACCTTGGAGTCGTCCACCTACATTGGCGGTAGTCTCTTCGATAACACGAGTACCATGGCAATAGATGAAGAGGGCAGAGTCTGGATAGCCGGGCACACGGAGTCGAGAAACTACCCTACATCCTCTGAGGCATACTCCGACACATACGGTGGAGGGGGACGGGACGTCTTCATCTCATGCCTCGACCCCCATCTTAGCACACTTATCTCATCAACCTATATAGGGGGGAATCAGAACGACTACCAGCCATTCCTAGCATATGGAGATGGCAGCGTATGGGTCTCAGGGTCAACCCTATCAAACGACTTCCCAGTTACCAGCGACGCCGCTCAGACACGGTACTCGGGTAGCGTCGATTACTGGCTATCCGAGCTTACATCAGACTTAGCCACTCTCCGATACTCCACCTACCTTGGTGGTAGTGGCGAGGACTGGTTCGGCATAATCTGGTGGACCCAGGATGGGTTACTGGTAACCGGGAACACTGATTCAAAAGACTTCATGGGTATGGATGCACCTGTTGATGACTTTGATGTCTTCTTGTTCAGATTTGACAAAGGAGCAGAGTGGCAAATCATCGATGAAGAGACTCCAGTAATAGAAGAAGAGGAAAGCATCGAAAACGGTATCCCGGGTTTCCCATTCGCAGCGTTACTGCTCGGGGTAGCAATACTCACCTACTTGCGTCTCTCAACTAGATGCGTAAAACCCAATTAGTTAGTTTAAGTACAATAATTCCTCTGATGCATAGGATACTAACTTTCCTGCATCGGACTTGAGGATTCCTTATAATAGTCTCCTTAGTCTGCTGTCAACGAATGAAGTGATGGGATAATGGCAACTGTCTTTAAAATTAAAACTCTGTGTGGATGCCGTCATCACGGCTCGTCGCAGAGAACATTGAGGTAGAAGTAGAGATGTCAAATGTTCATAGACAATCCTTCCGGGTACTGGTCGTCTTCTTGCTACTAATAATCACGGGGTCAGTCTACGTCAACGGTCAGCGCCCTCACTACATCAGTTCGACGACGGGAGTCCTCGAGTTTCCATACGCGTCACCCGAGAGTCAGGGTCTGTCCAGCGAAACTTTAGCTAAACTGGCTGAGACTGTCCGTGACTATCTAGACGAGGAGACGATAGTCGGAGCGGAGCTGCTGGTAATCAAGAATCGTAACATCGTCCTCCACGAGGTGGTTGGATGGAAGGATCGAGAGAATGAGATCCCCATGGAAAAGAACTCGCTGTTCAACATCCGGTCGATGACGAAACCAGTCACAGGCGCCGCCGTCCAGATCCTTATAGATGAGGGACGCCTCCGCCTGGACACCGAGGCTGCCGAGTACATACAGGGGTTCGACAACGAGAACTCCCGGAGCATCACCGTTGAGCAGCTACTGTCCCACATGAGCGGGCTACCCCTCTCATTATTAACCTCCGCCGATGAGTACGAGACACTCTTCTCACTGGCCAACGCGACAGGTAATCTTGGGCCGGAGTTCGAACCCGGAAGCAAGTTCTGGTACAGCGACGCGGGCACCGAGGTACTCGGAGCAATCGTCGAAGCTGAGACAGGGTACTCCCTGGACGCCTTCGTGACAGAGAGAATACTTGATCCCCTGAAAATGAACGACGCCTTCTACTATCACCCGGCGACCCTCAACGACTCACGCCGGGACCGGATACCCGTTCTCTACGTGGGCGGAGTAGGCGAGTGGGTGAGAGTATGGTCACCCGATGAGCCACTGTACCCATTCGCCTTCGGCTCCCAGGGTCTATACTGCACGCCTGTCAACTACGCACGCTTCCTGGCGATGTGGATGGATGACGGCCAGATCGGGTGGAAGCAGCTGCTCTCCCCGACAGCTGTAAGACGCACCCTCACCCCGGTGACCAAGATGTCCTCCCTCGGATCAGACATGCCTTACCCCACGGGGTTCTACGACCTGGAGGCCTACTACGGTCAGATGGCGATCCTGTTCTCCAACAGCACCACGGGAGAGCCTGAAGTCATCGGTCACAGCGGCTCAGACGGCACATACGCCTGGGCGTGGCCTGAGCAAGACATCATGATCCTCTACTTCACCCAGTCCCGAGGAAGCACGTCGGGGATAAAGCTGGAGTCCAGGATAGATGAGCTGCTCATCCACCCTGAGCTGGCGGAGATTAACGCCAATGTGAGGGAGCAGTACGCCGACTACCTTGGAAGCTACACCGCCAACTTCGGACCCTTCCGGAACACGGAGTTCAAGGTCACCGTGCAGAACGGGCGCCTGGCGGTCGATATCCCCAACCAGCTCGTGTTTGAGCTGGAAGAACCTGACGCGGAGGGGCTGCAGCGCTTCAAGATCATGGGCCAGATCGCCGTCTCATTCAACCTCGATGACAGCGGGGCCGTCACATCCATGACGCTTCATGAACCCGGAGGGGTCAACATACTGACGAGGGGCCCACCCGCCCAAGAGGAGGCCTACCCAGAGAACATGGAGAGGTACGTGGGAGAGTACCAGACCGAGGACCCCAACATCACCATGAAGGTGGTCATCCTCAACGGCAGGCTCGCCCTCGACATCCCGGGGCAACCCATCCCCCTCGAACTCTACCCCCCGGACAACAACGGAATATGGTACATACGGGTTAACCCCACCATCGCCGTGAGCTTCAACGTAGGCGAAGACGAAAAAATCCATTCCTTCAACCTCCACCTTCCCGATGGTACGGTGATCACAAGACAACGGATAGACGATGACAACTAACACCCCTATCTACTGTAAGGTACAAGATGGAGCCACATGGTTTTTACTATCCTGCTCCATCTCCAGCCACCTTTAGCAGCCTCATCTGAACCGCAACTTATCAAATCAGCTCAGCGAAGCAAGGAAGTAATGGGATAAAATGATGGGCGATGCTCAGCCGATGACCTGCTTGAAGACCCTCAGGTGGTTGCCGCCCAGAATCTTCAGAATATCCTCGTCGCTGTAGCCTCGGCCCACCAGCTCCCGGGTAATATTGGGCATCTTGGAGACATCCTCCAGGCCAGCAGGCGTGCTCCCGATGCCGTCGTAGTCGCTGCCCAGGCCCACGTAGTCGGGGCCCACCAGCTTCACTATGTGGTCAATGTGATCAACGAGCCTAGAGACGTCCGCGCCCTTGCCCTCCTCGGTGACGAAGGCCGGGGCGAAGTTCATGCCCATGACGCCGCCGTGGTCAACCAATGCCCTGATCATGTCATCCGTCAGGTTCCTGGGGTGGTCGCACACGGCCCTCGCGTTGCTGTGGCTGGCTATGAAGGGCTTCTTCATGACGTCGGACACGTCCCAGAACACAGAGTCGGCTAGGTGGCTCACGTCGAAGAGGATGCCCAGCCTGTCCATCTCTTCCAGGGCTTGGACCCCCAGCTCGGGAAGCTTGCTCTCAGAGCGTTTAGCCCCCAGGCCGTCCGCGAAGGGCGTCCGGTAGTTCCAGGCGAAGCTGAGCATCCTGAGGCCCAGCCTGTGGTAGACCCTGAGGACCGCGATGTCCCCCATCAGCGGCTCGGCGCCCTCCATGGCCAGGAGGCCGCACACCTTTCCCTCCTTCTTGGCCTTCAGTATCTCGTCGTGGGCGGTGACGGCCACTATCCCAGGGTTGGCCTCGATCTCCGAGTAGAACTTGTCAACCATCTGCATGGCGACCAGGGGGGCCTCGGGCACGAAGGCCCTGCGCCCCGTGTATATGGCGAAGGTCTGGCACGTGACGCCCCCCTCCACCATCCGGGGTAGGTCTATGTGGCCTTTGTCGCTCCGCTCCCCCAGCTTCCGCGCCGGCTGGCCCCAGCCCTGGGGCAGGAACTGCATGAGGGTGTCGCAGTGGGTGTCCACCACCACGGCCTTCCTGTGAAGCCTCATGGCCCTCTCTTCCTGGGCCTTGGATAACTCTATCATGGCACTCCAATATTGGTGTCGCGGCGGGTGTAAAAGGTTTGAGAGCCACCAAGGCTACCATTAAACAGTCTGAAGCCAATGTCCACTTTCACCCGACTCTAACGGTGCATAGAGATAGGGTTTAAAAACACCGAGCGGATACACAACTGGAAACCGAGGCGCGCAGATGCTCATCCGAGAAGTCATCCTTGAGAACTTCATGTCCTACAGCTACGCTAGGGTCCCTCTAAGGAACGGAGTCAACGTGGTCTGCGGGCCCAACGGCGCAGGTAAGTCCAGCCTGCTCCTGGGCATCTGCGTCGCCCTGGGGGACACCTACACAGAGCGGAGCAAGAGGCTGAGCGACCTCATCAGGTGGGACTCCGACGTGGCCAGGGTGACCCTGATGCTGGATAACAGCCCCGGGGAGACTGGGCTCCGGCCGGTGCCCCAGTTCAACATGGACGAGATAACCCTCAGCAGGACCCTCCGCAAGGACGGCAAGTACGGGTTCCAGCTCAACCAGAGGCACGTGTCCAAGGCCGACGTCGTTGACCTGCTGAAGGGCTTCGGCTTCGACCCCGACAACATGCTCATCATCATGCACCAGAACATGCCCGGCAGGTTCGCCAACCTGAGCTCCCAGGAGCGCCTCAAGATGCTGGAGGAGGCCGTGGGCTACGAGAGCTTCCGCCACGACGTGGTGGAGGCCAAGGTGAAGCTGGGAGGTATCCTCAGCGAGGAGCATAGCCTCAACCAGCTCCTGAACCAGGCCCGGGAGACCCTGGCCTACTGGAGGGAGCAGAACGAGAGGCTGCAAGAGAAGAGGCAGCTCCAGAAGCGGCAGACCTTCCTACAGCAGGAGATGGCCTGGAGCCGCGTCATGAGTCTGGAGGAGGCAGAGAGGCAGCTCCAGGGCGAGCTGGACGAGACGGAGAGGGAGCTGGCCCAGGCCGAGGAGGAGATGGAGCTCAACACCAAGAGGGTGGTGGACGCCGAGGAGAGCCTCCGAGCCATGAGGCTCCAGTGGAGCGATCTTATAGAGAAGCGGATAGAGTCGGAGAGGACCGTAGGCGTCAGCGAGCACACCATCGCGTCATCCAAGGAGCAGCTGACCCAAGTCGAAAGAATAATCCAGAGCAGTAGCGAGCAGAGGAGGCGCTTCGAGTCCAGCATAAAAGCCCTTCTCAGCAAGGCCAGAGCCGGGCCCCAGAGGCTGGACGACTACTTCAACCTGTTCACGGAGATAGAGGAGACCCAGACCCAGACCTACGAGAGCCTCAGCAACCAGTTCCTGGAGCAGAGGAGCAGCCTCCAGTCCGAGCTCACCCACTACACGGAGAGGCTGGGGGAGGCCGAGAGGGAGGCGGGGAGGCTGGTGGACGAGATGGAGGCCCTGCGGAAGCGGCTGGACGACACCAACGACCAGTACATCGACAGCCGCATCCAGCTGGCCCTCCTGAAGGACCGGCGAGGGCGGCTCAAGAGGCGCCTGGAGCAGGCCAGGGCCGAGATGGACCGGGCTCTCCGTGACCTCCGGGACGCGGAGGCCGAGGCCCTCATCAGGGGCCAACGGATAGAGACGGGTCGCAGCAGCGACGAGATACTCAACGAGATAAGGCGCACAGCGGGCATCCTCATGGGCATGGCTGACGTACCCGAGGAGGCCGAGGAGATGTACGACAACTACAACACCACCTTCAGGGAGATAGAGCGGCGCATCCAGGAGGTCCGGGAGAACCGGAGGCAGGTGCTTGAGGAGATCGAGGAGCGCAACAAGAAGTGGCTGGAGGTCACCGAGAACCTGCTGGACGAGGTGAACGCCAGGTACCAGAGCCTACTCACCAGGCTCCAGGCCACAGGCGAGTGCAGACTGGTCAACAGCCACGACATAGAGGAGGCGGGCCTGGAGATACACGTGGGCTTCAAGGGCGCCGCCCCCCAGAAGCTCGACCTCTACACCCACAGCGGCGGCGAGCGGAGCACCAGCATCATGGCCTTCCTCTTGGCGCTGCAGCAGAACGTCCTCAGCCCCTTCAGAGCGGTGGACGAGTTCGACCTCCACATGGACCCCGGGAACAAGGAGTCCGTCAGCGAGTTCATAGTCCAGACCATGGAGGGCTCCACGGGCCAGTACATGGCCATAACGCCCAGCCAGGTGACGTTCCGCGGCCAGGACGTCCACATAATCATGATTCACAAGACGGAGGACGTTTCCACGCCCAGGATAGTGGAGGACAAGAAGTGAGCGAGCTGGAGAGCGTCATAAGCCTCTGCCGAATGGTGCAGGCCGGCAAGATAGAGCCCTTCGACATAGACTTCGACTACATCATGGGCGTCATCAGGAAGCACTACCCCAACATCAAGGACGTCCGCGAGTTCTGCGTGGACGCGGAGGCCCTCAAGGAGCTCAGCGGGGTCCTGGAGCGCCAGAACAAGTGGATAGAGCACCAGAGCAGCACCCTCTACAAGGACCCCTTCATGCTCAGCCAGCAGCTCATGCGCATGGACATAGGAGCCATAGCGGAGGCCTTCCTCAAGTCCTGGCACCCCGTCGTCGAGATCGAACAGGTGTCGGCCCGAACCCTGGCCGAGAGCCTGGGGTACTGGGGCGACCTGATACCCCTGGACGAGAGGTGGAGGAACCCCGACGTGACCGTCGTCGAGACGGGGACAGCCACCAGAGGCGAGGCCCACGAGCTGGGCCTCATCCCAGAGGAGGGGTTCATGGACCTCATAGAGGGCTTCTGGAGGGAGCTGGGGGAAAAGACAGGCATCGGTGGCCATTTAGATTACTGGGACTGGGTGGGCGCCGAGACCTACCACGAGACCGTGTACAGGGCCTACATGACGGTATTCATGGTGGGGTACGGGTACGCCAACGTGGAGTGGGATAGGCTCCTGGAGGAGACGGTCATCATCCACAACCCTGAGCCCCGCCCAGACCCGGGCCGGGCCAAGGTGAGCCTACCCGTAATGGTGGACTACGAGGAGTGGAGACAATGGCGAAGAGAGTGAGCAAGGCGGAGCAGGCGTACGCGCGGAAGGTCAAGGACGCCGTGCACCTGCTGTTCTTCAAGCACCACAAGCTACCCGGCGTCAGGGGCTGGGAGCTGAGGCAGGAGCTGGGCTCAGAGTGGCAGAGCGTGGTGGAGGTCCTGGACAAGCAGCTGCAGCCCCTGGACCTCCAGGTGACCAGCGTCACGGACGACCCCAGCATAGTGGAGCCCACGGGCAGCCAGCTAGCCGACGCCAGGTTCTACGTCACCCTCCGCGGCACCGTTGACCAGAAGACCGCCAAGACCATCGGGTGGAGGATAGACGACATCGCGGGTCTGGCCGTCAGCGTGGCCTACATAATCAGCAAGCAGGGTAAGGCTCCGCGGACGGACGTGGAGCGGGTCCTCCAGGACAAGCTGCCCGGGTGGAGGGTTAAGCTCAACCTGGACAAGTACATCCAGCAGGGGTACCTGGGCGTGGACGAGCAGGGCGTCATGTATCTGGACTGGAGGAGCCGCGCCGAGGTGGACACCAAGAAGCTGGTGGACCTGGTGGTGGGCTTCGGGAAGAGGGAGTCCCAGGCCTAGTCTTCTTCGCCTCCATCGACGGTGATTGGGGGCAGGAGCGTCTGCATCTCCACCACCTTCTCCACGACCCTCAGCTCGTTCCCGTCAAGGAAGTAGGCCTCCAGGGCCTCCCTGGGCAGGGACGCCTTCTCGTACCCGTGGAGCCTGAGCACTATCTGGGCCCTCTCCAGCTGCCTCTGCAGCACGTCCTCCACCACGGCCACCCATGGTGAAACCCGCCAAGCCGTGTCGGCCCCGAAGAGGTCCAGCCCCCGCGGGAAGCTGTTCAGGTTGAGAAGGACGTCCTTCCCAGTCGTGAAAATGTATAGGTTTCCTCCATCCACCGCGAAGTGTTTACCCAACCACCATCCCCCTTAACGCTGATTCGATAAGGCCCGGGGCCAGGAACCCGGATATGAGTCCAACCAAGTGGGCGACCCTGTCCAGGAACGGCAACGCTATGAGGAAGATGCAAGCCGCGGACAGGAGCCTCCTGGTGGGCACCCACGGCGGCGGGTTGCCCGTCCTCACCGTCTCGCCGCCGCCCTTAGATAACCCTACATCCTTCAGCCACCTGAACAGGCTCCTGAACTTGAGCCCTATGAAGCTCTCCGTTATGTACCCCGTCTTCAGGGTCCTTATCCAGGTCCCCTCATCCCCCAGCAGCCCCTTCAGCGCCGCGTAGGCCTGGTAGGGGGCCATGATGATGCTCAGGGCTATGAAGCTGAAGACCCCCGAGTAGTCCTCCAGTAGGTCGCCCTCCAGGAAGACTCCGGCCAGCCCCATCACGGGTATGGCCAGGAAGTTGCTTATCACCAGACCCCAGCCCAGGGTGGGCGTCCAGAAGGGGGGCCGCCTCCTGTAGACCTCCGAGACTATCCAGCAGGCTGTGCCCAGGATGAAGAAGAGGGACTGGAGGTAGTAGGGGGCGAAGTAGATGAACTCCAGCTTCTCAGCCGTTGACAGCTTCGTTGACAGCATCACCTTCCAGAAGTACCGGCGCACCGCGTGGGTGTGGCCCTCGGCCCACCTCATCCTCTGCCGCACCAGGCGGCTCACCGTGTTAGGTATCTCGGCGGGGGCCTGGATGAGGGGTGTGTAGGCAACCCTGTACCCCTCCAGGTACATGCGTAGGGTGAGCTCCCAGTCCTCGGTGATGCTGGTGGTCCACCCCAGGCCCCTGAGGACGTCGGCCCTGAGCATGAAGACGCTGCCGCTCACCATCTTCATGGCCCCCAGGGCTTCCTCGGCCACCCGCTCCACCATGTAGCTGCCGCTGTACTCGGCCCTCACCCCCTTGGTGAGCCAGTTCTCGTTCTTGTTCAGGTAGTGGAGCTGGTAGCCCTGAACGGCGGCCACGGGCTTGCCCCCAGCCTTCGCCCCCTCGTACACCCCCAGGAACTTGCCTATTATGTCGGGGGGCGGCACGAAGTCGGCGTCGAAGACCACCACGAACTCTGCTGCGGGGTGCATGTACCTGAGTGCCTGCTGGAGGGCGCCGCCCTTGAAGCCGCCCCGGTCCTTCCTGTGGACGAACTTGACGATGGGCCTGGTGATGCGCCACTCGGAGTCCCTGAGGACTTCTAGCGTCCGGTCCCGGCTGTCGTCCGCCACCAGAACCTCGTAGTTGGGGTAGTCCAGGTCCACACAGGCGTTGAGTACGCGTCTGGCCACGTTCACCTCATTGTAGAAGGGGATGTGTACGGAGACGAAGGGAGCGCCGTCCCCGTTGGGCGGCTCTTCCTCCGGCGGCATGAAGTGGGCGGACACAGGGTTCGCCGGGTCCAGCAGGTTCAGGGCGATGAGGGTGGAGAAGTAGTACTTCAAGGCGTAGATGAAGTAGAGGCCGCCCAGAGCCAGGGCTAGGTATGATGCTGCCAGCCCCACGTGAACCTCTACCCCCCTTCACCTCTCAGACTCTGGGCTACCGGTCCGAGATGACATCCTTCAATCAGTGTTGAAGGATGACTAAACATTGATTTTTTTAGATATAAATTTATCTAACATTACAGCTCGGTGCCGTAATGACCCTGAAAAATATGACGGTGGACAACGAAGCCCTTTTAGCTGGGCTCATATTCCAGTAGACGATAAGCTACACCCACCAGTGGTGCACCTGCTACATGTCCGCCGAAGAAAGGAAACTAGACGAGCTGGAGGCCCAGGCAGCCGAGCTGCGGAAGACGCGCAACCAGCTATTTGAGCAGATCAAGAAGGCAAGGGAGGAGAGGGACCGCCTCAACGAGTCGTCCCGGAAGATGAGGGAAGAGGCCCTGAAGCACCGTGAGGAGAGGGACAGGATCAACACCAAGGTCCAGGAGGTAAAGAAGAGCCTGGGGCCCCTCTTCGAGGAGCTGGACGAGAAGAAGGAGCTTCTAACGGAGACTGAGAAGACCCTCCGGGAGGAGTACAGGGGCAGGCCCGACAAGTCCAAGGTGGAGAGGGACCTGAACCGCACTGAGTGGGAGATCATGACCACCCCCACCAGGGAGATGCTGGACAGGGAGGACGAGATCATTGAGCGCGCCTCCAGGCTCAGGAGGAGCCTCGAAGAGTTCAAGGCCGTGGAGAAGCATGAGGGTCGGCGCATGGAATACCGGGCCGAGAAGAAGGCCACGGAGGTGGAGATCAGGGCGCTCAGGGACGAGATCAGGCGGCTGAGCGATCAGAGCCAAGAGCACCACGAGAAGATGATCATGTTCCACGAGAAGGCGGACGCCGAGAAGAAGAGGGCCGACGAGACCCATGCGCGGTACGTGCAGAAGATTGAGGAGGTCAACGGCGTCAAGGAGGAGCTTAACGTCATCATGCCCCAGGTAGCCGCCCTCAGAGACGGCCTCAAGGTGGCGGACCTGCGGGGGGCAGAGCACAGGCGCATGTCGAGCCAGCAGAGGGCCGAGGCCATGAGGCAGGAGGCGCTGAGGAAGATGGAGAACGGGGAGAAGCTCACCTTCGAGGACCTTCGCCTCATATACGGGGACGACGAGGACGACGACACCGAGGTCCTTGACCGCTCCTAGGTTTTATCAACCCCTGGGCACCATTGAGAACCGGTGCCCCCCTTGACCGATGTTAATTGCTGGGATATCGTAGTTGACGCCTTGGAGGCTGAGGGCGTCCGGTACGTCTTCGGGCTTCCAGGCAACCCCTGGGCCCTGTATGACTCACTGTATGACAGCAGCGTGGAGCCAGTCCTAGTACGCCACGAGGCCTCAGGAGCTTACATGGCCTTCGCCTACAGTAAGCTGAGCCGCAGGCCGGGCGTCTGCTTCGGCAGCCCAGGGCCCGGGGTGGCCAACCTAGTGAGCGGTGTCCTGGAGGCGTGGAGCGGATGCCAGCCCATGGTGGCCCTGGGAGGCTCCGCGGGCACCGGTGAGGAGGGTATGGGGGCCTTCCAGGAGGCGCCCCAGCTGGAGATGATGAGGCCCATAACCAAGTGGAGCTACAGGGTTCCCTCGGCTGAGAGGGCCTCCTGGGCCATGAGCAGGGCCTTCAGCCTTGCTGTGAACGGTAAGCCGGGGCCTGTGTACGTGGAGGTGCCCTTCAATGTGGGGATGAGTACCGCAGCTAAAACCATGTATCATCCATCCGTCGGCCCCATCAGGACGAGGCCCAGCATGGAAGCCGTGAGAGAGGCAGCCGACCTCCTGTTAAAGGCTGAGAGGCCCGTTGTAGTGGCCGGCGGGGGTGCCTTCATCAGCGGCGCCGGCCCCAGGCTCGTGGAGTTCGCCGAGCTCCTGGGTGCTCCGGTGCTCACCACGCCCAGCGGGAGGGGCTGCATCCCCGAGGGCCACCCCCTGGCCGTGGGCCTGGTGGGCCTGTACCGGACCAGGGTGGGTAAACGGGTGTATCAGGAGGCGGATGTGGTTCTGAGCCTGGGGTCTAGGAACGAGGAGTTTCAGACCGCGTCCTGGAGCCAGTACCCTCCTGGGGCCAAGCTCATCCAAGTGGATATAGATGCTGATGAGCTGGGCCGCAACTGGAGGCCGGATGTGCCGGTGGTGGGGGACGCGCGGCTGTTCCTGGAGGACCTGATCGGCGCGATTAAGGGTAAGGCTAGGAAGGCCCCGCTGAAGGACATGCCCAGGGTCAGGAGCATCGTTGATGCTAAGGAGGCTTACATGGCTGAGGTGGAGGCCGAGGTGATGGCCGAGCCCAAGGTGAAGTCCAAGAGGGTGGTATACGAGGCGTGCAAGGTCTTCGGCGCCGGCACAGTGCTGGTGAACGAGAACGGCAGCCAGGACCTGTGGAGCTATTACTTCCCCTACTACAGGGTCCTAGACTACGATGGGTGTGTGGCGCCTGCCGAGCAGACCTGCATGGGCCTGGGGGTCGCCGGGGCCATAGGCGCCAAGCTGGCTGTCCCCCATAAGAAGGTGCTGTGCACTACTGGGGACGGCGCCTTCCAGATGTTCGCCAAGGAGCTGCCTACGGCGGTCCAGTACGGCGCCCCCGTGACCTGGATCGTGTTAAACAACTTTAGCTTAGGCTGGATCAAGCTCCACCAGTGGGCCAACAGGGAACGGTACATAGCCGTAGACTTTGAGGCCCAGCCCGACTTCGTGAAGCTGGCTGAAGCGTGCGGCTGCTACGGGGAGCAGGTGACGGAGGTTGCAGATATCCGTGGTGCCCTTGAGCGTGGGCTGAGTAGGAACCTTGAAGGGGTTCCGACGGTCCTGGACTTCGTTGTTGAGCCCATGGACTTCCCGGAGGGCTTCAAGGAGTTCCACCCAGCCATATTCGGCTAGACCCTGAGTATAGACCTATGGTAAGAATGTTAATAACAAAGGGAAACCAAGATTCTAGTGTCTTGGAGAAGGAAAATAGGGCTGGCTGGACTAGGTAGACGCCCGGATTATGAGGCTGGCCCCATCCACACACGGCAAAGTCCTTCGCATGTTTGAAGTGATTAGTAATTCCTGTTTAAGTTTTACTGAGAAGCCGTTAAATAATATTATGCCTTTTACTGGTTGTTTTAACATTTTAGCAATTATAAAAATGCCCTAATTCATGAAAGAATGATGAATAATTTAATACTACTATAATGAAAACAGCAAAGAATACGAGGAAAATAACTTGTTTTTTTGTTGTTTCATCTAAAGGTTTCAATGGTGCTAAAATAAATTGTTAGTATAAAATATTTAAAATATATGTGCGTAATCTCGTACAGTAGCTATTGGCGCGCGCACAGAAGCAGGAGTAATGAACGCGAAGTCATCTTCATCCAAAGTGTAAAAAAGGAGGAAGAATTTATAGTTTTAAGGCCTGGAGCACTTTCTTTCCTAGAGAAGTGATTTTATAATGGGAATTAGGGTAAACACCGAAATCCTTCTTTTCAATCGTATTATTTATCAATCCTGTCGAAAGTAAAAGATTTAGATGATATTTCAATTCGCGATTGGCTAATTCTGACTCTTTTTGAACCTTTTTTATTGTCTTAAACTTGTTACCATCTCTGAAATACATAAGAAGTTGAAGGCGTGTTTCAGATTTCAGAACAGGATAGACCCTTGCCCAATCTTCCTTTAGTATCCTCATCATCTTTCACTTTCCTTTTTAAGCTGGGGACTCATTACAACACAATCCAAATATTTAAGTTTTATCTAAGCTTTTAAAGTTAACTCTAAAATTTTAGAGTAAATGGGATATAAGTAACGGACAGAAGCGGTAGAAGAGATTTATTCTAATAATTGTAGCACTTCTTTACCTTTTTCAGTAATAGAATAATAAGAATAGGGGCGTCTACCAAATTCAGTTTTTTGGGTAGTGTTTTCAATTAAACCTGCTGAAAGAAGAAGGTTAAGATGATAACTAAGATTACCATCCGAGGAATCAGTTTCTTCCTTTATAGTCGAATAATTCTTTTTCTCATCAATGGTATTAAAATATTCAAGTAGTTGAAATCTTTTCTCAGATTTCAGAACAGGTAATATCGCCAACCATTCATCGCGCGTAATTGACACACTCGGCCCTCCTGAGTTTGAAACAATCATCAAATATTAAATCTTGTGTGCATATTTAAGCTTTAGACATTTAAAGTAGATTTCATTAATATAGAGCAATTAATTTTTATATAAAAATTAATAAGTAAAGATGCGTGTTACCGAACGTTTCAGGTTTCAATGAAAAAATAAAAAAAATTGAAGAATTGGCATTAGGGCCATATGAAAAACGAGTTGCAGTTCTTGGTGCTTTTGACACATGGGTTTTAATGCATAATGTTGCAGCAATTTTGGCAACTGCAGGATACACAGCGGTTACTAGTAGATATAACTATGTTGAAAATGAATTTAATAACAGTTATTCTAGATATGAAAATAAACCAGATACACCCAATCAATCTATGACGAATTTTCTCCAAGAAAATGTAATTAATTGTTGTTCAAGAGCTATTATTTTATTTTCAGTTCCAGCTGCACATTATAATGAAGTAGAATGGTGCAGTAAGTTAGGAAAAAAGACTCTTGGCATAGCACTTGTTAGAGAAATATATAAAGAAGATATGTGCCCAGAATGTGTCGTAAATTACCAATATAGTTATGCTTATTGTATTGGAAAAGATAATGCTTGGGCCTGCATATCAAAACCAGATTGTCCATTTAAAAAACAAGA
>JBDRQD010000026.1:0-2201 GCA_043826455.1 Candidatus Bathyarchaeota archaeon
ACAAGTTCTCTGAGAACCAATTGAACGGCGTTGTAGGAGATTCCGCAGTCTTTTTTCATTATCCGCTGTATGTCGCCTGTGCGCTTGGCCTGGCCATCGAATACGATGTGGTCCCCCCAGAGTCCATCTTCATCGTCGGTGAGTTCATCAAGCACTCTGAAGGCGAGGTCTGATACGCTTTTTACTTTCATTCTCCTTCTTCCTGGAGTCGCCTGAACCTGACGGCCACATCGTCACCGGTGCGGAAGACTTTAGCCTCTATAAGGCCCTCCAGGGTCAGGGCCACGAGGCGGCGGAAGTACCAGTTATTGGTGTGCTTGGCCCCGGTCTTCAGGGCGACCCTGTTGATCATCCTGAAAATCTCGATGTAGCCGAAGGCCTTGTTTACGTGGTCGAGGATGGCCTGGGACACCGGGCCGAGCTCACTCACCGGCCCTCAGCCTCCTTTTCAATTCTCCATTCATTGTATTCATTGTTCCATTCTCCGCCCATATTGGTTACCAGGAAGTCTAGGTGGTTCTCAATTTCTTTGTCCAACATTTTTAGTCGACCTACGCGGTAGTATTCGCCACGGTCGCTTACCACCACGAGCTCGCTGTGTCCAGGCAGGAATGCTGCGATTCTCTCTATCACATCCTCGACACTTCTAGGGGGTCCTTGTGGGGGCTCCTCTTCCGGCTTCGGCTCTCCAGCAGCTGGTTTAGGCGTGGTCCTCCGAGGAGGCGGGCCCACCTTTGCGCGGGGCTTCTCTTCGCTGGGCTTGGCTTCTGTTTGCTGAGACTCTACAAACTTGGGCTCCCCAGTTACTTCCTCCGCCGACACCTGACCAAAACCTATGAGGTCGGAAATAGCCCTGTTTTTAGCGCGCGTGTGGGCCTTGCTTTCAGTATCGTGTTCTCTCCTTCTCTCATCCGGGATTTCCTTGCTGTCGCAGCTTCCTATCCCGAAGGTATACTGTCCATCGGGTGCGATTGCTTTGACGGTATAGTGATAGACAAAGGAGCCATCTTCACGATCAACTCTCTTAGGTTCTCCAACGATTTCATCTGATATCTTGTAGAATTTCCCAAGTTTCCTCCATGCCGACTTCTTAGGGAAGTCCTTGTACTCCGTGATCCACCTGCCCCCTTCCTGGTGTCTAACTGGGATTCGCTGGTAGTCACTCTCTTGCACTATGACACCGTTCTCTACTTTTCGCCTATCCCAGGGTATGAAGACGGCGGAGCAGAGTTCCTGGTAGGCCTGCATTGCAGCCTTTGCGTTCTCAGGGGATACGATCAGCAGAGGCTGATCGACAACCACGGGAAGATCGGAATCAGATTTATCGATCGCCATCTCAGACCTCAACCTCCTCGAATACCTTGTCTTGACATGACTGGCACATACCTGCGATCTCGTACTCCTTCCAGCTGAGGCCGTCCCTGAACTCCTCGACGTTAATGGACTGCTTGCACGTGGGGCATTTGCCCTGGGTCTTGAGTTTGTACCCCTCCCCGAATATGAGATCCACAGGTCGCTTTTGCCAATCGGTCTTTACCTGCCTCATCAGCCTGTCACCTCCACCTCGAGGGAGTACTTGGTGACGATCGCCGCCCACGCCGAGAAGAGAATACGCTTGTCCGAGCTGTCGGCCAGGAGCCAGGCGTCGGCCAGGTCCCTCAGGAAGTCGCCGTGGTTGCTGTCCGCGACGTAACTGGCGACGGCGTTCAAGTGTTCGACGTCAGCCTGGTACATCTCCTCGGCCCGGTCGTATGTCTCAAACCCCACGGTCCTCAATCTCCCCTCTCTTGATTCGACCCCAGCAGACGGGGCCAACCCCACGCTTCACGCTTTCATCCGTCCAAATGGGATGCCCGCATATACGGCACCTATCAAAGCCAGGGGGATCTCCCTCCCTAGAGGCACCCTTACGCTTCTCAGGGATCACTTCGCCTCAGCCTTCTTCACCCTTTCTTCAACTGAGGACTCCAGTAGAAGTTCTTTCCAAGTCCTCTTGCCCTTTACCTTTAAGAGATCAAGGTATTCATCGTCATCCAAGATTATCTGAATTTGCTTTACCAATCTAAGTCAGTAAGACACACACTTAGTATGTTAATAAGTTTTACGAGTGTTTTACACCTGAGAGAGGTCGGTGAAAATGCCTCCTTACTATGTAAACATTTAAACATGTAAACAAATTAGACCGATTTCGTAGGGGTGGA
>JBDRQD010000027.1:0-9286 GCA_043826455.1 Candidatus Bathyarchaeota archaeon
TCTATTTTAATGATATTTTTAATTTGGCCATGAAATGTAGAAAAGTGAAATAGTGCTAAATTTATAGAGTATGTATAATTCGCTTCGTGTTTTCTTGTAGATAGGGATGAGAGATGCTTATAATTGCGAAAAAGAGGTATGATTTCATAAAACAAAGATCAAATTTAACTATTTAAGCGCACGAACATTATTTCATCTCAAGGGTCAGGTTAGATTTTTCAGGAAAACGCTAGTAGCCTCGAACAGTGTGGAGGGTTTATGCTAGAGTGCGAAGGGTGGGATTCGTATTCTCAAAGATTTGGAGATGTCACCCGTAAATCCCTTTTTTTATAGATAGTTAGCTCATCACCTATGTACTTTGAGGTTCTACTTCATGCCCCTTGGAGCATAACTCCCGCGTGGTGGGTTTGGTTATGTTTTGCTAAAGAGGTTTTGGATAGCTTCGATGTTTTCTCTGGTTACCATCTGGTAGAATATTCTCTGAAGCGACTTACCCTTCAGCTCTCTGAATCCTGGGGTTTTAGGAGGAGCGAGCTTTAGTAGCTCGGTTTTTACATTGCGGACCTTGTCTTCAGAGACACCTTTTAATTGCTCAAGTATTTCCAGGACTGAGGCGTAGGTTGATGCGCACTGGCCCGCTGACCTGTGCTGTATTGTGTCTCTTACTAGATCTGTTAGGAATGTTAGGTGCCACGCCCTCTGTGACCACTCGTCACGGTTTCTCCTCTGTGAGGAGCTAACGTAGAACTGCTGGAAGCCGTCCACAGCCCTCCATGTATCTGGTTTTACAAGTGATGTGCCTAGGAATCGATACTTTTCTAAGCTATTTTCTATGTCCTCCAGCACTTGGCTTACCTCTAGCTGCTTCTCCCTGTAGCCTGCTTCAATTGGCACAAGCTTTTCAACGGTTTCTCCGATCTGTCTAAACTCGTCGCCTGAGAGAGGGTGTAGCATGCTAAGGTTTGCAACGTCGTACATCTGCTTGGGAACGTCATCTTCTCTAGGCACCCCTATTGTGGTTCCTGCTAGCGTGAGGAGTTTGTCCCCAATGAGGCTTGATACGGTGTAGCATCGGATATTTTTAACATCTAGGGCAAAGGTGTGTGCGTCAGCAATCGTTTCGCTAGGTAGTCGTAGGTCCTCGAGTAGGAATTCGGTTTTCAACTGAATGCCTCTTTCTCTTCTCTCAACCACCAGCGATGGTATGTTTGCATGGTATGTGACCATGGGAATTCTTGTTACTGGGGAGCGAGGTTGATATAGCTCAAAAGATACCTCTGGAAGGTTTTCCGGTACCTTGTCTAATATGTCATCAACTTCGTCCTCTGTTAAATTACCCACCAGGTCTACATCTATGCTACCTCTCTGCATCTGAACTGGAAGGTGTAGTTGTACTGCGGCTCCTCCCTTAAGCACTAGATCTTGGCTAAGGTTCTGTACCTGTGCCGCTATCTCACAATCCCACAGGAAAAGCTCTATTGCTAGGTTGTTAGAGAACCCATTCTCTGCAGCCTTTCGTTTTATGCTCTCCTCGTTAAAGAATCTGGCGTCATGTAGCAACCCTTAGGTTCACTCCCTAATTCCCTGTAAGACCTTCTCTACGTGTTTTACCATCGACCAAGATGGCAACGGGTAGCTGGGTAAGATAGCCTTGACAATTATCTCCAACTCGGCTCTAATACCGCGCCTCTCAGCGAGCTTTAGAAAGTGAGTTATATCAATATTCTCCTCCCTGAAGGCGTTAGCCAGTATTCGGCCTACTTCAACCTCTGAGTATGGTATCCTTCTTCTCGTCGCCTCAAAGTAGGTATCAACCAAAGCCCTCTCCAAAGAGGCTCTTCCACCCACATTTCCCCTTAAATCTGAGAACTCCCTGACTATGAACAGGTCTTTGCCCTCTATGCTGTCGAGAAGAGTTCCCACCTCCCTTTTATTGGGGTTTAGTAATGCTGTGAAGCCTGACTCTCTTAGTGTTTTAACCGAGTACTCCCCTGATCCTCTTGAGACGTAAACCAGGTGTATGTACCTCCAGGACATGTAGTGATGGAATCTTGTCAAAACCGAGGGTCCAGTGAACATGAACTCTATGCCTTTCGCGTTTAGTTTTTCTCTGGCGCTAGACATGTTCCCAGAAAGGGCTTCGACGGTGACCTTGTCCGAGACTGTGAATCTTGCCTTAAGAGAGATGTTTGATGATTTCAGGGATGGATCATCTGGGAAGGCATAGATTCCTCTCCCAAGCCTAATCAGGAGGTTTTTGTTTACCAGCTCGTAGAGTATCCAATAGACCGTGCCTTTAGGATAGTTATTATTTTTTCTCAATAGATCTGCTGCTTCCTTAGTCAAGAATGGGCGGTCTGAAAAACTCGCCTTAAGCTCCTTTAGAGAAGAGTCTAGCCTATCCATACGATTACCAAGTAAAGGCAAAAATAAAAAATTTTGGTTTTACTTGGTAAGTTCGAGGCTCCTTTTCAAATATGGTCGAGCCGTGAGCGTCGCGGTGGGCTTAATAACACATATTATTGATTTTTAAATTTCAAATACAACTCTGATAATCGTTTAAGGAAACAAAGCTCACCACAAGCTAAGCCTAAAAACTCCACAACCCCATACACAAGAAAGGTGCGGAGGGTGGGATTCGAACCCTACCCTCAGTGGAGATATCTCCCGATGATCTCCCCTTTTTTGTATACTTCTAATGATTAAACATGCAGCGCGCTCGCATCTAATGTGTCTTCTCATTTCTTTGAAGTCTATGCTCTCTCTTACGTAGGAGTTCGCGCACACATTCAAACGCGGACGCACCGACTATTATGTGAAAAAATAAAATATGCCTACCTTATGCTTATTCTCTTACCAGTAGCCGCATAGCTGATGCTCTCAGCTATGTAGCTACCGTGGTCGGCCAAACGCTCCAGGTACCTGATGGTGAGCATGTAGGCCACCACGGTCTTGGGGTCTCCCTTGCACTCGCTGAGGCGCCTCATGTTCTCGAAGTACAGGTCGTCGGTCTCGGTCTCCACCTTGCTGAGGTCAAAGATCATCTTCTCGTCCATGGTCTCGATCATAGTCAGGCTCATGTCCATGACTTGGATGGTCTTGTCAACAAGCTCCTTCACCTTGAGGTCGTTCTCCTCAAGGGGCTTCCACTCGCCGAGGCGGTACTGTATCTCGCTCACATCCATGGCGTACCTGCCGTACCGCTCCAGGTCGTAGGCTATCTTGATGTACGCCTTCAATATGCGTAGGTCACCAGCCATGGGCTGGTGGAGGGCTATAAGCTCCGTGGCGCGGTCCTCCACCTCCTCAGCCATCAACTGCACAGTGTTGCTCCAGGCACGTACCTGTGTGTAGGCCTCCTCACCCTTGAAGAAGTGATCCAGGGCGAACTTGGTGGAGTTCCTCGACAGCTTCCCCATCTTGATGAGGAGGGTCTTTATCTGGCTGATTCCAACGTCCAGTGGTCTACTCATCATCATCACCCAAACTTACCTGTAATATAGTTCTCCGTGAGCTCGTTCTCAGGATTCTCAAAGACGTCCCTAGTGCTTCCGAACTCCTTCACCTCCCCCAGGTACATGAAGGCCGTCATCTCGCTGACCCTGGCGGCCTGCTGCAGGTTGTGAGTCACCAGGACCACCGTGTACTTCTCACTAAGATCACGCATCAAGCTCTCAATCTTTGCGGTGGCTATGGGGTCCAGGGCGCTACACGGCTCATCCATGAGAATGATGTCCGGCTCCACAGCCAAGGCCCGGGCAATGCATAGCCTCTGCTGCTGGCCGCCGCTGAGACTGAAGGCGTCCTCCCTGAGCCTATCGCTGACCTCCCCCCACAGGGCCGCGCCCCTGAGGCTCTCCTCCACGACCTTGTCAATCTCCTCCTCGGCCACTCCGTGGACCCTGGGCCCGTAGGCCACGTTGTCGTAGATGTTCTTAGGGAAGGGGTTGGGCTTCTGGAACACCATGCCCACCCGCTTCCTGAGCTCATAGACGTCCACGTCGGGGTCGTAGATGTTCTCACCCTTGACATTGACTACACCGCTGGTTCTGCAGGTGGGTATCAGGTCGTTGATCCTGTTGATGCTCCTGAGGAGGCTGCTCTTGCCACAGCCGCTTGGCCCCATGATGGCCGTGACTATATTGGACCTGATCCTCAAGGAGATGTCCTTGAGCACATGTTTGTCCCCGTACCAGAGGTTGAAACCGCCGAACTCAACTATATCCGTGGAGCTGTAACTCAACTTGCTACGACCACCGAATACGGCTTCATCGTCTAACTCTAGATTGGTGGTGCCAGGTTTTAATGATTCTTTCATCTTCTAAACCGCCTTCTTCTGGTACCTGTAACGGATGGCTATAGCCACTGAGTTCATCGCTATGAGAACCCCAAGGAGGAGTATGATTCCCGCAGCCGCCAGGTTACTGAACTCCCGTTGGGGGAGGTTGACCCAGTTGTATATCTGTATGGGCATAACCGTGAACCTGTCCAGGGGGCTCAGCGGCACGAAGGTGACGTAAACTAGGGCAGCGATGGCTATCATGGGCGCGGCTTCCCCTATGGCTCTAGACAGGGCTATGATAGTGCCAGTAAGTATCCCCGGGAACGCCTCCGGCAGCACTATCTGCCGGGTCACTTTCCACTTGGTGGCCCCCAGGGCATAGGCGCCTTCACGGTAAGCCTTTGGGACGCTTTTGATGGCCTCCCTCGAGGCGATGATTATAACTGGCAGGATCAACAGCGTCATGGTGAGGGCGCCGGCCAGGACGCTACGGCCCAGGGCTAGGGCGTCAACGAATAGTCCCAGTCCTAGGAGCCCGTACACGATGCTGGGGACTCCTGCAAGATTGGCTATGTTGACTTGGATGAACTCTGTGACCCTGTTCTTGGGGGCGTACTCCTCCAGGTATATGGCTGCGCAGACCCCTAGGGGGAAAGAGAAGAGGGCCGTGAGGGCTACGAGCCACACGCTTCCTACTAGGGCTGGGAGGATGCCGGCTCTGCTGGGGAACCTGGATGGGAAGCTTGTTATGAACCTCCAGTTGAGGTAGGGTAAGCCATCAATTAGGGCGTCACCCAGGATGACCAATAGGCTTAGGAGGCTGATGGCCACCGCCATGAATGAGAGGGCGTGCACAGCCTTACCCAGGAGGGCCCGCCCTCCGTTCTTCCTCTCACCTTTCTTTAACATCCTAGTAGCTCCTCCAGAACCGCCTGGTTACGAAGTTGCCCACGAGGTTTACGATTAGCACGATGACGAAGAGAGTGAGACCCACCGAGAAGATTGTGGTGTACTCTAGGCTCCCGAAGGGCGCCTCCCCCAGGCTTATCTGGGTTATGTACCCCGTCATGGTCTGGATGCTCTCCAGAGGGTTGAGGGTTAGTTTGGGTGTGGAGCCTGCGGCTATGCTCACGATCATGGTCTCACCGATGGCCCGGCTCACGGCCAGTATTATGGATGAGACTATGCCTGATAGAGCTGAGGGAACCACTATCTGGGTGACCACCTCGTGTTTCTGGGCCCCCAGTGCGTAGGCTCCTTCCCTGAGGGATTTGGGCACTGAGAGCATGGCGTCCTCGCTCATGCTGGACACCATGGGGATGATCATTATGCCCATGGTGAGCCCCGCGCTCAGGGCGTTGAAAACAATCATTTCAGGGAAGACCCTCTGCAGGATAGGCGTCACGAAGGTGAGGGCGAAGTAGCCGTACACCACAGTGGGTATCCCCGCCAAAATTTCTAACACTGGTTTTATGGTCCTTCTAGCGTTCTCGGGCGCGTACTCGCTGAGGAACACCGCTGCGCCCAGCCCTATGGGTACCGCCACACCGACTCCTAATATGGTGACTAGGAAGGTGCCCGCGACCAGAGGCAGCACCCCGAAGTGCTGGGGCTTGAAGAGGGGCGTCCACCGCGTGTCCGTCAGGAACTCCAATATAGAGACTTGGGAGAAGAAGCTGACCGCCTCAAACACCAATATGCCTAGGATTGCTAAGGTAGTGAATACCGATAGGGCGGCGCTGGCAAACAGCACCCTCTCAATGATGCCCTCCCGCTTCCTCTCCGCCGTCTTATTCTCTTTGGTTTTCAAGTAATGTCCACTTTTTTGAATATGAGATAAAGGATTTATTTAATCAGGTCGAGGTTGTCCGCGTAGACTTCCTCGGGTAGCGGTGTGTAGCCTACCTCTGAGACCAGGTTCAGCGCGTTCTCTATGTAGAACTCCACGAAGGTCTTGACCTCCGGCTTCTCCAGGGACGACTTGCTCACGTATATGAACAGTGGCCTGGATAGGGGTGTGTATTGTCCGCCGTTGATGGTGGAGTCCGACGGCGTCACTGGACCGTTACCTGAGTCTATGGGTATGATCCTCAGCTTGTCTCTGTTCTCAGCATAGTAGGCGTAGCCGAAGTACCCCAGGGAGTACTGGTCGCCGGCTATTCCCTGAACCAGGATGTTGTCGTCTTCACTGGCCGTGAAGTCTGGCCTGCTGGCGTCCTCCTCGCCAACGATCTCAGCTGTGAAGTAGTCGAAGGTGCCCGAGTCGGTTCCTGGACCGTACAGCCGTATAGGCTGGGCGGGCCATTCTGGGCGGATGTCGTCCCACGAGTCGACGGTGCTCTCCGGCTCCCACATCATCTTTAGCTCCTCGACGGTCAGGTAGTCTACCCAGGTGTTGTCCTTGTTGACTACCACCGCGATGCCGTCTAGGGCGATCCTCAGCTCAACATACTCTACTCCGTTTTGCTGCGCCAACTCTTTCTCCGAGTCCTTTATGGGTCTGGAGGCGTCGCTGATGTCGGTCTCTCCAACAGTGAATCTCTTGAACCCTCCGCCGGTCCCAGAGACACCCACGTTTACTCTAATGTCTGGGTACACTTGCTGGAACTCCTCTGCGACCGCCTGGGTTATTGGGAACACTGTACTTGAACCATCGACTTCAATAGTCCCTGATAATTCAGCGTTGTTAGTGTTTTGTTGTGTTGTCCACCAGTAGTAGCCGCCTGCTGCGACTATTAATACCGCTACGATTCCTGCAATCATGACGTTGTTCTTCATATTACGCCACTTGACGCTCTTACTTGAAGGATGGAATAAATAGATTATCCCTATAATATATATAGTAAAGGCGATTCCTATAAAATCAATATATCTCTATAGAACTTATGTTTTTTATATAAAAAACTATTAAATATATTCAAGAGTGACTTGTGAATAGAGCATGGGTTCAATATGTCGAAGAGTTTAGAACCGGAGGAGCTACGGAAGATACAGGTGACGGGAGGCTCAACCTACATAATCTCACTCCCCAAGGACTGGGTGGAGCAGATGGGACTACAGAAGGGAAGCGTCATCCGTATAGCCCAGAAGGACGACATGACCCTGTGGCTTCAACCCCAAGGAGCAGAGACCACCCTTGGCATAAAGAAGGCGGTTATAAACCCTAAACCCGAAGACACGCCCGAGAGCATCGTCAGGCGCATAATCTCCGCCTACCTCATGGGATACAACATCATACAGATGCGCAGCAGTCAGAAACGTATAGAGAGCTCCCATAGGTTCGCCGTCAAGGACTTCACCCGGAAGAAGCTGGTGGGCACCGAGATCCTCTCAGATCTTCCCCAGGAGTTAACCCTTCAGGTACTCCTCAGCTACTCCGAACTCTCAGTGAAGGACGCCCTCAGGAGGATGAGCGTCATCGCAGCTTCCATGCACAGGGACAGCATAACCGCCTTGGGCACAGAGGACCTTCACCTGGCCCGGGAGATAGTGTCCATGGACGACGAGGTGGACAGGTTTAACCTTTACATAATAAGGCTCCTGAAGGTGGCCGTCACCGACAGCTACATCCTCAAGGAGAGCGGCCTCAAGAGCCCGAGGGAGTGCCTGGGCTACAGGCTTATAACCAAGAGCGTGGAGCGCATGGCAGACCACGCCGTCAACATAGCCCAGAACAGACTCGAGCTCACCCTCAGCACCCCTGGCCCAGAGATACTGGCGGAACTCCAGAAGCTCAGCGCCATCGCCCTGGAGGTCTTCGAGACCAGTATGGAGGCCGTCTTCGAGGAGGACTACGCTAAGGCAGAAAAAGTGCTTGATAGAGCACAGACAGCAAGGAGCATGGAAGCTGAGGTTATCCAAAAGATTGTGAAGTTTGCTTCACCTGAAGAGGTGCCCGCGCTTAGGCTGATCGTTGAAAGCGTACTGAGAACAGCTGAGTATGGTACTGACATAGCAGAAGTTGTGCTCAATATAGCTATAAAAGAAGTAATCGTTGAAGCAACTTGAGCTTTTGCGCGTGGCAGTCTGCATTAGCGCATTGGATATGCAATACTTTGTATTAAAGGAAAAATTAAGGGTGGCACGTCTAGAATGCCACGCCCTGATTATACGTTATCCCCACCATCAAATACATAACCCAGATTCTCAGAGTAAAAGGTCAAAAGCAGACTAGGCAGATGACCCTCAAACAAACCCAGCACTCCCCTCAAGTAATCAAACACACCAGAAGATTTCAGGCTCAACGTAATACTTGAAATCCTCCCGCCTCAACTGCCTCCGACGCATCCTCCGGTTCAGCTCAACCCTGAGATCAGAATCACTCTCAACATCAATCAGCCTTCGCCATGCTCCAAACAGTATGCTCCTAAACGCGAGGTAATCCTTCTGCATGCCCATGAGTATCTCACCCAGATCCTCCCGCTCCTCCTCGCCGTGGGAGTCGAAGAAACCGTATTTTTGTTACATAAAATAAAAAAAATCTGGAAATGTTATCTGAGCTTAAATAATTGAAACCCAAACAGATTATCGATAATAGTGTTCAAAAAAATTTTAGTACCCATAGATGGCTCAAAGCACGCTCACAGCGCTTTAAAAACAGCGCTGGAGCTCGCAAAAATACACGAGTCTATGCTAGAGATATTACACGTTACTAGTTTCTCGGAGGAATACATGCCTACAAAATCTAGGTCAGATGCGGACCCCATGTCAGAGGAATCGGCATCTCCGCCGGAATGGATAAACGAGTACATGGCCAAGGTTAGAGAAAACGACGAAAAAATGCTGAGCCAAGCATTAAAAGACGCAGAAATGATGTACCCCAAACTGAAGATCACCACCAAGCTCCTGTTAGGGAGACCTGGGAAAAGCATCGTTTCTGAGGCAGAGGAGGGGAAATTTGATTTAGTCGTTATTGGTAGCCGAGGTCTGGGCGGCTTAGCGGAGCTTGTG
Organism: Candidatus Bathyarchaeota archaeon; assembly: GCA_043826455.1. Lineage (GTDB taxonomy): Archaea > Thermoproteota > Bathyarchaeia > TCS64 > TCS64 > RBG-16-57-9. The sequence continues at coordinate 9,233 of JBDRQD010000027.1, forward strand.
TTGGGAAGCGTGAGCCACCAGGTTGTAAACGAGTCTAAGACACCTGTCTTAGTA
>JBDRQD010000028.1:0-50242 GCA_043826455.1 Candidatus Bathyarchaeota archaeon
AGAAATATTTTTTATCTCTCATTATGTAAAATGCAAAATATTTTTAATTTATTAACATTTATTCCTTTATCATGATAAAAGAAAGTGGCGAAGTTTATCTTTTATTTCCAGATGGAGATTTTCTTTTAACATACGTAAACAGTAGCAGCAGTTATCCTCATTATCTTGATCTTATGCCTGATTGGATTTTTTGGATAGCAGCATTCAAGTGTAAAAAATGTAACTCAACAAGTCTTTATTCAGGAGAAGCGGAGGCTTTTGATTCACAGGAAAGGCAAATGGGAAATGAGACATTTTATGGATCAACAGAATATTTTAATTGTCCCAACTGTAATGAAGAAGTATCTATTACAACTACATTTACTTATTATGCTTTTGCATGGATAACAGAAGTTGAAAGTAGAGAAGTAGAACTCGTTGATATATATAACTTATCTACGTATTTAGAAGAATGGTGTAAAAATAAAATTGAATTAAAAAATAAAGAAACTCAACTTGTGTGGGATTCTGAATTAATAGGTAAACTTAGAAATTCTTTAGATAAAAGACATGGATTTTTAATTATTGTAGAAGGTGATGATGATTTAGAAGTAATTCGTCAATTTTTTATAAATGGAGGTATTGATATGAATAGAATATCGATTGTCAAATATGGTAAAGGGGGATGTGAAGAAGCAATAAAATTTTTAAAACCTTTTAAGAGTAGAATTCTTAAAGAGGTACCTCATTTATTGATACTGGATTCTGATAACAAAAAAGAAGAATATGAAAAAAAATTAAAATCAGAGGGTTTTCAAAAAGAAGAATATTATATCTTAGATCAAAAAGAAATTGAATCATATTTAATTGATATAAAAGCCATATCAACTATCCTTAGTGTACCTGAAAAGATTATCTCACGAGATTTAAAAATTAAAAAAACAATGGGGAAAGAAGAACTAGATTATATTTTTGAAAAACATTATGGAACTAAACCCAATTCACAAACAAAAGGTTTAATAGCAAAAAATATGGATGTGCCAGTTGAATTTGTCAATATTATAGAAATTATATTTAACTCATTGGAACAATATAGATATTTAATAGAGGGTGAAGAAAATTACGAAAGATAAGAGTTAATAAAATAGTATATTTAAGTGATAACCATTGTTAGAAGGCAAGAGAGAGCGTTCGCTTGGTAAATTTACTTTGAAAATATATTCGTTAAATTACTTCTTATGTACACGTTTTGAAATTTTAATCCAACGGTCTGAATACTGAATTTCTTCTAGCAAGTTTCTATCAAATTCAGACAACTCATTTTCTTTGAATATTTTATTTAGTTCTTTTTGATAGTTAATTACTTCGATAAATTTTGAATCCTTATCAATTTTGATCTCAATTGGCTCACCACTATGAACATAAATAATTATTTTCCTATCGCTGTCTCTTATTGATAATATTTGGATAAATAATCCTAAAATTGTAGCAACTGCAGCTCCACTTGTTAACACTGTAACTAAATCAAAAGCAGCTCCACTTGCTTTTCTACTATCAAGCGTATATACATCTCCATTAATAATAGAAGAAATGTCTTGAGCTATCTCATACATTTCTGATAAAGAAGCATCGGCAATTACCATTTTTAAAAGAAGGGGATACATTTCTATCACATAGAAAATTAACTCGCTTCTTATTCATTTTTATTCACGCATGCTTTTTTACTAGTAAATCGGTGCTCGAGTCCCTCCTCCCGCGCACGCGGCCAGGGCACAGAGAAATATTTCACATTTTTTGGGGGTTGTTTGCTGTAGCATTAGCAATACAAGGATCAGCGCCCGCTGGACTTTTAGGATCCTTTTTCTGGGGTTTACCGTCCCACTTTTTATTAGATTATATGCTTTAGATGTGCACGCGCAACGGGTGTGTACATAAGTATTTTTATAGACTTGAGTGCACCTCAAAGACTCATTCTGAGGCATGTTGGATGGACTCAGTTGAGGTAATAGGCGCCAGGGAGCACAACCTACAGAACATCTCAATCAGTATACCAAAGAAGAAACTCGTAGTATTCACAGGAGTATCTGGTTCTGGTAAGAGCAGCCTCGTCTTCGACACCGTCTACCAGGAAGCTCAGCGCCAGCTCATAGAGACTTTCAGCACCTTCGCTCGCCGGAGGCTCCCAAAGATAAACAGACCTGACGTCGATGAGCTCAGAAACATCTCTACAACTATTACCATAGACCAGAGAAAGCTCGGCTCCACGCCTCGCTCCACTGTCGGCACAGTGACGGAGGTCTACACTTACCTTCGCCTACTCTACAGCCGCCTCGGCGAGCCCACAACAAACGACAGCCGTCTTTTTGGCTTCAACAATCCCTACGGCATGTGCCCTGAATGTAAGGGGCTTGGAAACGAACTCGTGTTCGATGTGGACGCCCTAATCGACTGGGATAAATCAATAAACGAGGGAGGGATAAGGCACCGACACTTCCAGCCAGGGATGGCCAGCTACCGCGTCATCGTTGCCAGCAACTACTTCGACCTAGACAAGAAGCTCCGCGACTACACTAGAGAGGAGCTCCACAGGCTCCTATACACCAAGAAGAGCCTCGTAGAGAAGCCTATGCCAGGGCAGGTCTACAGGGTCTGGTACGAAGGAGTCGTCGAGACCCTGCAACGCCGCACCATGGGGAGAGACGGCGAAGAGGGCGACACCCTAGCATCCCACGGGATGCAGTTCTACAAGAGTCAACCCTGTAAGGCTTGTAATGGGAGCCGTCTAAACGAGTTTGCACGAAGTGTGAGGCTTCATGGGAGAACATTACCGGAGCTGGTAGAGATGGAGCTTAACGTTCTTCTTGCCTGGTTGAGGGAGATAAAAGGTCCCGTCGCGGACCCCATAGTCGGTAGGATTCGCCCCATACTGCAGAACCTCGTCGACATTGGCGTCGGCTACTTAAACCTTAACAGAGGAACGGGGACTCTGAGCGGTGGAGAGAGCCAGAGGGTCAAGATGGCAAGCCAACTCGGCTGTGACCTCGTCGACCTCATCTACATCTTCGACGAGCCGACAGTGGGTCTCCACCAGAAAGATATAGGGAAGCTAATTGACATGCTTCAGCGCCTCAAGGATAAGGGGAATAGTCTCCTCGTCGTAGAACATGACCCGCAGGTCATGAAGGCATCCGACTGGATCATAGATATGGGACCCGGAGCAGGTGAAGCCGGCGGGGGCATCGTTTTCATGGGTACATATCCTGAGCTTATTGAATCAGGTTCCATCACAGGGATAATGTTGAGACGCGGTACATCATATAGGGCTGAGAGAAGGAAGCCCCTGGGCTGGCTGACTATTAATGACGCCCGAGAACACAACCTTAAAGGGATAAATGTGAAAATACCCACAGGAGTTTTCTGCTGTATTACTGGGGTCGCTGGCTCGGGTAAGAGCACCCTGATCCTAGACGTCTTCGCGAAGACTCACCAGGAAGCTATAGTGATAGACCAGTCAGCTGTCGGGCGAAGCACTAGGAGCAACCCCGCCACATACACGAAGGTATTCGACCTTATAAGAAAGGAGTTCGCCAAAGCGACTGGCAGAGATGCATCTCTTTTTAGCTTTAACGGCGCTGGAGCATGCCCTAAATGTAAGGGGAGCGGGCGACTCCATATCGAGATGTTCTTCCTTGAGGACGTCACCATGGTCTGCGACGAGTGTGAGGGTAGAAGATATAGACCTGAGGTCCTCAGCCTCCTCTATAGGGGTAAAAACATTGCAGACATCCTAGACTTGACAGCGAAGGAGGCGGCGGGATTCTTTGATAACAGGGAGATCAAACACCGCTTAGAAGTACTCGATGAGGTCGGACTTGGATACCTCAGGCTCGGGCAGGAAGTATCCAGCCTGAGTGGAGGGGAAGCGCAGCGACTTAAACTAGCACGCGAACTTCACAAGCGAGGCAACATCTACATCTTGGACGAGCCGACAACAGGCCTCCACATGGCGGACATAGAGAAGCTGCTAAACGTCGTCAACCGACTAGTCAACGCGGGGAACACTATGATTGTGATCGAACACAACCTTGACGTGATAAGGAACGCTGATTGGGTGATAGACATGGGACCCAAGGGGGGCTCAAAGGGAGGCGAAATTATCGCCGAGGGTACGCCAGAGGAGTTGACGCATACAGCGAGAAGCTATACAGGGAGGTACCTCAGTAGTGTGCTTTAAGTCCCGTTATATCAACGCGCGCGTACAACCACTTTCAAAACGATCTAAAATAAGTCCCGTAAAAGGTAAAATATGCCACCTTAAATATGTGTAACCTTCTCTCCCCACTCCTATACTAGCACCATAATCGATGATTTTATCATCACTTCACCCTAAGTGTATTTAGTGGTGTTACTTGAAATTAGGAGTTCATGGAGTAACATTGAGTCTACCTTTCGGTAAAGGGTCCACTCCTGAGATAGTCGCTGAGATTGTTCTCAAATCAGGAATCAGATGCCTCACAATACCCATAAAGTCACCAACATGGAAAATAGACCCAGAGACTACCACAGGCTACGAAATCACCAAAATAAAAAAAGCTGTACCTAAGAGCCTAGAAATAACCGGGATAGGATACTGCTGGCCAAACGAATACAATATGATAACGGCCTCACCAACTGAGTGGAATAGAAACCTCAACTACGCAAACAAACTACGGGAAATAGCATCAGAGTTCGATGCTCAACACATTGTGATAGGTGCGCCTGGTAGAAGCGTTCCAGCTGGGGTTCCTTATTATGATGGGGTAAAGAGGCTGGTAAAGTTCTGGAAAGAGGCGTGTGCCATGCCTGAGGGTGAGGATGTGATGTTCTGTATTGAGCACTCGAATGTCGCTAGAGCTAATGTTGGGAACGCAACCAAGTCGTTAATTGATCTAGTGGATGCGGTTGATTCACCTTCATTCAGGATGATTGCGCAGATAGGGGATATGGCGGTTAATGATCTTGATGTCGTGGATGCTATTAGGGATGCGGGTGATAGGATTAAGCAGGTTCATATTGCTGATGTTTCTGCTTTGAATCCTCTAGATGAGGGTTGGTCTTCTTTATTGTTGCCTGGTAGAGGTGTTTTAGGGCTTGTTGAGATATTTGGGGCTCTCAAGGACGTTGGCTATGATGGGGAAATATGTGTTGAGGCATTACTTGGAGATGACCCCTTATCAGCATTAACAGATTATAGAAAAAACGTACAAAAACTATGGAAAAAAGCATAGCAACCCAATCGATGATTTTATCCTCACTTCTGTGTGAGCTGGGGTGCCTTATTTTGGGTTACATTCACGGCAAGGTTGCCAATACTCAGTGTTCTTGTGTTCTGACTGAAAAAACTCATAGGCGCTCTGGAAGGACTCATATTTGAACCAGCCGCCACTTCTTTTCATCTGGTTAATTCCTTTCTCTTCGCTTTCTACTGGTTTACAGAATCGACAAGAATCATGATGAAGTTTCCAGGCGCCATTTGTCTTATCAACGTTTAACCAGAACACGGTATTGACATGGATTTTATCTACTTAAAACATCGTAAAAACACGTTATTACCAATCAGAGCCAGCAACCAAGTATCAAACATTTTATCCTCACTTCACCCTAATTCTACCCATGATTGAGCTATCAACAATACGAGATATTGTAGCCATCTTCGGAGTAATCGCTGGTTTCAGCTACTATGTAATGACAGTCAGAGCTAACCAACGAAACACACGAATCACTCTGACAAACAGTATCATGCAGACAATGCTGAGCGAGGAAGCCCAGAGACGCTGGATAGAACTTATGAACATGGAGTGGAGTGACTACGATGACTTCGAGAGGAAGTATGGGTCAGATGTCAACCCAGAGAACTACGCTAAGCGTGCAACTGTTTGGAACAGCTATAACATGCTGGGGAACCTCCTGATGAAGAATATTGCTGATGCTGAGACTTTCTATAGCGCTGGCGGTACCTGGGCGATATTTATTTGGGAGAAGTTTAAAACCGTTTTAATGGAGCATAGAAGTCGGTATGGATCGGCTGACACGTATAAGGGGTTAGAGTATCTGGCTACGGAGATGTTTATGATAAGAAAACAGCGCGATCCTTCTTATCAGATTCCCAAAACATTCACAAAGTACATTACAGAAAAGTAGACTCCTCGATAACATTATCTTCTCTTTTTGGTAATCCTTAATCAGTGATTGTTGATGGTTGAGTTAGCTACTCTTCAGGCGGCGAGCTACATCATGGGCAGCCTCGGCGTCTTCGTGGCTGCAGTCTACTACATTCTGAACATACAGAACAATAAGAAGAACCAAGAAATGCAATTGGAAACCAGGCAGTTTCAATTATTAATGCAGATGTCCGAGGTACCAAATTCTTACGAGGGAAATTTACAATGGACAGAATTTTTAAACATGGAATGGAGCGACTATGATGACTTCGAGAAGAAATATGGATCAGACAACAACCCAGAAAACTATGCATTAAGAACCACCATGCTTGGCTGGTTTAACAAAATGGGGCTTCTAATCAAATACGAGAAGATAGACCCTGAACTTGTCTACGACTTTAATGGGCCAATGGCTATCTGGGCTTGGAACAAGTTTAAGGACATTACCTTAAAGCAGCGTGAACTATATAATCCAACAAGCCAATTGTCGTTTGAGTATTTATTTAATGAGATGAAGCGAATACACGAAAACAGAGGATACTCCGCAGAATCCTCTATGACCCCACTAAAATATACTCCTGAGTTAAGGGAAAGAGCAATATCATCATAATTCACTTGGTCGCTCCATTTTTCAATGTAATAAATTTCCTCTTTTTTACATTGGTGTATTAGGGAACTCATCGCCCTCATTTAAGGCTCACATCTGACTGTCTAATCGATGATTTTATCATCACTTCACCATAATACTAAATATTTCATCGCTAAATTAGATGTATGTTCAAGGAAATAGAGCACGTTGAAATAATAACCCCTAACCTAGAAGAGTCAATAAAATTCTACACCGAAATTATTGGGTTTAAAATAATAAATAGGAAAAAAATAGGTACACATGGGATTTCTGAGTTAGCTCATCTTTCTCTTAATGAGAGCAGGTTAGAGTTAATTGAAATGAGAGAAGCTGCTCCTGTTTTGGAGCATCCTCATATTGGTTATAGGATGATGGCTCTAATTGTAGATGATATGGATGATGCGATAAAACTTCTCAAGGCTAATAATGTGAAGATTACGAGGGAGCCTAGAAGTATGAATGAGTCTGATCGTGGAGGTTTTAGAGGAGAGTTCCAGGATAATAATGGAGTTACCATAGAAATCAGACAACTAGCAAAATAGCCCATCCAATAATTTTATCCACAATTCCTTTTTTACTAGTAAATCGGTGTTCGATCCCCACCCCCCGCACCTACGCCGGACTCTGCTATTTGCGTTTTAGGAGTATGTGTACGCAGCCTTATTCTGGTCTCTTGATTTTCTGTTCGGCTATATCATGTGCTGTTATACTTGGATGATGGTATCTTCCATTCTGCTCGGTGTACGACTTCAGGTACCACCTGGATTTTATCTGGATGGACTGCTCCGGACAGTAGTTGAAGCACGCGAAGCAGCCGTAGCACGCCGCCTCTTTAAGCCAAACCGGTTTTCCGTCAACCAACTCTATTTTCCGGGCTAGGCAAATCGTTTCGCATAACCTGCAGCCGTTGCACTTGGAGTCCGCGTAGAAGTCGAAATTGCTTTCAGCGAGCTTGCCGATGGGGAGTAGAACCGGGATGAGAAGGTTGATGATGGGTAGAAAGGGCACCATGAAGGAGGGTGGAGGGGCCACGCTGCTCAGGTCTTCTTCCCGGTGAGTCTCCCTGTCCATGATTATTCTTTGAATGGAGTCAAGTCGTCTCTGAGCCTCAGACTCCAAAGACGCTATCTTCTCGGGGGTTATCTGCGCCTCGGGGTCTTTGAGGATCGCCGCGCTGCCGCTGGGCATGGTGATGACGAAAAAAGAGTCGAGCCTTCTGCCCCGCTTACCCAACACCTTGTCTATCTCACCGAAGGCTCGGCACTCTGTGCCTCCCCTCGTCGCCACAGCGAAAATGTACTTGGCTGAACCCAAGTCGAGTCTCTTTATGAACTTTTCAAAGATTTTTGGGGCCATGGAGGCGTACTGCGGAAACACGAAGCCCACGGCCTCCGCGCTGGCCTTAACGGATTCCACGTCTAACAGGCTCACTATCGGCGTGAGCCTCGTCCCCGGTATACGCTTCTGAAGCTCCCTCGCTACGTGAAGCGAGTTTCCGGTCCCTGAGAAATAGTATATTTCTGTGCTCATGGAGGCATCATTAATTCATCGACTTCTACGATAAGAATTACTAGCACAATTAGATATCAGGTTGGCACTCATGTTCACGAGGATCAAAGTTATTTGAAAGGAGATTATCGGGAGGTACATCCATCGAGGTTTCAGCGTCCCCCCATTTAGGGTGCAATTGACGAAGAGGCGTTGCCTTAACAGAAAAGCGGATAAGGGGTGAACCGGATGGTGAATGGGTTTCAGGTGAGCTTAACGAGGCACGAGTTCAACCGGCGGCTGCTGGAAAGCAGGCTGATGCTGCCGCCCCTGGCGGGGTACACGGACCACCCGTACCGCTGCATACTGGCCGGCTTCCACCCGCCCTTCATCTGCACGGAGATGGTCAGCCCCCACGGCATAATACACAGAAACCCAAAGGTCATGCGGAGCCTTGAACTCATCGAGGGGCCGCATCTGAGCGGCGTCCAGCTGGTGGGCGACGACCCCCAGGCCATGGCCGAGGCGACGCGCATCGTCGAGTCCATCGGCTACGACTACGTTGACATCAACATGGGGTGCACCGTGGCTGCGGTCACTCGCAGCGGCGCGGGCGTCTCCCTCATGAGGTCCCAGGAGAAGGCGATCGGGGTCGCCAGGGCCGTCGCTGATGCCGTGAGTATTTCTGTGACGTGCAAGATGCGTCTCGGGGCGTCCAGCGGGAACATGAACGCGGTCCAGCTGTCCATGGGGCTGGCGGATGCGGGCGTCTCAGCAATAACAATTCACGGGAGGAGTGGCGACAAGAAGTTCGGTCTGCCGGTGGACTACGACGGGATAAGGGCGGTGGTGGAGGCCGTTGATGTCCCCGTCGTGGCTAACGGCGGCATATTCACGGGGAGGGACGCGCTGGTGATGGCGGAGCGGACGGGGGCTACGGCGGTGATGCCGGGCCGCGGCCTCATCGGAAACCCCTGGCTGGTGACGGAGATACGGTCAGCGTTCACCGGTGAGGCATACGCCCCGCCGTCGCTGGAGGAGCGAAAGGAGGTGTGCCTCAGGCACCTGCGCACGCTGTGCGGCTTCTACGGGGAGCAGAAGGGCGTAATAGCCATGAGGCGGGTGCTCCACGAGTACTTCTCCGGGTGCCACCGCCTTTATGCGCTGAAGCATGAGATGCTAAGAGTCACCTCCTATAACGATGTCCAGGCTCTACTGGATCGGGTTCATGAAGATGGGCCTTACATGTTCTTCAGCGAGACGTGATAGATTGGTGTAAGATGGGGCTCGTAGCCTCTCGAACAGGCGAGCCTAGATAACCCATATATTTTCACGGTAAGCCGGTAGAACCATGCCCGGCATCCATATGAGGAGGAAGGACAAGGAGGTCACAGACCCCTCCGAGCTCGTCAAGCCCCTTAAGGAGGCGGCCTATATCACGCTGGCGCTGTGCAAGGACAACGTCCCTTACATCTCGACCCTGAGCCACGGCTACGACGAGGCCAACAACTGCATCTACTTCCACTGCGCCAACGAGGGAAAGAAGGTGGACATCCTCCGGGCCAACCCCGTCATCTGGGGGCAGGCGCTAATCGACGGCGGTTACCAGCAGGGTAGCTGCGACCACCTGTACCACACCGCCCAGTTCAGGGGCGTGGTCAGCTTCGTCGAGGGCTTCGAGGAGAAGAGGCGTGCGCTGGAGATCATGGTGAAGCAGCTCGACGACAACCCCGAGGACATTATAGAGAGACAGGTAAAGCCGGGCAGCGTCTCGAAGGTGCTTGTAGGCCGAATCGACATCGTCGAGATGACCGGGAAAAAGGCGGACAAGGTCATCATATCGCTATAAGCGACGCAATGTATCCGAGGGATAACTAGGCTTCAGGGATCGCCGCAACGATCTTCTGGATGAGGGTCTTCATGAAGAGGGCTCGGTCCTCGCCTGCCCCGTTCTCGTTTCCCTGCCGGACCACCACAAGGTCCAGGCTTGGAACAACATAGCTGTGGTTCACGTTGTGGCCCCGCGACATGAACGTGTCCCCTGGCACATTCTCCCAATCATCGGCGACCCAGAAAGTGAAACCATAGTTCATGGACTCCCCGTTAGCCTGCACGTGCCGGGTGGTCGCCCGCCTCATCCACTCCTCGGCTACCAGCTGCCGGCCACCCCACCGCCCCCTCCTCAGCCAAAGGTACCCCAGCCTGGCGAAGTCCCGAGCCGTGCAACGGAAGGTGCTGCCCACCACCGAGTTGTACCCGTATGGGCTGTGACTCCTGTCGGCGCCGTAGGCGTTGCACCCCGTGCTGCCGCCTCTCCCCCACCCCGGCTCACCGGAGTAGTTCAGCTCCCTCTCATCCGCGTAGGGCATCTCCCTGTACTGGTTGTCCCGGACCCCGACGGGCATCCCGATGGGACCGAGTACCCGGTCGTAGACGTAGGGGCCCAACTCCTCCCCTGACAGGTTCCTCATGGCTAGGGCCATCATCTCCAGCCCAAAGTTGCTGTAGTTGAACCCATGCCCCGGCTCGAACAGCAGGGTGTGCTGCGCGGGGACCCCGTCGAATCCCCACCAGCCGAAGCAGTACTCGTACATCTGGTAGGCGCCCGAGTAGCCTGGGCTGTGGCGGCGGGTACTCGGGGCCAGCCAGGGCTCACGGGTCTCATGGCCCGAGGTCATGGAGAGAACGTGCCTGACCTTGACCCTGGTCTTACTCTCGTCCGTGAGGGGCTGATCCCATATCTGGGGAATGAGGGAGTCCTCGCGGCAGGTCCCCAACAATAGAGTGTCTAGGTTAACCCTGTCACCGTATTCCTCAAGAAAGACCCCCGCCGCTGTGCCGAACACGGATTTAGTGGACGACTTCATGTCGTTACATGTGTACGGAGTCCACGGCTGTGGTCCACCTTCTGTCCCCGTCACGTAGCTCTCACCGACGATGTACCCATTGTAGACGATGACGAGGGCGCCTCCACGGGTTCTGCTGAAAACAGCGTTATCATGGTAGTTTATGGCGTCATGTAGCCTGCCTGAGTCTACTCCTAGAGTATGCGGGTCTTTAACGCGCCAGCCTCCGTCCTGTTCGGGTGGGGGAAAATATTCTTCATCAGCCAAGGTCCTGCACCTGTTATCTGAAGCCTTATGGATTTTAAAGGTGTGCGCGGGCGCTATGATTTGAAATGTGTGTAGAAAAGTGTCGGATGCGTCTCCGCTGGGCTGGTGGTTGGATTTGAAGAGGGTGTGCGTTACCACTTCTCCTCGTGAACCCGGTCCTGCCTGTACCTGTTTGCAGGCGGCTTCTCCTCGTCTGGGACTCCTATCGCTACGACGCAGAGGGGGTGCACCTGCTTGGGCAGCCCCAGCATTTCGCGGACCTTCCACACCACGTCGTCGTTGGGGTATAGCCCGCACCAGGTCGCACCGTAGCCCAGCGCGTGGACGGCCAGCAGCAGGTTCTCCGTGGCTGCAGAACAGTCCTGGACCCAGAACCCGGGGCACGTCTGAAGCTCGGGGTCCGCGCAGACCACCACAGCCACGGACGCCTTCTCAAGCATCCTAGTGTAGGGCTGAGCCTCCATGATCCTCTTGAAGGTCTCCCTGCTCCTCACCACCACGTAGTGCCAGGGCTGCTGGTTGCATGCTGAGGGCGCCGCCATGGCGGCCTCAAGGAACCGGTTCACGTCCTCGTCTGGGACCGTCTCACCGGTGAACTTGCGTATGCTTCTCCTGCCAAGAATTGCTTTCATCGCGTCCAAGGTAATCGGAGATGATGGAGCATGGGCTTATTAAAACCCGGGGGTCGCAGACATTGAATCGAGATAATTATCGGCTCTAGATTAACAGCTGCAGCGCCACCAGGACAGCGATCAGCCCACCTAGGAGCATCGCCGCCCTTTTATTCGCTTTAACCGCTTCCTCACCCTTCTTCGCGTCCACCAGTTTCATGATGTACACCGACGTTGCCAGGTTGAACAGGAAGATGATGTACACAGTGAGCATCATCCTGTCAGCCAGGGTCAGGTACCCCGTGGGCGGCAACGCGTTCAGCAGGCTGATGTGGAAGGCCGAGGCAGCCATGAGGGTCGACACGGCGAGGCCGATCCTCTGGCCAAAGTTCTGGGGGGCTATGAAGAAGGTGAGCAGGGAAATGACTGTGATGACTGTTATGGGTAGCACGTTCTTCACCAGAGACGACAGCATGGGCCGACCCACACGGAGGCTGAACACCAGGTTGCTGAAGCTGTTGCCGCTGAACCTGTGAACGCGGACGCTGGTCTCGTAGTCCAGGAGGTCCCAGCCCACGACGTTCACCCCCTCATCTACGCTGGAGTCGGCGTCAGCGACGTACACCAGAGCCGAGCTGTTAAGGTTCTTGTGCTCCATGGACACCACCAGGTCGTGGCTCTCGAAGGGGTACCTGCTGAAGTCGAAGGTCTTAACGAAGTCGCCCTTAACCCTGTACTGGAGGAAACCCTCCTCCTCAGTCACGTAGACTATGTCCTTGGACGGTGCACCGTTGAGGAACTCAAAGTCCTGGACCTGCTTCAGGGTGAGCTCCCCAGGGGTCCAGCTGAACCAGAGGTAAAAATCCAGGCGGTACGTACTCGAAGCAAGGTCCACCTTCTCCACGTTCAGGAGGCGGACGCCCCCCAAGACTTCCGCAGGCGCAGCCCGCGCCACGGATGGCGTCGATGATATGATGGCTGCGATGAGCAGCATGGCAATGAATGATTTCACGGCGAGCCCACCTGAGCCTACTGCCAAACGATTACAAGACACAGTGTCTAGGATAACCCTGTGTTTGAAAAGGTTTCGCGGACGCATCTGTTGGGTGTTCAATGTGCAGTGAGAAGCCCACGTCACTTTTCCAGGTGGACCTCCATCACAATGAAGTCCGAGGCACCGACGCTGAAACCATAACCTGTCAGCGCCTCATGCACGTCCTTAGCTGAGGGCGGGTACTGGATGTTAAGCCGCCTCGCCCCCCGCTTCAGACATGTACTCATGGCAAAGTCCAGGCAGGAGCGAAGGTCGCCGTCAAGAACGCCTATGTGGAGGGCGTCCTCAGGCATGAACCGGGCGCCCACGGTGACCACGTTGCAGGTGTCAGGGTCCGCGTACACCATGCCGCTCTCGGCCAGGTACCTGCAGAGAGCCGGGGTGAACCTGTAGAAGGTGCGGTTCATCACCAGGAATCCCGCCCACTTGTCCTTCAGGGGCATCAGCAGCTCGGTGGCCTCCTCTGGGTCGGCCACTTGTCTGAACTTCGCTACCTTCGTGGAGGTGCCCTTATTGCACTGCATCCTGGCCTCCTTGTAGGTCCCAGCAACCCTGAGTCCGAACCTCTCAGCCAGCCCCTTGCTCACCACGTTGCCGGTACCCGTGTACATGCGCAGGGTGGCCACGCTCTGGCTATGCGCCAGCTCGAACCAACGCTCGTAGAGGCGCTTGCCCACACCCAAGCCCTGCCTCTCAGGTATCACCCGGAGGGTCTCCAGCCACGCCGAGCCGTCGGGGAGAACCGTGTACTTGCCGCAGCCCACTATCTCTCCGTCCAGCTCGGCCACGCTCCAGTCGCCGGTCTCGTCGCCCAGGAACATGTCCCAGACGTGGGGCACGTAGCTGAGGTTGGGGGTGGACTTGGACTCCACCCAGATCACCTTGTCCCGGTCCCCGGGCCTCGCCTTCCGCAACTTGATCTCCATGCTTGAACGACCTACGCTGACTTCTCCCCAGACGCTCTCCCAGTTATTTACTTTTTCCAATGCTGCGGCCATCAACGAGGCAGGCATCAGACCCACTAGCAATGCCCAGAGCTAGGCGCCGACTTTTAGCCGATGATGGGTTATCATGCTGGTCTATGCGCAGGCATGAAGAGACCTTCAATCCTCTTTTAAGTCTCAAGCCTCATCTCAGATTCAAGATGTGTAAGGCAAGTAAGACCGTGTTAGCGGCTCTCCTGATACTCTTTACGTTAGTTCCTCACGCCTCGGCCACCGAGTCACCTTCACCCCGTCACGGGGCCAGAATGATCTACGACCCAGTGAACCAGAGAGTACTGCTCTTCGGCGGAGCCAAGTACGAGAACAGGTACACCTTCTACAGCGACATGTGGGCCTTCGACACCGCCTCGGAGAAATGGACCAGAGCAGAGGCACCCGCCGGTCCAGAGGGCAGGTTCAACCACAACATGGTGTACGACCCGGACAGGCACCAGATCATCCTCTTCGGCGGCTTCAGCGGCAGCGACAGAATCGGTGACACATGGATCTACAGCGTGGCTGAGAACACTTGGACCCGGATCAACGTTAGCCCCTCGCCACCGCCCAGGAGCGACGCCGGTTTCGTCTACGACGAGGCCCACGGCGTCGCCATCCTCTTCTCAGGCTACGGCCTCAACGACTTCCACCACGACGACACATGGGTCTTCGACCCCGACGCCGGAGTCTGGACCCAGATGAGCCCACCGACAAGTCCCCCCACCATGTATGGCTGCATGATGGTCTACGACAGGGCCAACCAGGCTTCGCTCCTCCACGGAGGCCACTGGGTGTCCAACACCCAGAGCAGCGTCCACGGTTACATAAGCAGCGTATGGACCTACAGCCTCGACCAGGACACTTGGACCGAGATACAGACGGCCTCCAAGCCGTCGGGCCGGTACTGGCACATGATGGCCTACGACACGAGCCGCGGAGAGTCCCTCATATACGGGGGCTCCGCCGGCGGCGGCGACCCGAAGAGCGACGCCTGGACCTACGACTATGCCGGGAACACGTGGACCCAGGTGACCCAAGATGGGGGCCCCGGCCCAAGAGAGAACACATGGATCGCCTACAATGAAGCCAACAACGCCTACGTCCTCTTCGGTGGCCTCGGCCCCGGCAGCCAAGCATTGGCCCTCAAGGGGGACACCTGGATATTGCGGCTGGAGGGTGACCAAGGTAGCTGGGCTCTTGTGGGGGCGGAGCCGGCCGAGGAGCCGGCCACGGAGCCGCCCCCGGAGGGCATCCCAAGTTATCCGTTGACGGCGATGACAGTATCCCTGGCGCTGGCTGCGTGGGCCCTGAGAAGGAGAGCCGATAAATAAACGGCCGACCCAACAATACGGGATGGCCTCCACCTTCAACGACTCAGCCGAGCTCTACGACGCGGTGCGGCCAGGCTACCCCCAGGAGCTATTCGATGACGTTGAGCTGTTGACTGGCTTGAGGGTGGGCTCCAGGGTTCTGGAGGTCGGCTGCGGCACAGGCCAGGCCACCGTGTGCTTCGCTGAGAGAGGCTACAGGGTGGTCTGCGTCGACCCCGGCGGAGCCTTAGTGGGGGTGGCGAGGCGGAAGCTGGCGGGGAACCCCGTGGAGTTCGTTGCATCCCGGTTCGAGGACTGGCCTCTGACCGGCCAGTTCGATGTGGTGGCATCGGGGACCGCCTGGCACTGGGTAGACCCCGCCGTCGGTTACCTTAAGGCGGCAGCGGCTCTCAAGGACGACGGCTTCATCGCCCTCTTCTGGAACCTTCACCCCACCCCCTACACCGGTTTCTTCGAGGCAGTACAGAGAGTCTACGGCTCAGTAGTCCCAGAGTGGGATGACCCCCAGGACAGGCCCTCCACGGAGCAAAGAATTGAAGGGATAAACGCCGAGATCGAGGCATCAGGGCAGTTCGCTAAGCCAGTCGTCAAGCAGTACACCTGGTCGAGGGCCTACAGTAAGGAGGACTACCTGAGGCTCCTGGACACCTACTCGGACCACCGGTCGCTGCCCGGTACCACAAAGGAGCGCCTGTACAGTGGAGTAGGCCACCTCATTGAGGAAGAGTACGGTGGCAGGGTGGAGAGACCTTACCTGACGGCCCTCTTCGTCGCCCGGAAGGCCCCTAGATAGCCCCCTTCTCCCTTAGGCTCTTGATCTCGTCTTCGCTGTAGCCAGCCAACTCCCGTAGAACCTCCTCTGTGTGCTGGCCTAGGGTGGGCGGCGCGTCCCCCATGACGCAGGGGGTGCCGCTCATCTTGAGGACGGGCCCCACCTGCTTCACCTTGCCAGCCGTGGGGTGGTCCACCTCCTTCACCATGCCCCGCTCCAGCACCTGGGGGTCTCTGAAGAGTTCGTCCAACAGGTAAACGGGTGCGCAGGGAAATCCCACCTCCTTCAGGGCCTCCAGCCACTCATCCCTTGGCTTCTTCATGAACTCGGCCTCCAGCAACGGTATGAGAACGTCCCTGTTGGAGACCCGGAGCTCGTTGGATGTGAACCTAGGGTCGGTTTTTATGGCCAGGCCCATGGCGTCGCACATCATCTCCCAGAGTCTGTCGTTGCCGCAGGCCACCAGGATGTGCTTGCCGTCTCCAGACTCGAAGCCCTGGTAGGGCACTATGCTGGGGTGGGCCGAGCCCATCCTCGGCGGGTTCGCGCCCGTGGCGAAGTAGTTGCCGGAGGCGTAGGTCATCCAGCTCACGGAGCCGTCCAGCATGGACACGTCTATGTATTGGCCTTCGCCGGTTGCGTCCCGGGCCCGCAGAGCCGCCAGGATACCTATGACTCCGTACATACCCGCACCGATGTCGGTGACCGCCATCCCAACCCGTACAGGTGGCCTGCCCGGCTCGCCCGTGAGCCCCATGAGGCCACCCATGCCCTGGACTATTAGGTCGTATCCGGGCCACTGGTTGTAGGGCCCCGTCTGACCGAAGCTGCTGATGCTGCAGTATATGATCCTGGGATTCACCTTCTTGACAGCATCATAGTCGATGCCCAGACGCTGGGTCACTCCCGGCCTATAGTTCTCCAGGAACACGTCGCACCCTGCAGCCAGCCTGAGAAGGGTCTCCCGGGCCGCGTCCTCCTTCAGGTTCAGTGTGACGCTCTTCTTACCCCTGTTCACGGACATGAAGTAGCTGCTCTCACCCCCGATGTAGGGGGGGAAGGCCCTGGTGTCGTCCCCAGACCCTGGAATCTCGACCTTGATGATCTCGGCGCCCAGGTCCGAGAGGGTCATGCTGCAGAAGGGGCCGGCCAGAACCCTGCTCAGGTCCAGGACCCTTACGCCTTTCAGGGGCGGGTCGCCCGCGTTGAGCTTCATGGATTAGTATCATCCGCGACGGTAACATTAGTTTTGTCTTCGCGCGGCCTAGTCTCTATCTTTAAATGTGAGCCGCCTTTGATATGCGGCGAGGCGAGGCGGTTGAAGGAGAACATCAAAGAGTACTACCTCATGATCTTCAGCGGCACCCTCACCATGCTGGCCGGTGGCTTCGTCTGGCCCATATTCGCCCCCTACGTGAGGGCCGAGTTCACCGCCCCCATCCAGCTCGTTGGCCTGGCCGTCTCAGGGTACTTCCTCCTCAGGATGTTCAGCGAGTTCCCCATCGGCGTCCTAAGCGACAGGGTGGGCCCCAAGGTCCCCCTGGTGGCTGGCCGCCTCTTCGCCCTGGTGGGCTCCTTCATATGCTACCAGACGGGCAACATATGGGCCCTCATCTTCGCCAGGGTCCTATGGGGTGTGGGGGACGCCAGCTTCTTCTGCATAGGGATGAGCTACGTGAGCCGCCTCTTCACCAGCGAGAGGAGGGGCAGGGCCCTCGGCTTTTTCCAAGCAGTGGAGCTGCTGGGCAGCCTCCTGGGCCAGACCACGGGGGGCTTCGTGGCGGCCAACTACGGGCCCCGGATGAACTTCCTGGTGTGCACCGGGCTCAGCCTCGTCACGCTGGCGGCGGTGATGGTCATCAGGGGGTCTCAGGCCGCAGCCGCGTCTGGCCCCAAGCCGGGGCTAGTGCCCACCAGGGCTGTGCTCATCCAGGTCCTCAACAAGACGGTGGTGGTGGCCTGCTTCATCAACCTGGGCTGCATGATCATCAACAACGGGCTCCTGGGGACGGTGCTACCCCTATACGCCACGGAGGAGCTCATGATCCCCATTGCCAGCTACGCCCTCCTGGTCTCCTCCAGCACCGTGGGCAGCGTGGCGGGCAACCTCATGGGCGGCTTCCTGTCCGACAAGGTGGGGCGGCGGAGGATGCTGGCCGTGGGCCTGATAATAGGGGCCTTCGCCGTGTTCGGGCTGAGCCTGTTCACCTCTTTCATCCCGCTGATGGCTGTTATGTTTCTCAAAGGCATCTTCTGGGGCATAGTGTACAGCGTCATACCTGCCTTCATCGCCGACGCGGTACCCGACCAGCTGCGGGGCACAGGCATAGGCACCTACCGCACCTTCATGGACATGGGGGGTCTAGTGGGGCCCATAATCATGAGCAACCTGGTGGACACCCTGGGCTACCCCCAGGGATACATGTACAGCTTCTACTTCAGCACAGCCATATGCCTTGGCTGCCTCGCCCTCTTAGCGGCACTTAGGGACCGCAGGTAGCCCCTTCATACCTTTATATGACCCGGTTCCCTAGCAAAATACATGTCTGAAAGTATCGGCAAGAAGCTCCAGACAGCCGACTGGAAGAGCGAGAAGCATGTACCAGTTATCGAGTGCCCAGACAGGGTGAAGGCCGGTGAGTGGGCGAAGGTCACGGTCACCGTGGGCAAGGACATCCCCCACCCCAACACCACGGAGCACCACATCCGGTGGATAAGGGTCTACTATGTGCCCGACGGGGAAAAGTTCGCAGTCGACCTGGGCAACTTCGAGTTCGACGCCCACGGGGAGAGCGTCAAGGGGGCCAACCAGGGCCCGGCCTACACTCACAGCGCGGCCACCTTCTACTTCAAGACGGCCGCCAAGGGCACCCTGCACGCAGTCAGCTACTGTAACATCCACGGCCTCTGGGAGTCCACAAAGAAGATCGAGCTCGTCTAAACCCAACAATTTTTTTACTGGAAAAATTAGGGCCTGCGCCGTAGCATAACTGCAAAGGTTGCTTACGAAAAGAGAAGCACGAGTCCACTAACAGATGAAAGCAGCAATAATTTTTCCGTTTTTCATGATTATGTGAGCAAGTGACTGCCTCAGCCGGTAACAGTCGGATATTATCCGCTTCCCGGCTTGTAGGCTGCGTTAGGTATCGGTTTCTCGAGGGAGTATCCTGTTCAGGAAACCGCCCCTCTTTTGCTGCTGCCTCTGATGGGCTGTTGTTGCCTTGGTAATGGCCTCTGACATTCTTCTGAGCTCCTCGGTGTCCACGTCCAGTTTGAGCAACTTGTTGAGTGCCTGGATGGCGTTCACTGCCCCCTGGTAGTCGATGTTACTGATTATGCGGGTGGGTATGAAGATGGTCGTCCACTCGACGCCCTCTTTCATGGCCTCATCCAGTAAGGAGGCGTTGACCCCTGATATGGCTCCATCAGCAATAGGCTGGATACCGTAGCCTTGAAGATTCTTATCCCCTGTGGTGAAACCGAAGACTCCTTGCTGCGCGAAGGGAAAGCTCTCGAATGCTACTATCTCCTTCAAGCCCTTTTTCTTGAGCCAAATCATGAGCTCCTGGCCTATAGTCCAGGCGGGCTCGGCTGAGAACATGGAGTCGGTTACCAGGAACATGTAATCATCTGAGGAATCGGTATAGATGCGGAAGCTGTGACAGGGCTTCCCCTCCACGAGGAGCATCAGAGCAGGCATCATGTTACCGTGGATGTGCCCCACCTGTTTGAAGCCCTTAACTCTTGCTGCGTGCATCAGAGCAGTGTTACCGATGAAGCCGGGTCCTGCGAAGCCTGTTATGACTGTACGCTTCTTTACAGGTACATCTTCGAGTTCAACTATTTCTATGCTTGACATCGTGTCTGCCTACTATAGAATTAGGTGATGATAATTATAACACGTGTGGACCCACATGCGCGCTCAGAGTAGCGAGAAAAGGGTAGAGACCCCATGAAATCATTGTATAGTAAAGGGTGCACGCTTGTTCCAGATCGTTTCTGATCTACCCTAATATGTCGCCGATACATGGGTAGAGAAAAGAGGAATAAAAATGAGCAAGAATATAATCCAACGTGTGGGCGTCGACGCAGCCATGTTCATCACCATGCTCGTCTCACTAGTGAGCGGCGTCTTACTCTGGCTGTTCATACCTAGTGGAAGGTGGAGCGGGAACACGGTATTCCTTGGCATAGAGAAGCATCTGTGGACCGACATCCACATCTACCTTAGCCTCATATTCTGCGGCGTCCTCCTGCTGCACCTGGCCCTGAACCTGAAGCTCTTCAGCAGCATGGTCAGATGCATAGTCAACAGGAGCCAGAAGGCACCAGAACCGTCTTAAACCATCAGCCAACCTATTCCAGCATGTTCAGTAAACCCACTAGAGAGCCTATGAAGAGCCTCACCCGCCTTGATGGAAAGACGGCGGTCATCACAGGTTCAGCCAGTGGCATCGGGGCAGCCATGGCGTACCGTTTCGCTGAGGCCGGCGCGGACCTGGTTCTCGTAGACCTGAACCTGGCGGGCCTCGAGGCTGTCAAATCCGAGGTGGGCGGTTTCGGCGTAGATATCAGCCTCTACCAGGTAGACCTGGCAGACAAGGCCCAGATCGATGGGCTCTGGGCTGAGCTTGGCGACACAGGCGTGTTAGTGAACAACGCGGGGATATACCCCATGAGGGACTTCTTGGAGCTAGACCCAAGCCTCCTGAGCAAGGTCATGGACGTGAACCTCAACCAGGCCCTGTGGATGAGCCAGCACTTCATACGCCGCAACATGGGCCGCGGCGGCGTCATAGTCAACGTGTCCTCCATCGAAGCTATCATGCCCTTCAAGGATGGCATGACCCACTACGCGGTCTCCAAGTCCGGTGTCATCGCCCTCACCAGGGGCCTGGCCAGGGACTACGGCAAGCACGGGTTCAGGGTCAACGCCATCATACCCGGAGGAATAGTGACCCCTGGCACCATCAGCGTGGCCAAGGAGCTGACCAAGCTGAAGCTGGGCCTCATCAAGGACGGCTTGGACTTCAAGGCCAGGCTGCCCATGGGCCGGGCCGGCGCCCCGGATGAGGTGGCCAGGGTGGCCCTGGTGCTGGCCTCAGAGGCGTCCAGCTACGTCACCGGGGCCCTCATCCCCGTGGACGGGGGCTTTCTATCAAGCTAGAATAGACGGATAAAGCCGGTGTCACCCGGAGACGGTTCCCCGTCCAGAGGCATCCTGAGGTACGCTGCCCTCCTGTTTCCGTAGTTGGGCAGCTTGCACGAGAAAATGGTCAGCGTCCTGCCGACCCACGAAAAGCCTTCGCAGCTCTGATGGGACCTCACCAAGGTGGAGACCTCCAGGGCGCCAAGCGCCCTTTCCGCCAAGTCTGGGCCAAAGAGACGGCCAACGCCCCTCGGACTCGGATAAACACCGTCCTCCTCAACGGGGTCGTTCCACAGTATCTGAACTAGAATATCCTTGGCCGGGTGCTCCATGTGGGCGTAGGCTAGGTCACTCAGCTCGGGCTCCTCCGTGGGGACCCCTCCGTGGAGGAACAGCGTCTTTCCCGGGACGACTGCAGCGGTGTAGAGCTCGTCGCACAGAGCCCTGAAGTCCCAATAGATGTCCCTGCCTTCAGAGCCGTACGCCGCCAACAGCACCATGGGGAAGTCGTGGGGGTGGAAAGGCACGTTCTTAGGCCCCTCATGGTTGCCTCTGAGGAGGATGACACGTCCCGGGTAGCTCCCCAGAAGCCTGAGGAGCCTGTGGAGAACCTGCGTCTGCTTGGGCCCCCTGTCAATATAGTCGCCCAGGCATAGGAGGTATAGGTCCTCTCCCTCCATGAGCCTATCCTCGAATCTCGTCTCCCCCAGGATGTGCTCCAGCGACTCCAGGTCCCCGTGGATGTCACCCACCACGATGACCTCACCGCTCGTAGGCAGGGTCACCAGCTTACCCCTAATGTTGAGCCTGGGCGGCTGCTGGTATCTGATGGCTTTAATGGCTGAGGCCATGGCGTCACGGAGCTCGTATGCGTCTGGGGCTGACATGAATAGAATATGGGTTATGTTCAAGAAAGGGTTAACGGGTTAAGCCCGGTGCTTATCCACGTACTCCTCCACGTCCCGCAGCAGCTCACCGCAGTCGAAGAGAGCCCCACCCTTGACAGTCCACTTGACGCCGCCGCCGTGGCTCATGGTGACGCCGTCCTCGGCGTACCTGTCCACACCGGTCCCGTACATCACCTTAAAGTTGTCCAACGGGTTACCGTCAACTATGCACAGGTCCGCGGGGGCGCCCCTCCGTACGCCCAGGGCCCGCTCCTCGTCCCCGAGGGCCGCGTGGGCGTTTGTGGTGGCTATCTTGACCACATCTATCGGGTGGATGCCCGCCTCCTGGAGCAGCTCCAGCTCCCGGATGAGGGCGAACCCATATATCTGGTAGATGAAGGCCGTGTCGCTGCCCGCCGTCAAGGTGCCGCCGTTCTCGAAGAAGTAGCGGACGTACTTCATCCATATCTGGTACTTCTCCTTCCACGCGATCTCGTCGCTGGTCTTCCAGTCGAAGAAGTGGGTGGCGTGGCTGCCCGGGCTGGGGCTGAACGCCTTCCATAGGTGGCTGACCGTGTACCTGCTGTGCCATGGCATGTTCTTAGCCCTCTCATAGTCTCTGTGGGCCTCGTAGACCACCATGGTGGGGTCCCAGACTGTGCCGTTCATTATCAAGGTGTCCAGGACCTGGGTCACCTCCTCCTCGTACATGTCGGCCTCGTGCCAGATGAGCCCGTCGTACCTGAACCTGTCCACCTCGTCACTGTAGTTGTAGTCGGGGGGGAAGTCCTGGGTGCCCGGCAGGGCGGCCTGGGGTATCCCGTAGGTGTGCTCGATGGTCACCATGTCGTCCCCCGCCATGGACACGTCCAAGGCGTTGAGCTCACTGTTCTGAGCAATGTGGATGGCTATCCCCGCGGGGAGACCAGCCTCGCGGACCTCCTCCGCCATGGCCTCAACAATCTCGGCCGTCACATGAGGCCTGGGAATGATCTTCACGCCGTCCACTCCCATGTTCTTCAATCTGTGAACAGCCTCCCGGGCCTCCTCAGGCGAGTGGACCTCAGCAGGCCAGCTCCCCAGAACCTTCAGATGGGGGGCCGTGATCCTGTTCTCCTCGCTAAGCCTCCGGTGCTCCAGAAGTTTCTCATCGGTGCCGAACCCGCAGGTGCGCACAGTGGTGACCCCGTGGGCCAGGCACAGGTTGTAGGCGTACCATGCCCCCTCGGGGCCGCACTTCTCGTCGTCGATGTTGATGTGCACGTGCATGTCCACTAGGCCGGGCAGCACGTACATGCCTCCGGCGTCTATGACGTGGTCACCCTCAGGCCGCTTGGGCTTGTACCTATTGAGGCTTATAGCGTCCACGTTGACGATCTCAGCGATCCGCCCGCCCTCCACCAGGATGTCCACGGGGCCGAAGGGCGACGTCCCCCTGCCGTTCACCAGCATGGCGTCCCTGATGACGAGGCGCCCATACACCTTACCTCCTGAACCAGACATGAGTCATGGTTGGCTCAAGAAGCTAAAACGTTTCCCACACCATAATAATAGATACTGTTATCTAACACTTTCATTTATTCGTGATTGGGGGTTCACATGCAGCTGGAGGCATTCAAGGTGTCCCAGAGAGGGGGCCTTGAGGGCGTGGAGATATATGTGGCTGTCTTTAGGGCCATCGACCTCATTGAGAGGTCCGCCATCGACAGGTGGACCGTGAAGAACCCGGGGGGCTACCAGAGGGCCCCCTCGGAGCGCCGCCTGTCCTTCACCCGGGGCTCACTTGTCCGGTACCTGGTCAAGGAGCTGGGCTGCTTTCCCACGTCGGTGCTGGTGAACATAAGGGGCGACGTAGAGTTCCAGATGGTCTCCGACTCGGGGTGGCTCAGCTACGGGACATTGGACACAGGGGACAACAGGCTCTGGGTCATAGACGGCCAGCACCGGTTGGAGGCCCTGAAGAGGGCCATCGAGCGCAACCGGGACTTCGAGGACTACCCCGTCATAGCCAGCGTCCTCAGGTTACCGGACAGGTTCGACGAGATGATGCTCTTCTACATAGTGAACAGGCGGCAGAGGAACGTACCCACAGACCTGGTGTACAGGCATCTGCAGCGGATGCTTTGGCAGAGGGGCGCTCAGTGGCTGGAGGAGCTGGAGGGGGCTCGGGGCGTCAGGATAGGTTTCGCCACAGAGGTGGTGGACATCCTCCAGGCAGAGCCCTCCAGCCCCTGGCATGGCAGAATCCAGATAGTGGGGGAGCCCAGCCGTGAAGAGTACATCATCGGCGACAGCCTCCTCATAAAGACCATAGCCGACGTCCTCAGGGAGAAGGTGTTCGACGGCGTCAGCGCCCGAGATTTCTCGGAGATCATCATCAACTACTGGAACGCCGTCTACCAGCTGTACCCGGAGTGCTTCACTGTCCCCGGAGACTATACACTTCTTGGCACTCCGGGTGTCCCCGTGATGCACATGCTATTCACCGTGGTCCACTCCAGGTGCCTCATGAGGAAGGACGTCTCAGAGGATGCCATGGAGAGGGAGCTGGAGAAGCTGATGGCGGAGACCCCGGGCCACAGCAACCCCGACTTCAGGAAGCCTATGGATGCAGAGTTCTGGTCAAAGATGCACGGGCCCCTCATAGCCATGTCCAGGAGCGGCGAGAACGTGAAGCGCCTCTACTTTGACCTTCTGGAGAAGATGCGGCTAGCCGAGGAGGCTACGCAGCCTCGATCCTGATCCTGTCGCCGCCCCTGACCTTCTTGAACACCCTGGGGTCGGAGTCCACTCTCCCGAAGACGTTCACAGGGCTAGCGGGCCTTATCTCGTCTCCTCTGCTGGCCGGTGTCCTGCCGAAGAATATGCAGAAGGCGCCTCCGGGGGGCCAGTAGCCCAGGTCCCCCATCTCCACAACCTCCTTGGGGTTCTCGGGGTCGGCGTCCACGGGTATCGTGAAGTATATCTCGTCGCCCCACGTGTTGGCCCGGGCCTCCAAGGGTAGGGCTTCCATGATGGACTTCGCGGTGGCCGGGCTACCACCTGTGATGACCGCCTCCACGGGGCCGGTGGCATCTGTGACTATCCTGATCCTCATAGTACTCGCATCTTTTTTGGACGCGACACTTAAGGAATTTACGTCTCCTATCTGGATGCGAAGACCTTTCGCGTCTTGGGTTTTATGATCAGGCGACCGAGTTCCGTGTTATGCTATCTCCAACTAGTCCCTCAACTCTTACTCAACAGAAGCTTCTTCATATGCACAAGTTTTTACCATAGATTGTGTTAATGACGTAGATCAACATCATGAGTAAGGCCGCCCAAGCACTAAGAGTCCTGCTGCTCCTCCTACTAATCGCCTCGGTCTCCAAAACCGTCACAGGGGCCTCAGCACTCAGCGGCGTGGTGCTGGACCATAATGGGTATCCCGTGCCCGAAGCTAGGGTCAGAGTGTACTTCAACAGCAGGGAGGTGGCGTCAACAATTACGGGCGTAGACGGCTTCTTCGCCCTGAGCCCCCCGGGGGAGACCGTGGAGCTAATGGTTGTGGGCGACTTCGTTGACACCGAGGGTATGGACTTCATCCCCTACAGCGCCGAGGTCACGTCGTCAGCCGACGTTGTGGTCCGGCTTCAGCCCGCCTCAGTGGTGTCCCTCGTCGGCAGCATCCAGTTCGTGGACACGGAGAACCTGGCCCTCCAGCTTGTAGTCAACGTCGTGGACGAGAATAACGAGACCCTGAGCCCCTCAGGTGTACCCCTGGAGTTCGGCAGGACCTCCGGCAGTGTCATGACCCGGCTCCAGCTGCCGTTAGGTCAAATTATCGTCCCTGCCGAGACGGCGGTGAGGCTCAAGGTGGACTCCACTTTCCTGCTGGGGACAGATGTCACCCCGCGGGGGTTCACCGCCGAGCTCGCTCGCACGGCGCCCCAGGGAGGTGTTGTGGCCCTTGATGTTAGACGGTACAGCCTCCTCCTGAACCAGAGGATCACGGAGGAGTCCCAGATCGCCCTATCCGATGCACTGGAGGAGATGACGAAGTACGGCTTCTACATCACCAGACAGGAGGCGGCTTACGTGTCTGGCTCCAAGCTCCTGGAGGAATCCCTGAGACTCTACAAGGAGAGCTCCTACCCTGACAGCTTCGACGCGATGAAGAGGAGCTTCCTCGCCTTCACCCACTCCACCGAGGAACTGACATCCATGTTCAAGGACGCCCGGCTCTCCGTGTACCTTCTCATCGGCTTCCTTGCCCTAGCGTCCATGACCGGTGGCTTCCTGCTGGCCGATGACAGGCTCAGGCAGCTGAGCGCTGACGCCGCGATATACGTCGTGACTTTGCTGGTCCTCTACTTCACCTACCCGGGCAGTAAAATCATCAGCTTAGAGTACTACGTGGGCGCCGCCGTCGCCTCCTTCGCGGGGTTCCTTGTGCTGGGGTACGTCACCCCTAGAGTGCTCAGCGTGGGCTCTGTGGACGGCAGAGTTCACACCCGTAACCTCCTCATACCCATCTTCAACATAGCCAAGAGAAGCCTCAGGAGGCGCAGAGTACGATTCATTCTCACCCTCACATCTATCACCCTGCTCGTCATGAGCTTCGTGACCCTCACCAGCTTCTCCGAGGGCTACGGGCTCATCGAGACCAGAAGCCTGGCGGGGGGACCGTGGACAGGAGTCTTCATACGGGACGGCTCGTGGGCTGAGGCGGAGCCCACCTTCATCCTACTATCAGCCACTGAGACAGCGTGGCTCACAGACCTCCCAACTGTCCAGGGCCTGTCAGTGAAGGCCGAGAGCCTCCCCCAGCAGAGGCCCTTCCTGCGGCTGATGGGGACACCCATCGCCGGCGTAATAGGCGCAGGCTCCTCAGAGGACAACACGGTGGCCATCAGGTCGGCGCTGCTTCAGGGGCGTCTCCCTGACAGCGGTGGTGTCTTAATAAGCAGCTCTTTGGCTGAGAGGCTAGGTGTCGATCTCGGCGACGTCGTCGAGGTGGGCTTCATAGACCTGGAGATCCAGGGCACCTTCAGGGACGAGTCCCTGGCAGTCATGAGGGACCTCGACGGCACACCCTACCTGCCCAACAGGTGGGTGAATACCAATCCGGAGGGGGAGACCCCCGTATGGGTGCTAGAGCCCTGCGAGCCCCAAGAGACCATTATTTTGGCGCCGGAGACCGCTGTGAGGCTCCCCATGGTGGGGGTGCAGAGAGTCGCCCTTGAGCTGAGCCTAGGCGCGGACCCGGACGCCCTGGCTGAGAGGCTGGCCCTAGAGAGAGGATACACGTCCTACTCCTCCACCCTCTCCTCCTACGCCGTGTACAGGCTGGGTAACTTCTTTGAAGGTAGAGGTCTCACCCTGGCCATCCCGTGGGGCATAGTGGTGCTGAACGTGGTAGTAACCATGCTTAACGCCCTCTATGAGAGGCGCAAGGAGATTGAGATACTGTCCTCGGTGGGCCTGAACCCGGCTCAGGTCTCAGCCATCTTCGTAGCCGAGGCCTCCATCACGGGCTTCATGGCGGGGGGCCTAGGCTACCTCATGGGGCTGAGCCTCTACAAGGGAATGGCCGCCCTCAACATCGGTCTTCAGGTCCACCAGAAGGTCTCAGCTGTGTGGAGCATGGCCAGCATCGGGCTGGCCATATCCGCGGTCCTCACGGGGGCCTTCGCGGCCCTCAGGAGCTCGGTGGTAATCACGCCCAGCCTCATGCGGAGGTGGCGCATCGACAGAACAAAGGGGGGTTTCCAGGACCCCTGGACCGTCGCCATACCCTTGAAGCTACAGCCCGAGGAGGTGAAGCCCTACATGGACTACATGTATGAGAAACTGGGGAGGCTTCAGAGTCACCCCACCCAGATAACCTCCTCCATTAAGAGGTTCGAGGACGGCGACGTAAAGAAGATCACCTTCATCTACAAGTCGGTCCAGGCCACCACCGGCAACTTCTACACCGTCAACGAGCTGGTGGTCGCTCCTCATCCGAACGGGGAGTACGGCGCCGAGCTCAAGAGCCTGGGGAACCACGACTGGGTCCACGTGGCAGGCACTCTCATAAGGCGCCTCACCATGGATTTCAGCACCGATAAATTGAGCTAGCCTCTCTCGATCCTCTCTACCTGGCCGTCCCTCATCCACACGATCCTGTCGCTGGCTTTGATCATCTTCAGGTCGTGGGTGGCAGCCACCAAGGTGAGGCCCCTGGTCTTGTTGAGGCCGTGAAGCAGGTCGATTATCTCCATACCCGTATTCAGGTCCAGGTTCCCCGTGGGCTCGTCCGCCAGAATTATGGCGGGGTCGTTGGCCAGGGCACGGGCGATGGCAACCCGCTGCTGCTGGCCCGCGGAAAGCTCAGTGGGGCGGTGATGGATCCTGGTCCTCAGGCCCACTGATTCCAGCAGGTACTCAGCCTTCTTGAGGCCCTCATCCCTGGCTACCCCTGCGAACACTGTGGGCAGGGCCACGTTCTCCAGGGCCGTGAGCACCTGTATGAGGTTGAAGCTCTGGAAGATGTACCCTATCTTCCTGCACCTGAGCCAGGCGAGTTCATAGGCGTCCAGCTGCGAGATGTCCACCCCGTCAATGAAGACGCTTCCCCTGCTTGGCTTGTCCAGGCCCCCGATGAGGTTGAATAGGGTGGTCTTGCCGCTGCCGCTGGGCCCCACGATGCTCACGTACTCGCCTCGCTTGATCTCCAGGTCCACACCATCCAGGGCCTTTACCTCGTCTCCACCCATGGTGTAGTGTCTGTGAAGTTCCTTCAACTCGATGACGTTGTCATAGCTCATATCTTAAAGCCTCCACCGGCCTCAGCTTAGAGGCCCTCCAGGCCGGGTACATTGTGGCCACCATGCTGAGGGTCAGCGCCAGCAGCACTGAGCCCCCGAACAGGGTCAGCATCCTAGTTGCCGGCACCTTGAACACTATGTCGAAGCCTGTGCTGAACCCTGTGGTCATCACGGCCGCCAGCATCCCAAGCGTGAAGCCCAGTAGGCCGCCGGCCAGGCCCTGGAAGCCGCTCTCCACAAGGAACAACATTATTATGTGCCTGTCCAGTGCCCCTAAGCACTTCATGGTGCCTATCTCCTTGTACCGCTCGTAGACGGCTATGAGCATGGCGTTGGTGATGCCCACTACGCTAACCACCAGGGCCACCCCCACCAACCAGTACTGATAGGACTCCACGCTCAGCTGGGCTCCCCCCACCCCCTCGTAGGTGCCGTAGAAGGTGTCGGAGAGCACCAGGGTGGCGTAAAAGCTGAGGCCCAAAGCAATGGACGCCACGTTTATGGCGGCCCTGCCCCACCGTCGTTTGATGTGGTCGTAGCTGAGCCTGGCCGCGTCCCCCAGGCTGAAGTGGACCTGCCCGATGCTTTCCCTGGTCATGGCTTCTTCTATACGGAGAGGCTGTATTCAGATAAAAACTGTTTTAATTGAGGTGCTCCTCGTCCCACTCCGCCTCATCCAGGGGCTCGTCCTCCCAGCCTACGCAATCGTAGCAGAGCTTGGCTTTGACGTCGCCACACTCGTCGCAGAACTTGGCCTCGCACTCGACGCAGCTGTGGACCTCGGCCACATCCATTCCACAAATCTCGCAGACTGGCATCTTAGACCTGTATCACGGGGGACAACATGGGGTTTATAAACATATTGAGGTGGACGGCTAGGAGGGCAGATCAGCTGCAGCGAAGCCAAGGCCCAGCTTCATCAGGGTTTCGGGGGTGGGCCAGCCCGTCGCCTGGTCCCAGCCTCTCTCAGCGTAGTACTCGTCCAGCATGAGATCGACGTCCACCACGGTTCCGCTGCTAGCTCCTTCGACTAGGGGCGTCTCCTTGAACCTTCTGGGTAGGTCGTCGTCCCTCCTGGTTACTCCCTCCCTGACGCCGAACATCCTCTCAAGGTTAATGATTCTGGCGCCGGCGTCTCTCACCTCCTCCGGGCTGAGCCGCAGGCCTGTGGTTACCTCCATGGCCTCGGCCGCTCTGTCGAAGGGGAGGAGCATCATGTTCTGCATTATGTTCTTGCAGGGTTCTAGAGCGTCTATGACGGCGCACCAGTCCTCGAAGTAGGTTATGAGTTTCCCCTTCCCCCTGTCCGCCTTCCTCATGGTGGCCTCGGGGACGCCGAACATGCGCTGCCCTAGTTGGGGGTCATCGCTCAGCTCAATGAAGGGTTCGCTTCTCAGGTGGTCTCCGCCCCGGGTGGCCACCATGTAGCCGAGGCCGAAGCCCTTTAGGCCCCTGGGGTCAGCCATTATGAGGTCCAGGCCTTTCACCTGGGCGGCGCGGTCCAGTCCTCTGCCCAGCTTCCTGGCGGCCTCGGCTGACCCGTCAGCCAGCACGTCGCCGAAGCCCTCTCTGCGGGCGATGAGCTGTATCAGCTTCAGGGTGGCCTCCCCGTTGCCCCAGGTTAGCTCCAGGCCTCCCGTATCCTCCTGTGTCAGCTCCCCTGCCTCGTACATCTCCATGGCCCACCCTATGCACCCGGCTGTGGTGAGGATGTCCAGTCCCAGCCTGTTACACAGATCGTTGGCCTTGAGGGCCAGCTCCAGGTCCCGGTTGCCTATGCGGCTGGTGAAGCTACCCAGGGCCTCGTACTCGGGGCCCTCCCCGTGGAGGCCCTTGTGGGGGCCGGCCCTGACTGTGTAGACGCGGCTGCATGGTATGGTGCAGGCGAAGCAGCCTCGGGTCTTGACGTTGTACTCCCGAGCCAGCCTCTCGCCGCTCACCTCATCGGCGTGCTCGTAGACGCCACTTGTGTAGTTCCTGGTGGGTAGGAAGCCGGCCTTGTTGGCCATGGTGAGTATCCTTGTGGTGCCCATGAGGCGCCTCCCGAAGTACTGCTCGTGGCTCCTGATCTCTTTCTCCAGCTGGAGGACCAGGTCCCTGAAGGCCTCCGGCTCGGCCACCTCCACTGCCCCGGTGCCCCTGACGGCGATGGCCTTGACGTTCTTGGAGGCCATGACCGTGCCCATGCCGGTTCTGGAGGCGGCCCTCACCTGGTTGGCGAAGAGGCCCCCATACTTGACTCCCTTCACGGCGGCTGGGCCACATATCACGGTTTGGGTCCACTGATCATTCAGGGCGCGTTTGATGTGGGTGTCGGCCTCGAAGATCGTGGCCCACTTTATTTCCTCGGCGTCTTTTAGCTCCACCTCGTCGTCTCTGACGCTGACGTAGACGAGCCTGCTGCACGCGCCCTCCAGGATAATCTGGTCAAAGCCCGCGAACTTCATCTCAGGGGCGAAGTGGCCGCCAGCGTTGGTGTCCCCCAGGATGCCCGTCTGGGGGCTCCTGGCCGAGACATTGAACCTGCTGGCCGTGGGGAACATGGTGCCCACCAGAGGCCCCGTGGCGAACATGAGCTTGTTACTTGGGCCGAGGGGGTCTGCCCCTGCTCTCACCTCCTCGTAGATGCGTCTGATGTTGAGGCCCCTTCCACCCAGGTATCCTCGAGCTTCCCTGATACTGAGGTGATCAACCCGGTAATCCTCATCGCTCAGATTGATCCTCAGTACCTTGCCGGCGTAGCCGTACAGCTTACTCATGGAAGCTCCACGCCTCCTTCATCCGTCTGAAAGCTTCCTCCGGGGTCTCCGTGAACTCGGGGGCCTCGATGTGTTCCAGCGCCGCCGTGGGGCACCTCTCCACGCACTGGGGCCGCCCTTCACACATGTTGCATATCAGCGGCCTGCCCTCATGCATCTTGACGGCGCCATACCTGCATGTCTGAACGCATAGGCCACACCCCGTGCATAACTGCCAGTCAGCCACCACCACCCCATCTGCCTCTCTGCTGAGGGCCGCCGTGGGGCATGACTCCATCGGCGGGCAGTCGCTGCACTGGCGGCACATCACCGGGTAGTCCAGGCCGTTCAGGTCGTCCCGGTGGACGGTGACCCTGGCGAGGCTTGGGCTGAACCTGCCCGAGTGCTGGAAGCTGCACACCATCTCGCACTGGCGGCAGCCGGCGCACTCCTCGGCTCGCACAACTATGCGCTTCAAACCGTTTCACGCGGATAAGGGATACAGTGAATAAAAGACTAGCTAACCTTGTCTGCGTCGAGCCGGTCCAAGCCTCACACTATTTTCCTGAGGATGTCCTCGCTGAGGTTGCCCCCGCTGACCACGACGCCGACCTTCTTGCCCTTGAATAGCCCCGGCTTAGCCATTATCGCGGCGGGGCCCACGGCTGCTGCCCCCTCCACAAGCATGTGGTGGCTGTGAAGCATGAATCCTATGGCGTCCAGGATGGCGTCCTCCTCCAGTATGATCCAACTGTCTATCAGGTCCCTGCATATCTCGTATGTGACGCTGCCCTCCTCCAAGCCCCCATGGAGGCCCTCAGCGTAGCTGTCCATCAGCGGCACATCGTGGATGTGTCCCTTCCTGATGCACTCGTACATTACGGGACTGGCCACGGATTGTACCCCTATCACCGTCGCGTCTGTGGCCTGCTTGAAGACTGACACCACGCCGGAAGCTAAGCCGCCGCCCCCAACCGGCACCAGGATCACGTCTAGGTCCGGCTGGTCCTCCACCATCTCCAGGGCCACGGTGGCCTGGCCCTTGATGAGGTCCAGGTCGTTGTAGGGGGAGACGAAGGTGAGGCCCTCATCCCGCTCCAGTCTCCGGGCCAGGCGCTCAGAGTCCATGTACTCGCGGCCCTCCACAATGAGGTTGACACCGTAACCCCTGATGGCGTCTATCTTCACCTTGGGGGTGAGCTCCGGGACCACCACGGTGGCCTCCACACCCAGCTCCCTGGCCGCGTAGGCAACGCCCTGGGCGTGGTTGCCCGACGACGATGTGACTACGCCCCTCCTCCTCTCCTCCTCGCTCAGGGACAGCAGCTTGTTGGTGGCTCCTCTGATCTTGAAGCTGCCCGTCACCTGGTAGTTCTCCAGCTTGAGCCACACTTCTCCTCCGCATAGTTTGCTGAAGGGCCTGGATAGCTCCATGGGGGTGCGGCGGGCCCAGACCTGGACGCGTTTGCGTGCCGAGTAGACGTCCTTGAGGCTGATCATCCCGTAATACTGTGGGGCTTGTATATATGACCGTTAACCCGTGCGCCGCCCACGGTGTCAGACAGTCCTGGGGTAGGAGCCCAGGTGTTTCACGTTGCTGGTTTGCTCTCCCAGCTTCTCTACTACGCGTCTTACGGCAGGTTCCTTGATGTGTTTCTCCAGGTCAACGAAGTATACATACTTCCAGGGCTCACCCAACAAGGGCCTAGAATCGATCCTGAGAAGGTTGACGCCCGTCACAGCTAACGCGTTCAAGGCTCCGACCAGTGCACCATTCCGGTCCAGGGTGAAAGCCAAGCTCGTCTTGTCTCTCCCCGTGGGGCCGGCCTCGCCTGTCCCGATGGCAAGGAAGCGCGTGTAGTTCTCGCTGTGAGTCTCCACGCCCTCCGCCAGCACCTCCATGCCGTAGACCTCAGCAGCCCGCCTGCTGGCCACGGCTGCGGCGTCCATCATGCCTCTCTCCTTGACGAGCTTGACGCTGCCCGCCGTGTCGTACTCGCCTACAGTCTCGTACCCGTGCCTCTCCAGGAATACCCTGCTCTGGCCGAGGGCCTGCGGATGACTGTACACCCTCTTGACATCCTCCAGCTTCACCCCCGGGTTAGATATCAGACAGTGCCGTACCCTGAGCACTGTCTCATCCAGAACCTTCAAGGGTCTCTCATAAAGGAGGTCCAAGGTCCTAACTACTGTTCCCTCTATGCTGTTCTCCACCGGGATGAGGCCCAGGTCAGCCTCCCCCGCCTCAACCGCGTCGAAGACGTCATACAGATATGGGCGGGGGAGAGGCTCAGCCCTGTCACCCCAGTGACTGACGATGGCCTCCTCACTGTAGGCGCCCTTCTCTCCCTGGAACGCCACCCTCATGGCGCTTCCTCCGCAGCCACGCATAGCTCGATGATCTCTCTGAACACGCGTCGGATCGCCTCTGGCTCAAGCCCACGGGCCTCCGCCAGCCTCGCTACTTGGTCCAGTACAACGGTCTCCCGGGCTGGGTCCCTCACCGGCTTTCCGTGCTTCCTCTTCGCGTAGCCTATCTGTAGGGCGACGTTGACTCTCTCGAGTATCCTGTCCAGTATCTCCTGATTGAGCCTGTTTATCTCGGCCCTTAGGGGCCTGATCTTCTCCTCGTAGCTCACGGCACTTCCTCCAAAACCTGCCCAATGCACCCGCACCTTAGGGCGTGGTCCAGCAGAACCATGGCCACGACGCTCTCCACCACCGGGACCGCCCTGGGTACTATGCAGGGGTCGTGTCGGCCTGTCACCTCTATGGTGGTCTCCTCATTGGTGGTCAGGTTCACGGTGCGCTGGGGCCTGGGTATGCTGGGTGTGGGCTTGAA
Organism: Candidatus Bathyarchaeota archaeon; assembly: GCA_043826455.1. Taxonomy (GTDB): domain Archaea; phylum Thermoproteota; class Bathyarchaeia; order TCS64; family TCS64; genus RBG-16-57-9. Next base: position 34,564 of record JBDRQD010000028.1, read on the forward strand.
TGTGACGAGGCAAGTGATGGGCATGCCGTTGCTGATTCCTCCGTGGATTCCCCCAGAGTTGTTGGTCGTCGTCCGCACCCACCCATCCTCGATGACGTACTGGTCGTTGCTCTCAGAGCCCTTCATGGATGCGTGGCCAACGCCTGCCCCGAACTCCACGGCCTTCACGGCGGGGACGCTGAACAGGGCCTTGGACAGGTCGCCCTCCAGGGTGTCGAAGACAGGCTGCCCCAAGCCTGGCGGTACGTTGAGAGCCATGCACGCGACCTTACCGCCCAGGCTGTCTCCCGCCTTTCTCGCCTCCTCTATCGCAGCCATCATCACGTCTGCGGAGGCCTGGTGGGGGCACCTCATAGGGTTAGCCTCCCCCTGGTCTCTTATCTCCTGCGAAGTAGGCTCAGGGGCCACGACTTCCCCGATCTGCATGGTGTAGCCGAGCACTTCAACGCCTAGCCCGGCCAGCACCTGTTTGGCGAGGGCGCCGGCCATCACCAATCCGGCGGTGTTCCTGCCTGAGAACCTTCCACCGCCCCTGTAGTCCTGGTGGCCGCCATACCTGACCGACACCGTGTAGTCGGCGTGGCCCGGTCTGGGCGTGTCTCTGATCCGGTCATAAGGTGAATGGTCTGCGTCGCGGTTCCAGACGATCATGAATATGGGGGCCCCGGTCGTGACCCCTTTGAACACGCCGGACAGCACCTCGGCTCTGTCTCGCTCGCTCCTTGACGTGGAGACGCTGCTCTGCCCGGGCCTCCTCCGATCCATCTCTCTCTGGATGGCTTCTAGGCTGATCCTGTGGCCCGCGGGGCATCCGTCCACCACCACCCCCACGCAGGCTCCGTGGCTCTCCCCGAAGCTCGTCACCTTGTACGTTGTTCCAAGCGTGTTACTCATCTCGCGATCCTCCTGATATCTGCTCCAAGCAGCTTCATGTGTTCCCAGAAATCTGGGTAGGACTTCGATACGCACTCCGCGTCCTTTATAGTCGTGGGCCCCTCGGCTGCCAGCGCCGCCGCTGCCAGACTCATGGCTACCCTGTGGTCCCCCTGGGGGTCCACGTGGGCGCCTCTGAGCTGCGAGCCACGTATCATCACGGTGTCACCTTGCTCGGTGAAGTCGGCGCCCATGGCCCTGAGCCCCATCCTCATGGATTTAACCCGGTCGGACTCCTTCAACCTCAGCCTGCTGAGGCCTCTCAGGGTGCTGGTGCCTTCGGCCTGTGTGCATAGCGTTGACACTATGGGAAAGAGGTCTGGGCAGTCTGACAGATCACGCTCTATCGCTTTCAGATGGCTCCTCCGTGTTTTGATTGAGGGGCCCTGGACCTGCACATCCGCGCCCAGGTCCTCCAGCACGTTGATGATCTCGGTGTCGGCCTGGCTGCTGGCCGGGTTCAGGTTATTGACCCCGGCTTCACCCCCGAGGGCCCCCATGGCCAGCGGGTAGGCGGCTGAGGACCAGTCGCCCTCCACCGTCACCGTCGCCGCCTTGTAGGGTGCGTTGGGGGCTGTCAGGGTCCGCATGTCCCCTGAGACCGTGGCCTCCACTCCGTATTGTTTCATAGCGTCCACGGTCATGGAGACGTATGGCTTGGACTCCAAGGAGGTGGTCACATGGATCGTCAGAGGCGTCTCCGCGAGGGGGGCCACCAGCAGCAGGGCTGAAACGAACTGGGAGCTGACATCGCCTCGGATCTCCGTCACCCTCCCTCTCAGCTCTCCTTGCCCGTGTACCGTCACAGGCGGCAATCCACCGTTGCTTTCGCACTCTACCCCAAGCTGCCTTAACGCTGAGAGGAGGGGCTCCACGGGTCTCCGGCTTAGGGATGCACCCCCGGTCAGCGTGACATCCCCCTCCAATAGGGCGCTCACCGCCGTGAGCAGCCTCATGGTGGTCCCAGACTCGCAGCAGTGGACTGGGCCTCTGGGGGCCTCCAACTCTCCGCCTCTGATGACCCATGTGGAGCCCAGCTTCCTGTGGGTGGCGCCCAGCTGCTCCAGTGCCTTCAGGGTGGCCAGGGTGTCGTCTGATGCTAATGGGCGCCTTATAGTGCTCTCTCCGTCGGCTAGGGCGGCCAGTGTGAGGGCGCGGTGAGTGGCGCTCTTGGAGGAGGGGGCCGTTACCTCGCCGCGGATACTGGAACTGGACACCTGGATCTTCACGCCTCAGCCCCCAGCAGCTGTATAACTCTGTCAGCCACCTCTTTCAGCGTCAAGCCGGATGTGTCGACGATGGCATCTGCAGCCTTCAGGTAATGCGGCATCCTCTCCTCCAGGCGCACGGTTACCGCTTTCTCTATGTCCCCCACGTTCAGCAGGGGCCTTGAGCCGTCGCCCTTGACCCTGCTCAGGATCTCATCCACGCTTGCGGTGAGCAGGACGAGTCTGGAAGTACTGCGGATGGCGTCCACGTTTCCCTGGTCCAGGACGGCACCACCCCCACACGCGATAACTGTCTTCTCCGAGGCCGAGGCTTCTGCCACTACCCTCTTCTCTAAGGCTCTGAAAACCGTCTCCCCCTCTGAGGCGAATATCTCCGCTATCTCCAGACCCATCCGCCTCACGATCTCCTCGTCCGTGTCCACGAACCTGTACCCGAGCTTATCCGCCAGTATCCTGCCCACGGTGGATTTACCCGCGGCCATGAACCCTATGAGGGCAACGTTCATCTCTGTACCTCCAGGCGGGCCACTGCTTCTCTGATCATGAGGTCTGTGGGCGGCTCCAGTCCCGTCCAAAGTTTGAACGCCTCGGCCCCCTGGTATACCAGCATCTTCAACCCACTCAGGGTCTTTGAGCCCACGCGTTCAGCCTCCTTGAGCAGCCTCGTCTCGACCGGGTTGTAGACCAAGTCGTACACTAGGAGGTCTCTGTGTAGGAGCTCCATGGGGACTGGTGTCTGGTCGGTGTGCGGGCTCATCCCCAGGGGCGTAGTGTTCACCAGGATGTCCGCTGAGCCGAGGTGATCCCCCAGTTCACCCAACGATCCGTGTCTCATAGATGCGTTGGAGTTTTCCTTGAATAGGTCTACTAGGGCCTTCGCTTTCTCGGGGTCCCTGTTGAGAACGGTGATGCTTTGCACTTTCTGCCTCAAGCCATAGACTAGCGCTCTGGCTGCGCCGCCTGCACCCAGGATGACCACTCCTGCATCTTTTAGGTTACCATACTCCTCTTCTAGTGCCTTAAAGCCGCCAAGGTAGTCGGTATTATAGCCTTTGAGCACTCCTTCATCGTTCAGGATTGTGTTCACTGCGCCGATGGCTCCAGCTGCATCCTCGACCTCGTCGAGGTGCCTCATGACTTCTACTTTGTAGGGGATGGTGACGTTGCAGCCTCTGACGCGTCTATGCTTCATGGTGCCGCCCATGAATGCGGCCAGCTCGCCCGGCTCAACGGAGGCGAGCCTGTACTCGTAGTCCAGGCTCAGGGCCTTGAAGCAGGCGTTGTGTATCACAGGGCTCACTGAGTGCTCGACCGGGTAGCCCACTAGGTAGCAGAGCCTCACGTCTCTACCCCCATGGCCCTGTAGAGGCAAAGCATCTCACCGAGGGTCAGCTGGCCCGAGGCAGTCTCCTCTCCAGACTCCGACGAGGCGTAGGTGAAGGCTCCGCCCACCAGGGGCGACATGACCCTGGACAGGGTTCCGTGGGCCCCCATCCCGAAGCTCACGTTGCCCGGGTGGCGGCTCAGGTACTCCAGGTAGAACAGGTTGTCCCGGGGGTCCTCAGCGGTGCCCACGAGCTTAACTATGTCTGCGCCTGCTTTCTTTGCATCAGCGTGTTTAGTGGCCAGTTCATCGGTGCGTGGGGTCCGAGTGTGGTCGTGACTGGAGACGATGCTCGTGGAGCCGGCGTCCCTTATCCTCTGCAGCGCCTTGCCTAGTAAGCCGGACGATAGCTCCACGTCTCCGTACTCGAAACCCGCCTCACACGCCTCAGCGACCAGCCTGACCCGGCCCACCTCGTCCTCGACTGCGTAGCCGCCCTCGCTTCTACACCTGTTCGTGGCGATGAGGGGCGTCGAAGTCTGGTCCCTCACAGCCTCAGGGGGGATCGCCTCCTTCCTATAGTCGAACCTGATCTCGATGAGGTCCGGTGAGCCGGCCCTCTTCATGGCTCTCAGGGTCTGGTTGAGGGTGTACGCGGGTATTGCCACGCATAACTTTGGCTTCATCATGCTTTCAGCGTCTCCCTGATGAGTTCCTCCTCGACTGCTGCGTGCACCGGCTCCTTGCCGATTCCTGTGGGCAGAACGAACATGATGTCGTCCCCGGTGGCCTTCTTGTCCCTCCTCATCAACGTGATGAGCTCGTCTCCGGGCAGCTCAGGTATCTCAGTGGGCAGCCCGAGCCGTGTGAGGGCACGTCTGAGTCTGGCCTCGTCTTTCCTCGTCATGGTGTTTTTCTCCGCTGATAATCTGGACACGTATATCATGCCGATGGAGACGGCCTCGCCGTGCCTTACTTGGGGCCTCATGAGCCGCTCCACGGCGTGCCCCATGGTGTGACCCAGGTTGAGGGCGGCCCTGACCCCTTTATCGTCTCTCTCATCCTTCTCCACGTAGCCGGCTTTGATGGAGGCGGACACCTTGATGACGTGGGTTAAAGCTTCCAGGTCCCGTCCTAGCAGCCTCTCAGTGTTATCCTCTACATACTTGAACAGCCCCGGGTCCCTTATCACGCCGTACTTGACCACCTCGGCGAGCCCCGACCTGATCTCTCTCACGGGTAAAGTCTCTAGGAGTGTCGGGTCGACGACCACGGCGCTGGGCTGGTGGAAGCTGCCTACAAGGTTCTTGCCCCGTGGATGGTTCACAGCTGTCTTACCTCCTATGCTGCTGTCCACCATGCCCAGCAGCGTCGTCGGGGCTTGGATCAGGCGCACGCCCCGAAGGTATATGGAGGCTGCGAACCCGGCCAGGTCGCCCACGGCTCCGCCGCCGAGTGCCACTACCACTCCGCTTCTTTTCAGGCCGTATTCGATGAGACCTCCGATTACCGTCTCAGCCGTGGTCCAGGTCTTGGCCTCCTCTCCGTCGGGGACGATGAGTTTTACCGGCGACAGCCCCTTCAAGCCCACCGTTACGGCCTCTGAGTGAAGCTCATCTATTGTGGGTGAAGTGACTAACACGCACCCAGACACATCGGGGATGAGCTCCGCTATGATCTCGCCTATGTGCCTGGACAGTCCCCTGCCCACTAGTATAGGGTAGCCTCTCTCACCCAGCTCAACGTGAGCGGCCACCCTGGCCGCGGAGTTCATCGGAGGCTCTTCCCGACGGCTCCGGCCACTGGCTCCAGCTCCACCATGAGCTGCTTGAACTCTCCTGGTGTGAGGCTCTGGCCTCCGTCGCTGAGGGCCTTCTCGGGGTGGGGGTGCACCTCGATCATGAGGCCGTCGCTGCCGGCGGCCACCCCCGCCTTGGCCATGGGGGACACCAGGGACCTGATGCCGGTGCCGTGGCTGGGGTCGATTATCACGGGTAGCGGGCTCACCTGGTGGATTACGGGCACGGCCGCCACGTCCAGGGTGTTCCTGGTGATGACGTCGAAGCCCCTGACGCCTCTCTCGCACAGGATGACGTCGGGGTTTCCTTCGCAAAGGATGTACTCGGCGCAGCAGAGCCACTCTGCTATGGTGGATGACATGCCCCGTTTGAGGAGAACTGGTTTGCTGGCTCTGCCCACCTTCTTGAGCAGGGGGTAGTTCTGCATGTTACGGGACCCCACCTGTAGGACGTCGGCGTAGCTCTCCACCAGCTCTACGTCCTCTGGGGCCATCACCTCTGTAACCACGGGCAGTTTGGTCTCGTCCCTGGCCTCCGCCAGTATCTTTAGGCCCTCCTCGCCCAGCCCCTGGAAACTGTAGGGCAGGGTTCTGGGCTTGTAGGCGCCGCCTCGCAGCATGTGGGCGCCGGCCCTCTTCACGGCGTCGGCGGCCTCCATGAGCTGCTCTCTGCTTTCCACGCTGCAGGGCCCGGCCATAACTATGACCTGGCCGCCGCCGAGCTTGATGTCTCCGACTCTCACGGTGAGCCTGTGCTCTCTGTGCTGCTTCACCGCAAGCTTGATCATCTCGGTTACTTTCAGCTCGCCCATGTCTCAGCATACCCCCCTGAGCGGCGGCCTTGTTCGCATGGGCCTACACTCCTTGGCTGATCCGTTACAGCTCACCGGGTTTGCATGGGCGAGGGCACGGGTTTTAGAAACTTTTTGAAGAACTGTGTCTAAGTCTTCGGGCTGGTATGGGTTAAGATGAATTGGCGCATTTATTACACCACCAAATACACTCCTTTGCACTCGCGTCACATAATATAAGAGTTCTGGACAAGTGGAATCATCCTAGCCAAGTCGGGCTAGGAAAACTTTTCCGGTGTGGCCGTGAACAATCGAGGTAGTGAACCTTGTGAAGCACATAATCCTTGACACGGACCCCGGCGTAGACGACGCCCTGGCATTCATGTTAGCCCTCGGCAGCCCTGAGCTGGAGGTGGAGGCCGTCACCACTGTGGCGGGCAACGTCAGCCACGAGAAGGTGCACAGGAACGCCATGCAGCTGCTGGAGTTCCTAGGAAGGACGGATATACCTGTGTGCGGGGGCGCCGGGAAGCCCATGCTGAGGGAGATGAGGCACGCCGAGGAGTTCCACGGAAGGTCAGGGTTGGGTGACGCCGTCCTGCCTGAGCCCAAGATGAGGTCCGACACTAGGAACGCGGTCCAGGTGATCCACCAGAAAGCGGACGAGCTAGGACGGGACCTGACGCTGGTGGCCATCGGGCCCCTAACCAATATAGCGGCGGCTATACTCTCCGACCCGACCCTGCCCAGGACTGTAGGCGGCCTCGTCATCATGGGGGGCGCCTTCAACCTCACCCCCTATGGGCTGGGTAACGCTAACGCCGTGGCCGAGTTCAACATATGGCACGACCCAGAGGCAGCCAGAATAGTGTTCAACAGCGGGATGCCGCTTGTCTGTGCCGGCCTGGATACCACAACCCACCCCGACTACAGGATGAGTGTATCCATGTTTGAGGCGATAAAGGCTAAGAAATCCGAGAGGTCGAGGCTCATAGCGGACCTTTGCGGCGGCCTGGTGAAGAGGTTCAATGGGTTCAGCCTCCACGACCCCATGGCTTTGGCATACGTTGTGGACCCCACCATCTTCAGGACCGAGAAGTACAGGGTGGACGTGGAGACCGAGGGGGAGCTCACAAGGGGCATGACGGTTGTGGACCGCAGGCGCTACCACAGGGCCCAGGAGGAGGCCAACGCCGAGGTCATGGTGGAGGTGGACGCTGAACGGTTCCACGGGCTCATAATGGGGAGGGTGGCTGAGGGCTAGTGGTGGATCTCATCTGCTGCGGGGCCATCAACTGGGACATCAACCTGTTCATGGAGAGGTTGCCCAGGACCGGAGAGGAGGTGCCCGTCACGGAGATCCAGCGGGTCTCGGGGGGCACGGCTGCCAACGTCTCGGTGGCCGCGGCCCGCATCCTGGGGCCCGGCAGGGTGACCTTCATTGGGGCCCTGGGAGTGGACGACGTCGCCGAGCAGCAGATCAGGATACTGGGCGAGGAGGGCGTGGTCCACAGTGGCGTCGTTAAGGTGAGGGGTGAGGAGTCCGGTCAGGCCTACATCAGCATAGGGGCGGACGGCTCCAACGAGATACACACCTATTTCGGAGCCAACCTCAAGTTAACCGGTGGCCACATGCGCGACCCTGAGAGGCTGAGCCTCGTGAAGCAGTCAAAGGTGTGCGTGATCATGGATCCGCCCATAGAGGCGGCAGAGGCGCTGGCAGCCCTTTGCAGGAGTCAAGGAGTCACGGTCATGTGGGACCCGGGGGTATATGCGGAGAAGGGCCTGGATGCGCTGCTGCCTACCCTGAGGAACACGGACTACTTCATATTGAATCACCTGGAGTACGAGAACCTTCTGGGCACCAGCGAACCCAAGACGGTTATGAAGACGCTCCACAGTCATGTCAGGGGGATAAAGGCCATCATCAAGCATGGGGTGAGGGGCTCGACACTGTGCCTGGACCCGTCAGGGGCAACCATAGCCATGGACGCGGTGCCCCTGGACCGCCTGGGGTTGAGGGTGGTGAACACGGTGGGGTGCGGGGACGCCTTCATAGGGGGCTTCGCCTCGGCCAAGGTGGAGGGCCTGGGGGACATGGAGGCCCTTAGGCTGGCCAGCGCCGCGGGCAGCTTCAAGGCCACCAGGAAGGAGACCCGGGGCGGGCCGACCAAGCAGGAGTTGCTGAAGCTCCTGGAGCGCTGGAAAGCGCTGTAATTCCTGAAGCACCACCATAGCCTTTGAACGATTTTAGAGGCATAGGAGTCACTTAAGCTAGGTAGGGGGCCGTGACCACCGCCATGGACAGGGCCAGGGTGCCTGCGATCACAGCCATCATGGCGGCGAAGGCGAAGGGCTTCCAGCCGACGCCGGCTATGTCCCTGAACTGGACCTTGGAGCCTACGCCGGCGAAGGATATAGCAAGTAGGAAGGGTATTAGCGAGGACTTGAGGGCCGTCTTGGCCAGGTCCCAGCCTATGCCGAGGAAGGTGAATGATGAGGTGTCCAGAGCCGCGCACAGCAGTGAATTCACTAGGAAGACGACGGCGAACCGGGGGACAGTGACCTTAGCCTTCGCGCCGCCGTTGCCGCCCTCAACACGGCTCAGGTAGAAGGTGGAGGCCAGCACCACCGGCGCTATCATGAATATCCTAATGGACTTGATTATCAGCGCTGGCTGCATGCAGCTTGCGTCTAAGGCTAAGGCGGCCGCTATGACCTGCGCCGATTCGTGGACTCCTGAGCCCACCCACACGGCGTAGACGGTGGGGCTGCCCAGGAGCCACTGGTTCACCACCGTGCTACTGAACAGGTAGGGGTACAGAAACATACTGATCAAGCCGAAGAGGGTTATCCCGCTGAGGGCTACACCTATCTCCTCCTCCTTGGCGTTTATAGCTGGGGCCGTGGCGGCGATGGCCGAGGCTCCACATATGGATGTGCCGACGCCTATGAGTATGGCTAGGCGGCTGCTGAGGCCCAGTCTTCGACCCAGCAGTATGCTGGCTGTGTAGCTGAATACTATGATCACCAGGGCGTTCACCACGCCCAGGCCTACCTCGAGCCACACGGAGGCGCTGGTGACCAGGCCCAGCACGGCTATGGTGAACTTCAAAAGCTGTGAGGACGCGTACCTTAGCCCGGGGCCCAGCCTCTCAGGGATCTGGGTGGTGTTTGATATCACGATGCCTATGATGAAGCTCCACATGAGGGTGCTCACGGGCTTATAGGCTGTCCACACCAGGAAGCTGATGAAGGCTATGACCATGGCGAATACGAGGCCCGGGACGTTCTCTGCGAAATCCTCTAGCCTGCTCCTCAAATCATGCTGCTCCTCGATGCACCTTGGACCCCTCTCCTGCAATATAGTGTTTTCCTCTTCTCGGAGAACACCTGTTTTATCCTGTGCCACATGTGCCGTTGATCAAAGTTATAAAACACCGTCACCGTGTATGGCTGTCATGAAGGCGTACGATTACAGTGAGGTAGAGAACCAGGACGTCCCCGAGCCCGCGAAGGGCGTCAGGATCAGGTGGCTCATCAACGAGAAGAATGGTGCACCTAACTTCGCCATGAGACGGTTCGAGGTGGAGCCAGGCGGCTATACGCCCTACCATACCCACGACTGGGAACATGAGGTTTACGTGCTGGAGGGTGAGGGAGTGGCGGTGGACTCGGAGGGCGAATCAAGGCTGGGGCCTGGCAGCGTGGTGCTGGTGGAGCCGGGTGAGGAGCACAACTTTAGGAACACGGGTCAGGTGAAGCTCGTTTTCCTGTGTATGATCCCTCTTCAGAAGTAGGCTGTTTTCACCCTTTTTGCCCGGTTTTACCTTAAATATTCCATTGATTTTCGTAAATCGACCGGTAATCCATATTCCTTTTTACTATTACTACCAGAAAACCATGAAGAGGAACATGATTACCGGATACTCACCTAGAACCACGGCCCATGTTTGTAGTGGTGCTTTACACACTCTAGGTTATAGGGGATGTCCGGGCAACCTTTGTCTAAGAAAGGGGTCTGTAGTTTGAAGAACCGGCGATCTAAGCTCGAGATTTACCTAGACGTGCTTAAGGTGATCAAGGAGGGCACACAGAAGCCCACACGCATTATGTACGGTGCGAACCTGTCGTGGAAGCTCCTTCAAGGAATATTGTCGTCCATGGTGGTCCAGGACCTCATATTGGAGGTCGACGCATCAGATTCAAAGGATAAGCGCACCAACAAGTACTACGAGATCACGACTAAGGGTGACAGCGTGATCAGGTACTTTGACCGCGCCAAGGGTCTCATCGAGGTCGATGAACCAGATTTTAACCCCCTCCAGATCGCCCGGGGTAGGTAAGCCCCGATAAACCCCATTTATTTTAAATATACCTCCTAGCGGGCGCTAGGCTTTCAGGGGGTTGCCGTACCGGTCCAGGTGGAAGAGTTCCTCGAGGTTCTTGCGGCCTCTGGGCTCGGGGGTCTGGTCGGGTACTCCTATGGGCAGGAGGTTGATGACGGTCATCTCCTTTGGCACATTGAGGAGCTCCTTGACCTGGTCCTCGTTGAAGGCGCCTATCCAGCAGGTGCCGTAGCCTAGTTCCCAGGCCGCCAGGACCATGTGCTCTACGGCTGTCATGACGTCCCGTTCGGCCCAACGCTCGTAGACCTCGGGGCTCTTCTTGTCCATGGCTAGGGCGGCTACTATGACGCCTGCGTCGCTGATCCATGTCTGGTTACGGGCTATGGTGCCGAGCTTTTTCTTGGTGTCGGGGTCCTGTACCAGGATGAATCTCCAGGGCTGTTTGTTGCCTGCGGAGGGTGCGAGCTGGGCGGCTGTCATGATCTGTTTGAGGTGGTCCTCTGGGATGGGCTGGGGCTTGTACTTGCGTACGCTTTTACGTGTCTTGATGGCTTCGAATACGTTCATGCGGGTACTTGCGGAACCACTGGATTTAACCGAATCGCATACTTAGCTCGTTTTATGGTTGATTTCTCTGTCATAAAATGATACCCCCCTACCTTTTTTCACATCAATTTATCTGGGGCGTTCAGGGCTCTCGTCGGTGTGCGGGTGATCCCGAATAATAGAAAAATTCTCCATTAGGTGATACCCCCCCTACCTTTTTTACACATCGGCCATCCGCTGCGCCGTGTTTCTGTGTGGAATGGACGGCGTTTTTGCATAGAATGGGATCGGTAAGGCGTGTTTCCTGACCTCCTTTTGGCCTGGGGCGTCCGTTTCCGGTTTATCTTGTTCTACCCCCTCCCCCCTCTCGGGGGCTCCTGCGCTGGTGCGGGGGGGTGTGTCGTTTTGAGCTTGGTGGTTTATCCCGTGCCAGTCGGGATAAGGTGGAAAAAATTTTCCATCTTTTATTTCGTGGTTCTTGTGCATACATGGGATAAGATATAATTTATTCTGGGACGTCATTGTATTCAGATTCGTTATGCGTATAGCGGTTGCATGTTTCAGTCACGAGACCCTGACCTTCTGCCCGGAGCTTAGCACTCTGGAGGCGTGGGAGGCCGGGGGCATCAGGTACGGGCCGGAGGCCCTGGACACGGAGGGTGAGGGGCAGGGCTATATCACAGGGATGAAGGAGGCGGCCCAGGAGCACGAGGACGTGGAGCTGGTGGGTGTTCTGCGGACGGGGTGGCCTAAGCTGACGGGGTACGGGAGCTGGATCACCACGGAGGCCTTCGATGTGATTACGGGGCGGATCGTTTGCAGGCTTGAGGAGCAGGTGTCTAAGGGCCTGGATGGGGTGCTGCTGGCGTTGCATGGGGCTATGGCGGTGACTAATGTGCCGAGGCCTGAGGCGGAGATCGTGCGGCGGGTGAGGAAGGTGGTGGGCGACGTGCCTATCATGGTGACCTTTGATCTGCATGCGAACGAGGACGTGGAGATGGCTAACGCGGCTGATGGGGTGTTCATATTGAAGACGTATCCGCATCTGGACGACCACCAGATTGGGTTGACGGCGGGCAGGTGCATCATCGAGACGATCCGGGGCTGCTTTAAGCCGGTGATGGCTTTCAGGAAGCCCAAGATTGTGTGCGCCAGCGTCTTCCAGGCGTCAGAGTTCCACCCCATGAAGAGGGTGTATGACAGGTGCCGGGAGTGGGAGAGTAAGGGGGTTTACTGTGCGTCTGTTGCGCCCGGGTTCGCTTACGCGGATGTGCCGGATGTGGGGGCCAGCGTCTTCGTGGTGACGGATGGGGATCATGGGCTGGCGGAGGAGGCGGCGCAGGACTTGCATGATCTCATGTGGGGTCTCCGGGGTGATCTGACCCGGGAGCTGCCTGGTGCGAGGGACGGGGTGGCTCAGGTTATGAGGCTGGTGGGGGACGGCATCAAGCCTGTTGTGATTGCTTACCATGATGACCGGCTGGGGGACGGGACTCATGTGCTGCGGGAGTTACTGGATCAGGGGGCGGTTAACTGGTGTAGCACGGGGGTGGCGGACCCTCGGGTGCTAGGGGTGCTGAAGGAGCGGCACAAGGTGGGGGATAGGGTGACTGTGAGGATCGGTGGGTGGCTGGACCCGGTGAGCGGTGAGCCGGTGGAGGTGACGGGTGTGGTGGAGTATCTGGGTGGTGCTGAGTGGGTGGAGACTGGGCCTATGGGGCGTGGGGCTCATGAGCGGGTGGAGTTGGTGGCGTCGCTGGACTTGGGTTTGAACCGGCATGTGGTGATCACGGAGAGGTTGAGTGCGCCTATGAGTGCGGACCCGTTGAAGGCGCTGGGGCTGGATGTGGATGGCTTCGATATTGTGGAGATTAAGAGTAGGGTTCATCATAAGGCTTGGTGGGATACGTGGAGTGCCCGGGATTTTCCGGTTGATCCTCCTGGGTTGGGGCCTGCGAATCTGGGGATATTAGAGTATAGGAACATGCCTTGGGATATTTATCCTGTTGGGGGTAAGTATCGGGGCTAGCGTCTCTGTGTGTGTGCGTGGGGGGGGAGGGGGGGGGGTTCCATCACCGCCACCGCGGTTCCCGGTTTGCTGGTTTGTTTTTTGTTTTGGGGGTTTTTCCGGGGTTCTTTGGCGGTGGTGGTGGTTGGCGGTGTCCGTCGTTGGGTGGCTTTTTGGTTGGGTGGGGGAGGGGTTTTTTGGGTTGGTTTGGCTGGTTTTAGTTTATTATCTGGAGTTCCTCTATTGGTCTGATCTCTGAGACGTTTCTGGGGCCGTGGGTGGTTATTTTGATGCTGTCCTCGGTGTGGATGCGTGTGCCTGCTGTGGCTATGCTGGGTTCGACTTGGATGAACATGCCGGGCTGTATGACCCAGTCTTGGTGGCTGGGGCCTAGGAATGGGGGCTCGTGGCAGCCTATGCCTATGGCGTGGCCTATGAAGGGGCGGGTGTAGGGGTGGCCGTGTTGCTGGTAGAATTGTTTGACTGTTTGGTGGACTTGGGCTACTGTTGTTCCTGGTTGGAGGGCTTGCTCTGTGGCGCGTTGGGCGGCTACTGTGAAGTCGTAGGCTTCTTGTTGTGTTTTGGTTGGTTTGGTTACTGCTGCTGTGCGGCTTATGTCGCTGAGGTAGCCTTGGAATAGGCAGCCGTAGTCTACGTGGATGAGGTCGCCTGGTTTGAGGCGGTATGGGCCTGGGATGTGGTGGGTTTCGTGGATGTTGGGGCCTGCGCCCATGGTCATGAAGGCGACGGTGTCTGCGCCGTATTCCAGGGTTAGGGTGATCATGTCTCGGGCGATCTTTTTCTCGGTGTCGCCTGGGCGGGCCATCTCGAAGGCGGCGGTGATGGCCTTGGCTGTGGCGAGGTTGATTTTACTCAGATGCTTTAGTTCGTCGGGGCTCTTTATTGAGCGTAGCTTGTCGAGGATGGGCTGCGAGTCGGTGAAGGTGGCGTCGGGTAGCTTGCTTCGTAGGTGGTCTAGGAGGGCTCCGGGGATGTCGTGGGTCTCCACGGCTATGCGTGCCTTGGCGTGGCCTTGTTCTTTGAGGGTTGATGCTAGCTGTTCTATGGGTTTGTGGGGTTCCCATTCTCCGCCTTGGTAGGTGCGGAGGTCTTTGATCCATGTGGTCTGCTGGGCTGTGACGTGTTCGTTGGGGTGGACTAGGAGGGTGGGTTCTTGGTTTTGGGGGATTATGGTGGCTGCTAGGCGTTTGAGCATGGTGATGGTGATGATGTCGCTGTGGCTGGTGTAGTAGACGTTGTCGTGGCTCGTAGCCACCAGCACGTCGATGTTGTGCCAGTCCATGAGTTCTTTAGTTTTCTTAAAACTGAAACCAGTTTTCATGGAGAAAAGATGACCTTTTAAGTATTCATGGTTTGCTAGTTAGCGCTCTGTATGGAATTATATGACATAAAATTCATGTGAAATTGATGGTACGGAAAAACCTAAACTCCCAAACAACTTCATTAATTTTTACGAATAAAATTTACGTCCATGTGAAATAATCTAACTATTTAGATATAGTGCATTTATTCTTTTACTTATTGGTGGATGGCTGAAGCTTGGATCATCTAATTTACTTAATGATAACATCTTATTGAATGCCGACACTATTACGTCTATGCCTACTATTTTCTTAGTTATTAGATCAGCTTCTTTTTCAAATCTCCATCTAATAGGTATTAACATAACTAAAGACATACAGACAGCAGTTATGCCTCGCATTAATTCAGGAAGCGTTAGGTAACATACAGTTCCAAAAACATAAGGTATACAGAGTATTAATTGTAGTTTTATCAGATGCCGTCTTTTTATGTGGCCTAACTCATGTACTAATATTCCTAATTGTTCTTCTTTGTCTAAAACTTCCATTAATGGATAACCTATAATAATGGAATTACCTATAGTATAAGCGTTAAAAAGGTCGTTTCTTATTCCAAACTTTATTTTCTTATAATTCAATCCTAACTGATTACATGCTTTTTTAACTTCAATAGGCATAGGCATCCATACTGTCTTTTTGTGGTATACATAATGTTTCCAGATGTTTTTTATTATATCAGGTGCTGTGTAAGCAGTAGTTACTCCGACTAAGATTGAAAAACTAAAAACCCCGGCAAATAGAAGTATATAATTTTTAAAATTCATGCCTAGTGAGGTCAAAGTAGAGCTTGCGCATATGGCTACTAGTAGGTATAGATTTTCATTGAACGTAGTTTTTATTGACTGATATAAAGAAGGGTTCATTTTACTCATCAGCTTCTATCTCCTTTTCGATTTTATTTTGAAGTTTTTTAATCGAATCTAGCGCCTCGTTAACTTCATCTGAGAAGTTCCAGCCTTTTTGAATCATATAATCTATTAATTCACTACGGTTTTTGCCCAATGCCTTGGAGGTTTCCTCTAACTTTGTAATCGATTCTTCAGAGAGGGCTATACTTACTACCTTTTTTGGCAATTTCTTGATATATTATTATGATTCATAACTTAATAAGGTTTTCCCCTTAAAAATGATGTATAAATTTAATATTATATGTGTATGACTGCCTTTTTTCGAGCGGAGTAGAGGTTATCTATTAGTATTCCTGCCAGTGAACCCTGCTTTAGTAATTATTAAATAAAGATCGTCTGAATTTAATAAAGCCTCAATTATTTCTTTAAACATATATGCATATGGGTTATTTGTCTTCTCTTGAATCATTA
>JBDRQD010000029.1:0-4066 GCA_043826455.1 Candidatus Bathyarchaeota archaeon
AGTATCCAACGGAACCAGTTTGCCATCAAAATGTGACATTATAGTTGCAAAAACAGATAATTCGGGCAAGATGTTATGGAGTAAAATATATGATAAAAATGAGATGGATTTTTCTTATTCTATTGAAGAAACTACAGATAAAGGGTACTTAATTTTAGGCTCAACAGTAAAATCAAATCAATACTACATATGGCTAATAAAAATAGACTCAAATGGCAACATTCTTTGGGAGAAAAACTATGATAATTTAGCAACTTCTTTCCAAAAGTTGAATGGTGGAGGGTATCTCGCCATTGGCCTATCAGGATCCTTTACTGATAGAAACACACACCCTTATTTACTCAGAATAGACTCTAATGGAAATAAAGTGTCCGATCAATCACTCGATCTAATTAATTACTCCACAGCATCTACTCTTTTAACTAGTGATAATAAATTGCTAATCACTGGAATAACCAATATTTTCAATTATGATGAACAAAAAGGATTTGTTCTTAAAATCGGAATCGATGAAAGCTATTACTCCTCTGGAAACGCTAACCAACCACAGACGGGTGTACCAGGTTACACCTTTGAAATAATATGTGTAGGAATAATCATAAGTGTAATAATTATAAAACGTAATATTCGTACTCCCCTACTGAAGGCGGTTACTATCTAGAAAGTATGCAAGGTCTCCAGAGATGAGGCAGGTGAGGGGTGGTCATCGACGCCCTGGGGGAGGGACCCAACTGGTGGGGAAGGAGTGCTCGTGGAGCTGAGGAGGAGGAACGAAGAACTCTACAGGTTCGAGGAAATGCTCGAGGGAAAAGCCCAGCCTGAGGCACCATCGCTATCAACTCTTGTAAATGGATCATCGTGACTCCCAGGAACCATGAACTCAAATTATTTTTAAATTCTATTCTCTCTAATTTAGCCCGCAAACCAACAAACCCATAAAATGTGAACCCTTCGGCTGTTGAGTTCGGGGAGACCCAGCTGATACCTGACACACGGTTGGATCCAGACTACTTGAGGTTCCCGGACAAGAGTTTCCTCTCCGAGCTAGCCGTCCCCGTGAAGATAGACGGTGACGTGGTCGGCGTCATCAACGTGGAGAGCGAGAGGCTGGACGCCTTCACCGACCAGGACAGGATGCTGGCAGAGACGCTGGCAGCCCACGCGGCCGCAGCGACCACGCGCCTGCGCAGGGTGGAGGAGCGGATGGAGTACCAGCGAAAGCTGAGGGCCCTCTACCTCAACGCTCAGCAGCTTAACATGGCCAAGGACCTCCAGGCGGCCTACGACGTAACGCTGGAGTCCATGGAGCACACCCTGGGTCTGCAGAGGGCCAGCGTACTCATGGTGGAGGGCGACGCACTCCGCCAGGTGGCCCAGAGCAGCCAGCTGACGCCGGGGCTGGAGCTGCCCCTCAACGGGAAGGGCGTCACGGTGAAGGCGGTCAAAGAGGGTAAATCGATAATGGTGCCGGATGTGAGGCTGTGCGGGGACTATGTCTACGCCAGGGGCCTCCCAGGCTTGGAGGAAGTGGACAGCGAGGACAGCCTCTCGGAGCTGGTCATACCTATCACCGCGGACGACAAACCCGTTGGCGTGCTGAACGTTGAGAGCACCGATCTTGACGCCTTCGACGAGCACGATGTCTGGCTGCTGGAGCTGCTGGCCTCCCACACAGGCCTCGCCGTAAGCCGCCTCCGCCACCTGGAGGCGTTGAAGGCGTCCGAGATGCGGTTCCGGGGCATAGCGGAGAGGAGCTTTGATCTGATATTCACCGTCGACCCTGAAGGGCGCCTCACCTACGTCTCCCCCGCCTCCGACCGGATCACCGGCTACCCGCCCGAAGAGCTAGCGGGGAAATCCTTCCAGGAGCTACTCCCCGCCTCGGAAATAAGCCGCGTCACCCAGGCCTTCGCCGAGGCGCTTAAGGGGGGAGTCCTCGAGACGTTTCCAGCGGAGATACGGCGGAGGGATGGCTCGCCGGCCTTCATAGAGGTGAACATCTCCCCCATAACGGGGGAGGGGAAGCCGGTCGGGTTCCAGGGCATCGCCCGGGATGTGACCATGCGGAGGGAGGATGAGGCCCAGATCAGGGAGCTGGCCTACCAGCTCAACGGCTTGGAGCCTAGGGGCTGCTTCATATGCGAGAGCCATGAACGCCTATTCAAGGCTTACTCGGATCTGACCCACCACGGCGTCCCCGGCCTCTGTATCACCCGGGAGGAACCGGAGAAGATGGTTGAGATGTATGGCCTCACGCCTGAGCGGGTCAGGCTGCTCTCCTCGAGGCCACTCAAGGGGTTCCAGGTCCTTGAGGACCTGCAGACGGTGTCCCGCGCCATCTCAGAGTTCCTCATGGAGCCTGGGGCTGGGGTGGTGCTCCTGGATGGCCTGGAGTATCTGGTGAGTCGGTTCGGCTTCGACGCGGTCTACAGCTTCATCCAGGAGAAGCGGTTCGACTTCATTGCGGATAAGTCAGTGCTCCTGGTTCCCCTGGACCCGGCGACCCTCAGCGAAAGGGAGCGGGCCCTCCTCGGCAGCGAGCTAACCACCCTCAAGTGAGGCTATGCCGGCTATAGGAGCCGAGTCTTCTCCAGCCCGTTCTCCCCGTAGGACACCTGGTCGCCGAAGAGGCCTCTGAACCCATAAGCCTCCCTGCTCTCATGAGCCTCTGGGTTAATGAGGAAGAGGGCTGTGAAACGCGGCTCATTCAGCCTTCTCAGAGTCTCCTGGGCGAACCCGTAGGCCGCCTCGAAGCCTACTGAGAGGGCGTGATCGGTGAGATTATCATAGATGAGGGTCAGCGGCTCATCCCCGTGGGCGTCTAGGATGGGGGAGAGGATGGTCTGGGTCGTCACAGGGACCAGCTCCACGGCCTCCTCCCCCAGCAGGGCCCTGTAGAGGGCGCCTACTGGGCGATAGCACGGCCACCCCTTCCCCGTGGGCGCTAGCCTCCAGGCAGAAGCCCCTCACACACCTCTCATAGGGCGTAGAGGGACTGTACTCTATGAGGATCTTCCTGCCCCGGAGCTCCCCGTGACTCAAGCCAAGCGCACCCGAGAACCCTGCCCTCCGCGCGGGCGGATTCAATAATTTGGTGTAAAATGGTTTTATTGTACCGCTTTTAAAGTTGTTTT
The DNA here is from genome assembly GCA_043826455.1 of Candidatus Bathyarchaeota archaeon. Classification (GTDB taxonomy): domain Archaea; phylum Thermoproteota; class Bathyarchaeia; order TCS64; family TCS64; genus RBG-16-57-9. Next base: position 3,135 of record JBDRQD010000029.1, read on the forward strand.
TACTCTGTTCTGGGCGTGGATGGCTTCGTGGCTAATTGTGAGGGGTCCGGGGTCGGTCTTGATGCTGGGGGAGGGCTCTTAACTCGTTGAGGGATGCATGGCGTCCGCTAACCCTGCCCACCCTTCCTCTGGGATCCTCCTTACGCGAAGTAGGCTATGCTGTACCGAAGCTCCGGCCTACCCATAAGAGACGCGGCAATCACCGCAGCGTAGACGACGCTGAACACGAGGCTGACGTGAATGGAGGCGTTCTCCAATCCCTGCCAGGTGAACCTGCTATAAGCGACCCGGCTCTTCACCCTCCCGTTGACACTCTCCGACATAGCCCTCAGCCTCTTATAGGTGACCCTCATCCACTCAGGGCCCTCCACATCGATCCGGTCCTTAACCGACAGCACTTCAGGCGGGTTCTCCCGGCCCTTCAGACGCCTCCACGGGATGATGTGATCCACCTTCCGGGCCTCCAGGGCGTCGAAGATGTTACTGGACTCTAGCTGGCTGTCCCCGGCCACCAGCTCCACCTCCAGGTCCTCGCCTAGAACCCGGTCAAGGAGAGGCTCCACCAGCTGCTTCTCGTTCACGTTCAGCGGGGACTCCTCGTGGCCGAGGGGGAAGCCCTCGATGTCTGTGAGGAAGAGGGACAGGTATCCGAGGCTGAATCCCTTCTTGCCGCGGCCCACTCTTGCATCGGGGTCGCCGAGGCCTCGGCTCGTGTCGTGGGGGTCCCTGCTGCTCCAGGCGGGCAGGTCGGTGCCGTCTATGCCTGCGGCCTGTACTAGGCCTGCGGCGGCCAAGGGCTGGCTGGCTCTGATCTTGAGGGCTTCGTGTCGTATCCAGGCCTGATTGAGGCGGAAGCCTTCGGCTCCGATGCGTTTCTTCATCTGGGTGAAGTGGGCGGGACTGGGTGCCCGTTTGCCGTATCCGCAGACCTG
>JBDRQD010000030.1:0-125181 GCA_043826455.1 Candidatus Bathyarchaeota archaeon
GCTGAGTATGGGTGCGGCCTGTGACAAGGGGTTTCTCATCACCTCGCCGCCTATCGGTGACAGGATCACGACGCTGGCTGTATCGCTGCCGTTCAGGTAGGTGTCGTCGCCCAGGTAGGCGTCGATGACCTCGGCCAGGTCCGTGGTGCCGCTGCCCGTGGTGGCTTCGAGGGCCTTGAACTTCACCTGTACCGTGACGGTTGTGCTGGGCGCCAGGCTGCCGGGCCCTGTTAGGTCGTTCCAGTCGAGTACGCCTGAGGCCTCGTCCACGGCGTCTGGGGCGGGGGTGGCCTCGATGTAGTCCAGCTTGGCCGGGTCGTAGGTGTCCTTCAACGGTATCACAAGTATGGGTATGTCGCCTGTGTTGGTCACCTTGACCTCGAAGACGACGTTGTCCCCTATGTTAGCGATACCGCTGGGCGGGGTCTTCACCGATTTGTCCACCAGCATACCGAAAGCCAGTATCATTACCTGCTCCGTGTCGTTGCCGTCCAGGTATATCTCCTCGTCCAGCACCTTGGCCTCAATAACACGGGCAAGGTTCACCGTCACGTTTGGGGCAGTGCTCTCCGCCGCCACGTAGGTGATGTTCACGGCGATCCACGAGCCTGGGGCCAGGCCGGCTCCGCCGGTCACGTCGAACCACAGCAGGGTGCCTGTGGCTTCGCTAACGATGTCCGGCGATGGCGAAGCCGAGACGTAGTCCAGTTTCACCGGGTTGTATGTGTCGTTGAGGGGCACGTACTCTAGGGGCTGGTTGCCCCTGTTGGTGACGTTCACCCTGAATGTGACCGTCTCGCCAACGAAGGCCTCTCCGCCGGGTGGCTCCAGCAGGCTCTTGATGACGGTCATGTTGGTCACTATTATCCTGACGCTCCAGGTGGCGTTGTTGTTCGTGTAGTCGGTCTCGGGGTCCGTGGTGTTCACTGTGACGATGTTCACCAAGGGGCTGGTGTCCGTAGCCTTGACGGTGTAGTTACACGTGTATGTCCATAGCTCCCCAGGGTCCACCTCGTCATCCATATCAGTGTCCCCGCCCATGTAGATGGGGGGTCCGCAGAGGCTGTCGTGGATCGTGACGTTGGCGGCGTCCGTGAGGCCCAGGTTGCCCACCTCTATAGTGTAGGTTACTGTCTCACCTATCTGGGCCCTGTCTGGGCCGGTCTTAGTTATGTTGAGGTCCACGGGCAGGGCCACCATGAAGCTGTGGATGTGGGTGCAGTCGGTTCCCAGGGTGAAGTTGGCCGAGGACGTCAGCGGTGACCAGGGGGGCTCCGTGGGGTCGTCGTCGCTCTTGGGTGCAAGCCCGTAGAGCTCGGGGTCTGTGTGGTCGTAGAACACGCTGTAGTTGCCGTCCAGGAGTCCGGGGAAGTCGTAGAAGCCGTTCCCGTTGGTGCTGGTGGCGTTGATGATCGAGCCGTCGGTGGCGTTCACCAGGTAGACGGAGATGTCTGGGACGCCCACCTTGGGCGCCTTGGTCACGTTCCAGATCCAGCCCTCCACGACGCCGCCCGCGGCCACCGTGATGAAGGCCGTGTCCTTGGGGTTGTAGGTGTTGTTGAAGGGATCGATCCCCCACGCGGCCCCCTCGTTGATGTAGTTCTCCTTAGGAATCGGCGACGGCTGGGCCTTGAAGTGGACGGTTATTGTCTGGTTGGGAAGCATGTTCTCGTTTAGGGTCCAGGTGAGCAGCTGCCCGTTCACCGCGGGGTCCTCATGGGTCACGGAGGCGTCCGTGTGGGTGACGTTGGATGAGCCCAGGATGTACAGGAAGCCCGGGGGGAGTGTGTCAGTGACGTTCACGTTCATCATCAGCAGGTCGTCCATGAGGCCAGTCTTCACCGTCAACGTGAATGAGACGTTGGCGCAGGTGGACACGGTGGGCGGGTAAACCTTCTTGAATATGTCCAGGGTGACGTTGGCCGATGCGTAGTGTAGGGGCAGGATGGTGTAGCCCCAGTCGTAGCCGGAGAAGTCGCCGCCCACGAGGGCGTAAATGGATTCACCGTAGACCACCGAGAAGGGGAAGTCTGCGAACAGGCGGGTCCCCGTGTTGTCCATGTCCGAGTCGTAGAAGCCGTAGGCTTCCAGCTTGTTGAGGGTCGTGCTGTCGTCCACTGCGTCGTCCTGGTTGTAGTCGGCGTAGATGGTGGTGCCACTGTATACCGGGGTTACCCAGAGCTGCATGTCCTCGGCAGCGTTCTTGCCGCTGGGGGCGTAGGGGATGAAGTACTCGTTCACCAGGCTGCCCGTGTCCACGGGGGTGAAGCCCCAGTCCCTGTCGCCGCTGCCTGTGTCCACGGAGACCAGGACGGCGATGCGTTCACCGGGCTTCGCGTATATGTGCACCGGCGTGGTGCCGGCGGTGGTGAACCCAGTGTCCGTGGTGTTGACGGCTATGACCTTGTTGTTCCACCCGGGTGCAATCCCCGCGTCAGTCTCAATGGTGACGTGGGCGCCGGTGACGGCGTAGATATGGAACCTGAGGTTCATGGGGCTGTAGCCGCTGGGGAAGGTGGGTACGTAGAAGTCTCGACCCGTGAACCCGACGTCCTTCAAAGTGAAGTACCTGATGTCGTAGGTCTTGCCGCCGCTGGCTATCAGGCCCACCTGGACCTTGTTGTTCGACTCGATGTAGTCTCCCTCCCAGACGTGCTGGATGACGAAGCTCTCACCCCTGCTAAGGGCCTTGGTCAGGGGGACTCCCTGCCTGCTGTAATGGACAAGGGTGCCGTCGGCCGTGCTCTGCACCACGGCGAAGGTGCCGCCCACGAGCTCCCCCGCGCCCAGGAAGTCCGGTGTGCCGGCCGTGTTCTCCCCCACAGGGATGATGTACTTCTTCTGCGCATTGGGGCCTCCGCTCTCAAGGTGTTGGAGCTCCCACATGTCGGCGACGAAGTTGCCGTCGCCTGTCCCAGGCTGTTTGTCCGTGGCGCCCCTGAAGACGTTGATGGGGCCTCCGGCCACGAATATGTAGTCCCCGCCGTCAACCCCCGTGATGGTGTTGCCGGGGCCAGTCAGGTTGCCCATGAGGAGGCTTCCTCTGCCGGGCGGTATTATGGTGTAGTAGGGGGGAGCCCAGTTATCCATGGTGAGCACGCCCCCCTTGTCGAGCTCGAAGACGGCGTCGGCGCCCGTGAAGTCCATCTTGTTGAAGCTGTAGCCGTTACCTCTGAGGTCGATGTATATTCTTGACCTGTTCTGGTAGGAAACTAGGCTGAAGACGCTGTAGGGCTGGGCCGTGGCCGGGTTGAAGTTGCAGGCCACGTCCACGGCGTTCTTGATTATCTTGGTGCTTTCGCCCAGGACGTAGAAGGACTGGTACCCGGAGGGCACTGAGCCCGCCTCCGTGCTGGGCGTGTGTGTGATGCCCATTGTAACTAATAGTAGGAGTGCTAAAACTGTGATTGTTTTCCGCATCACGCGCACATTTCATAGTCTATCCTTTGTGACCATTATTGGTAAAGTCACTGGGACATCGGGTTGGCAGTAACCGGCCTCTTTTAATCCGTTGAGTGGAGTTACTTTCAACCAACGGGGCTACCCCTCAAGCCTCCACCCGCCCCCATCACCCGGATAATACACAAGCTTCGAGCCCCCACTGGCAACAGCTTCGCCGAGAGACGCCCCGCCCAGCAGCTCCTCAAGCAGGGACAGGACCGCCTCATCGGTATCGGAGAGGTTCACGGGGCCGTCCCAGCCCACCACCGCGGAAGCCCCAGCCGAGCAGAAGGCGTAGGCCAGATCATCGACCCCCAACGCGTCACACCCCATGAGGATGACGAGTCCCTCCGTCAACCCGTCGCCCATGTAGTGCTCCACGAAGCTGCTGCCCACGGCGAACATGAGCCTAGGGTCATTGGGCGTCCGGGACAGGTGAACCTGGTCTGAGAGCTGCTCCACCACGTACTTGGAACCATCATATTCCTCCCCCGTGAACAACCATGCACCGCCCTCGAAGACTCCGCTGTGGACCCTCAGCACGACGATCCTGTAACCCTTCAGGCCCCTGAACCTGTCCACAGTCACCTGGGGACCCTGAAAGGAGTCAACACGGTACCCGTGGCCCTGAAGGAGGCGTGTGCAGCGCCCTGTGAAGTCATGGCCTCTAGTCATGTTCAGGGAGTCCAGGATTACGGCCCTTGGTGGAGCCTCTCCTAGCTCTCGTTGTTTGAGGTACGCTGACGCAGCTGACAGTATGACGAGGAACAGTGTGAACCCGAGTAACTGTCTCATCCCGTCTCTCGTGACGTGCAGCCCCACCACTTTGGAGGACCGCAGACAAAAATCAGGGCAGTCACCACGGAACAGCGACGGTGGTAACAGTCACCCGGCTAGGAGAGCCTTTATTAGCGCCCCCCACATTCTCAGAACAGACTTACACTAAACCGACACTGATCAAAATGAAGTTCGACGAACTACCAATCAAAGAAGAGATCAAGCGGGCCTTCAGGGAGATAGGTTTCGAGGAGATGTTCCCCATCCAGGAGAACGCCATACCCCCCATGCTGGAGGGCAAGAACGTCATGGGCCAGGCCAAGACAGGCACAGGCAAGACGGCCGCCTTCGGAGCCCCCATGCTCCAGATGCTGGACCCAACCTCGGGCAACGTGGAGGGCCTGGTGCTCGCCCCAACAAGGGAGCTGGCCGTACAGATCAACGAGGACCTCAACACCTACGGCAGGTACACCAAGGTGTGGGCCACCCCCATCTACGGCGGCGTGAGCATCGAAGGCCAGGTGCGGGAGCTCAGAAAGAAGCCTACCATCGTCGTCGGAACCCCAGGCCGTATCATGGACCACATGAGGAGAGGCAACCTGGACCTCAGCAAGGTGAAGATGACCACCCTGGACGAGGCCGACAGGATGTTCGACATGGGCTTCTACGACGACATAGAGTATATCCTCAACAGGATGCCCAAGAAGAAGCAGGTGAGCCTCTGGAGCGCCACCTTCGACGACCGCACCAGGAACCTGAGCGCCAAGTTCATGCCCGACACCGTCACCGTGAACATGAGCCGCGACGAGATAGGACTCACCACCATCAAACAGTACTACATGATCCTGGCCCCTCACGAGCGGGAGGACGCCCTGACGCGCCTCATAGAGTTCTTCAAGATCGACAGGGGCCTCATCTTCTGCCGCACCAAGTACATGGTGGACCGCCTCACCTCCAACCTTAAGCGGGACGGCATGTCCGCGGAGCCCCTCCACGGGGACTTCACCCAGGCCAGGAGGCAGCAGGTTCTGGACGGGTTCAGGCGAGGAGAATTCGACCTCATGATATCCACGGAGCTCACGGCCCGGGGCCTGGACATAGAGGACGTGCCCTTCATCATCAACTTCGATGTACCAGACGACCCCAACATGTACTTCCACCGGGTGGGCAGGACGGCCCGCGCCGGCAAGTCGGGGACAGCCATAACCTTCATCATGCCCGACCAGGAGATGGAGCTGGAGCGTATCAAGGCCATAACTAGGACCGAGATAGAGAAGTTCGCCCTGCCCCCCAGCTTCCTCTTCTGATCAACTGTTTTATACACTGTGCACCCACCCAATACCCCATGAGCGGATACTTTCAGAGGCAGCCCTCCCCCAAGGAGATAGCCGAGAGGGTGAAGGGCTTCCAGTCGTGGATCGAGGTGGACCTGGACGCCGTGGGCCACAACCTGGACAAGGTGAGGGCCAGGACGGGCAGGGAGGTCATCGCCTGTGTCAAGTCCAACGCCTACGGCCACGGCATCGTCCCCGTGGTGGCCTACATGGAGAAGCGGGGCGTCAAGCGCGTCCTGGTGGCCAAGCTGTGGGAGGCCGAGCAGCTCAGGGACGCCGGGATAGGCTTGGACATAGTCAACATCGACCCCCTGTTCACCGCTGAAGAGTTCGAGTACGTGGTGGACCAGGGCATCACCCACACTGTGTACCAGAGGAAGGCTGCGGACAAGCTCAGCGAGGCAGCCGCGAGGCTGCGGAAGGAGGCCAAGGTCTGGGTGAAGGTGGACACGGGCCTAGGCAGGGTGGGGGTCCGCTGGGACGAGGCACCAGACCTCATTGAGTACGTTGCCAAGAAGCCTAATCTTAGGATCGACGGGGTATTCTCCACCTTGTCAGAGGACGACCAGCTGGACCGGCTCCAGGTGGAGAGGCTGCTGGAGGTTGAGAGACTCTGCGAGGCGAAGGGCGTCTCCGTGGGCACCAAGAGCATGGCCAGCAGCAACGCCGTCTTCCACAAACCCTACGCGTACCTGGACGCCGTGAGGCCGGGCATAATGCTCCTGGGCATGTACCCCGAGGAGGCCGACATGGGGCAGGGCATCGAGCTAAGGCAGAGCCTGTGCCTCAAGGCCCGGGTTGAGCACGTCAAGTGGGTGGAGGCGGGGGAGAGCCTCACCTACAGCAGGCGGTTCACGGCCCCCAGCCGCATGAAGGTGGGCACGGTTCACATAGGCTACTACGACGGGTTTCCCCGGGGCCTCACCAAGGTGGGTAAGGTGAGGGTGGGCGACGAGATAAGGCCCGTGCTGGGCACAGTCTCCGTCAACCACTTCCTTGTGGACCTCACAGGCACCGACCTGGAGCCCGGGGACGTGGTGGAGGCCATCAGCAGAGAGGGGGAGAACGATGCGCTGGGCCTGGCGACGCTGGCCGGCGTCATGACGTACAGCCTGGCCAACGGCCTGAGCATACTGATGCCCAGGGTGTACACCGAGAAAGGGAAACCTGTTGCACTGACAAAGCCCAAGCTCGTATCCGGGTGAGGAGAAACCCTGCCAGGGGTCAGGTGACGTAGTGCCTCGTGGTGAGGTACCTATCTCCGCTGTCGTGCATGATCGCCACAACCTTCTGGCCCTTCTTCATGCCCTTAGCTAGCCGTAGGGCCGCCACGACGTTGGCTCCTGAGGAGACGCCGGCGAAGATTCCCTCCTCTCTCCAGAGTCTCTCAGTCATCTTCACGGCTTCCTCGTCAGTGATGGTGACCACCTCGTCGATGAGACCCGGCCTCATGAGCATCTCGGCTATGATCCCTCCCTCTATCTCGCTCTTGGGGTAGGGCTTCCCTGGCTTCATCTCCTTCTTGGAGCCCGGGGGGATGGCGCCCACCACCCTGGTTTTTCTGTTCTTCTCCTTCAGGACCTCAGCCACGCCCATGAGGGTGCCCCCCGTGCCGATGCTGGCCACGAAGGCGTCTACCTTGCCGCCGGTCTGCTCCAGTATCTCTCTTCCCGTGTCCTTCTGGGCCTCCACGCTTGAAGGGTTGGCGAACTGTCTAGCCCACCATATTTTGGGGTTTTTCTTCTCCAGGGCTAGGCAGATTCTTCTTCCAGGTAGCTCTATCTCGGCGCCTGGCACCCCCATCCTCAGGTCGTCGTACTCCTCTGGGGATATGGTCCGTACCTCGGCGCCGTACCCCATCATGAGGTTCTTCTTTTCCTGGCCCATCTTACCGGGCGTGGTCTCATAGATGACCACCTCGTAGCCCTTCAGCGTCCCTATGAATGAGAGGGAGGTGCCCGTGTTTCCTGTGCTGGACTCCACGATGGTGTACCCCGGCTTGAGTGCGCCCTGTCTCTCGGCGTCCCGGATCATCCTGAGGGCCACGCGGTCCTTGATGCTGCCCGTGGGGTTGAGGTACTCTGCCTTCACCCATATCTCGGCTTCCAGGCCCTCGGTCACCTTGCTTAGCCTAACCAGTGGGGTGTTTCCTATGAGTTGAAGAACGCTGTCGACGGCTCTCATTTAGTTAAAAATGGGTAGGATGGGTATTAAAACGTATTCAGCCGGCGCGTGCCCCGTAGACGAGGATGTTGTTTTCCTCTTGACGGGCCTCTTGGAGGCTGTTTCAGTAAATGGTTATGATTTAAATAATGGCTTCTAGGTATCTAGTTGGGAGCTGGGGTAGCATAGCTTGGCTAATGCGCTGGACTCATGATCCAGAGGACTAAGGCAACAGCGCCCTTAGCCGGATAAAGAGCGTGGGTTCAAATCCCATCCCCAGCACCTTCTCAACCCATTTGCGCGCGCGCAACTGCAGAAGGCACGCACCCTTTTCAGACCATTTATGTTTTAACTAATAAGTACCTCAGTGGATTATTGCTGGCAGCAGTTAACGTATCTGTGAGCTGAAGAGAATGAAAGTCATCGACGTCCATAATCACCTGAATCCACGCCCATTCTTGGATGCTGTTCGAGCTGGGCGTGATTGGCACGGATTTAACTCCAAGAACGGTGAACTTGAGAATCCAAAGAACCATTGGACTCTCGAGGAGCGGATAGCCGACATGGATCGACTGGGAGTGGGGATACAGGCGCTCACAGTATACGGTGACTTCAACCAATACAATCGCGATCCTGAACTCAGTAAGTTAGTAGTAAAGGCCTGCAACGATGAAGTCGCAGCAATGGTTGATGAGCACTCTGATAGGTTCGTAGGTTTAGGCATTCTACCAATGCAGGACGTTGATGCCACGGTTGTTGAGCTAGAGCGGGTGATCGCAGATCTCGGGTTGAATGGTGTCACAATCAAGGACCATGTCAATGGGAGTACTCTAGATGAGCAAAAGTTCATCCCCTTCTGGGAAGCAGCGGAACGGCTGGGGGCGGTTGTTGAGATCCATCAGGGGGATACAATTGTTGCTGAAAGGATTCCTCGCTACTTCCTCGAGAACACAGTGGGCAATCTTGTTGAACGTATTCTCACCTTCGGAGCATTAGTGCATGGCGGTGTCATGGATCGCTTCCCTAGGTTGAAGGTTTGTTTATTGCATGGTGGTGGCTACGTAGCCTTCGGGATTGCCCGTATGGATAAGGGCTGGGAGGCAGCGAAGCTAGACTACATGGTCAAGTACTCGGCTGAGGAGTCAAGGCAGTCGATCCCTAAACCTCCAAGCCATTACTTGGGGAGCTTTTATTATGACTGCGCCACGTTCAGCGAACCCACTCTACGGTTCCTGATAGACACTGTGGGGATCGATAGGGTGGTATTCGGGACAGACTACCCGTGCCCAATGGAGATTGTAGACTCTGTCAACTGGATAAATAGTCTAGAGAGCCTTACATCGCCGGAGAAACAGGCGATTCTATCTGTGAATCCCGAACGGATGCTGGGTATTTGAAGAAATGACCAGTAGTTTAATTCCGTTATAACAAATATTTCCGCGCGTGCGCGTGAGCCTGGATGCATTCGACCATATCATGCACCTAGTCTCAGGGCGTGCCAGCACAATCTGTGTGGGGAAAATATTTTCTAGTCGATTGCAGAATTTGACAACGACACAATATGGGTGAAAAAAGGGCGGGCGAAGACTCTGGGTACATATTCGCAGGCCCCACCGTAGAGAGGAAGAGGAAAGTGGTGAAGCCGGGCATAGTACTCATCGACAACCACAGATCGGGGGTCATCGTCAGCGACGATCCAGGCAGCCCCTGGCACAAGGCAACATACTACGCGCATGGAAGCATTCTGAGTGATGCCGGAGGCAAGTTCATCCGACAGGTGGCGTTCTGCGAGACAATAGATCCAGATGGCGACGTGACCTGGAGCATATTATGGGAACCAAGTGAGGGGAAGGCCAGCTATCACTTCATAGTCGGCACGGGGAAGTGGAGGGGAATCGCCGGCGAGGCGACCATCACAGGTATGCAGCATCGCGCCGATGACCACACGATGCCAAGCTACAGGATGAGCTGGGAGATCGATGAGAAGAATGATGAAACCGTCCCGGCATTCAAACCAAAAGGCCCATACACCAACCACGCAACAAGTCTGAGCTTCCATGGACCTCACGTCACCGAGGCGATAAAGGAACTAGCCAACGGATTGAAGCTCATTGTCAACACACAATTAGGTGTGCTAATAGGGGAATCCTCCACAGCCGTAAATGTCTCAAATCCACGTGGCTACGCAGCCAGCTACGACAAGGGAGTGACCGTGTGGAGTGGTGACAAGAGGCTCGCCGATGTGATGCTGCTCGAAGACACGGACCCGGACGGCGATATGGCTTGGCTCGTCCATGTCTGGTGGTACGCGAGGGGCCGTGGATTATACAAGTTTATTGGAGGCACCGGGAAGTGGGAGGGCATCAGAGGCGAAGGAGTCACCCTCGGTGCGCTTATGAGGCGAACCGATGACTATCATCTCCTCAGGTCAGAGATACACTGGAGGATAGACAACCCCGGCTGATAATGGGGGTCGTTTAAGGTACGAACCCGGTTCTCATATTGCACGCGCACATATGGGCTTGCACGCGCGCCGTATGCTCATGTTCAATGATGTGTGAGTAAAAGGCGGAGGACAACACTTAGGAGGACCACCAGAAGGGTAAAATTGCCTCATCTTTTTTTAATGAATTACGCGATTGTTATATCTTCTTATGCCGTAAAAATTAAGTTGAAATGACGAGAAGCATATTCTCTACTCTTAAGTCGATAGTAATCATATTCCCAATTCTAGTCGGGGCAGCAGACATAGTCTACGCCTTTCCCGACCCAGTCATCAGATTCGCCGCCGTAACGGATGAAGGTAACCTTCGGGTACATGCCGAACCAGATGTGGTGACAGAAACCATCAGGCATGCCACCGTCGGTGACGATGAAGGCGTCGCCTTCGTCTAGGTCACATTTAACGATTTCTCTGCCTGATGGTCGATGGAATTTCTCGCCGAAAACGTCTTCAGGGCCGAAGTTTTTCACGACAGTGATCTTAACCTTATATTCAGGCATACAATATCACCAGGTTTTCCCAATAAAATATGATCTAATTGTTTTTCCTTGAGTAGAAATCATAGAAGTATCGTAACGTCCTGGTGTCCCTCGACTCCGGCACCTTCTCATAGCTAGTGGGTATCTCTATCCTGGCTGGGCCCGCGTTCATCTCGATGGCTTTCAGAGTGTTCTCACGTAGCTTCTTCAGGAAGCGGAGCTGCCTCCTGACCTCCTCCTTACCGCATAACGGGCCATGACCTGGGACGACGTGGTCGAAGTCGAGCTCCAGGATCTTCTCGAAGAAGGCGATCCATTGATCGGGGTTGCTGCTGGGGTCACCGGCCCAGGGGAACTCGTCGGCGAAGAGCAGGTCGCCGAGGAAAATGACTTTCTCTTCAGGGAAGTAAGCGATGGCTGAACAGACGGTGTGGCCGCCTGCGTAATGAAAATCTACCCGGGAGCCACCGTCTTCGATGATCAACTTGTTTGTGAACATCAGCTCGGGTGGGAAGGGTTTACCGTCTTTCATCATTTGATCGTAGAGTTGTCTTGCGCCGACTACGATGGTGTCTTGAAACGCCTCTATTCCTCTGGTGTGGTCTCCGTGGTAGTGTGTGACAAGCAGGTATTTCGTCGGTAACTTGAAGTGTTCCTCTATGCCTCTCCGAAAGATGGGGGCCGAGTCAGCCGTTGAGGAGGGATCAACCGCCACTATGAACCCGCCTAACGCGATGGCTCCAGCGTTAGAATCACTTTTTCCGTTGATGACGGTCTTCCCGATGACGGTTTTTTCTGTTATCGCCTCTACTTTACATTCGACAGACATCTTCTTCGCTTCATCACTTATTTCGAAGGATATTTTAATCCTGTTAAGCGCACGCGTCTGTGTTCGCGTGCATCAGCTATTAACGTTAGGCGGTACCTGTAAAAATACGGACACTCATTTTTTAGCGCTTTACTGCCTTCAAACCTTGACGTTGTGCGGGGGGTGGGGCTCCCACACGTTTTTACTAGTAAAACAAGTGTGTGTTTGATATGCTTACTGTGTGTGTCTCGTATAACTCGATTTCATCAACAATGTAATACTTTTTCGTTAAAATTGTTGTAACCAAGTATCCAATACCTAATGCTATCCACAGACTTGAGTAGAAAACCATGTTCTGAGTCCAACGGGTATAAACACCATCAGGCAATTGAACTGCATCAAGTAGAGAATCATGAAGAAAATGGAAAACAATGCCTGCTAGTAGCGACTTGGTTTTATAAGCAGTATAAGTGAAGCTAAGAGCGCACGCGGACAAGTGATGACTCAAAATATACTCGTCTCCCCAACGCGTCCCCCGGCTGATGCCCTCTAGGCTCTGATCTACTTCGAAGACCCACGGAAAAGCGGCGAACACCGCCACCATCCGCCACCGCCCAGAAACCCCTAAAAAGCCTCCGATCAAAAAAACAAACCTGAAAACCGGGAATCATGACGACGACGACGGGACCCCCCCTCCCCCCCACCCATGCACACACAGACAAACATAATCATACCTCCCGCAAAATCCCAAAAACAATGGGACCTTCTCATCACTCAGCCTAAAAAAGAGAAAGAAGGAAAAAAGCTAGTCCTTCGCCAGAGTTATCGCTATGTTGCTGACGTTCCTAGGGCTACCGTCCTCGCTCTCCAGCTGCTCAGTCCCGATGCTAATGTCCTTCACGACGAGGTCCGAGACGAACTGATTCCTCACAACCTCAGCCACGTCCACCGCCTTACTGATGGCCCGACCCCTAGCCATGAGGGTAACCGAGCTTCCCTCACCCTTCAGGGCCGTCATCGCCGCTAGACAGTAAGCCATAACGGGTTTCATGCCGATGTAGACAACGTTTCCTTGCTCCAACTTGTGTCACCTTGTGTTTACCTGTGCTCGTAACCCAAAATGTATCCAAACAAGTATTAATCTTTTAGGAGAAGCCAAACCGACCCCCGTTATATAGAGCCATCTTCAGTACCATTTCTCCATCACATATAATTCAACGAAAACCTTCCAAAGTTTGACTACCGACAATGCTGCTCAGATGCGTCCCTAGAGGTAAAAAAGCGACCTCCATGCTTCTAGGCGTCCTACTACTTCTAAATGGCCTGACAACAACCAAACCATTCGCCAGCGCCCTGTTTCCATCAACCACATTAAACCCGGATGCAGCCTGCGTCGGAGACATAATCCTCGTCGAAGGTAGTGGTGTGCCAGCTGGCTACACCGTCTACGTCTACTGGGACATGGTGAAGCCCTGGGATGGCGCATCAGGGATACTAAACGCGTCCAAGAGCGAACCCAGCAGCCACTTCACAATGTCCATGAAGGTACCGGAGTCCACAGGCGGATTACACTCAGTGTGGGTAGGTGACCCCGTAACGGGGTCTTACTCGCAGTCATTCTTTGAGGTGAAACCCAGCCTCTCTCCGGCCAACCCCGTGGTGATACTGGGCGACACGCTGGAAGTTCAAGGACAGGGGTTCGGAAACGCGTCAGACCTAGCTTTCATGTTGTATGTATCAGAGGCCCCCTTCGATCTATGGACCGCCGCCTCAGGGACCCAGACGGACAACTATGAAGCATTAGTCAGGGGCACCCTGAACTACTCACCAGTGAAACCCGGGTCCACCTCATTCACCTGCGGAGGCGAGGCTCTCATGGACACGGGCTACGGAAACCTGGAAAGTACTGCCGGCGGCACAGGCATAATAAACTATGTCACAGGCCAATACACGCTGCGTTTCGCAGAGACCCACACCGCCAACGCCGTCATCACCGTCAACTACGGTTACTTCAAGTCGAGCCCCGGCCAGATCACTGTGCTTAGCGCCAGGGTCAAGGCTAGCAGCAGAGGAAGCTTCTCTAAAAGCCTCAGCTTCGGAGAAGTATCCTACGGCGAGTACCTACTCGCCGCCATGGACTCAAAAAACAACACCAAGGTGACAAGACTACTTATGTGCCCCCCCATCACCATAAGCAAGTCCTTCGTGGATGTAGGCGACATCGTATCCATCAAAGGCTCAGGGTTCCCCCCTGGGGCGAGCCTCGAAACATACCTGGAAGACGAACATCTGGACAGCTATCCGTGTAGCATAGTTCAGGGCGGAGCTGTTGACGGGTTGGGCAAACTTAGCCTCACCTTTATTGTGCCCCAGGTACCTGAAAGCAGCACATACGTGTTGAAGGTGAGAGCCTCAGCCACCATCAGCAGCCAGAGGATGATGCAGGTTGACAAACTTGCTAGCCTATCCGTCTCTCTGCAAAGCAGAGGAGACGAACACACAGTATCACTTCAGGGATACAACTTCCCGAACCTTCCTGATCAAACAGTTACCATAACCCTTGTCGACACCTACCAGCCATCGACAATGCTCAAGATCGGGTCTGTTAAAACCAACCAGAAAGGGGAGATCACCACAAGCTTCGCCCTTAAACTAAACGGCGGGGCCTATTACCGGGTAATAGCCTCCACGGTCGACGAAACGGTGTTCGCTGAGGCCTCGTTCCAGATTACACCACTTAAAGTACAGTTATCCTCTCTGGAGGGGAAGCCTGGGACACTAGTAAGACTGACGGGGAGCGGGTTCACCCGCAGTTCTCACTGGAACGCATCAATCGGAGAAGTCACACTGGTGTCATCCACTCAGGGAACCACGACCTCCAGGGGGACACTTATGCTCGGGGCCCAGCTGCCTTCGTTTAGAGTCCCCCAATTGGACTCGGGCACATACCTGCTTGTGGTGACAGACATCTCCACAGGATTGAGGTTCTCCACAATTTTCAGCGTGCTTCCGGCCGCCCAGCCCACCCTCATCAACACGGTCTACCCTGTACCCCAGCTAACATTCAACAAGATAGTAAAGGAGGGGGAGCAGACGTGTTTCGACGCCTCGGCCTCCTACGACCCTGATGGGGCCATCATCTACTACATGATCGATTTCGGCGACGGCGCATCCTCAAACAGTAATAAGGCTTACCACACGTACAGCGAGGACGGAGTTTACAAGGTCAGGTTAACCGTCAGAGACAACAAGGGCGCGGAGAGCTTCATCGAGGGCACAATCACCGTGGAGGACTTGGACCCGGTGGCCGGATTCACAGCAAACAGAAGACTCGGCTACAAGCCCCTAACCGTCGCTTTTATGGATAAATCAACGAGCCACGACGGCCTGGTTCAACGGGTCTGGAGCTTCGGGGACGGAGCGACCAGCCAAGAGGTGAACCCCCACAACACCTATCTTATTGAGGGCGTGTACACAGTAACTCTCACAGTACGGGAGAGGGATGGAGACGAGGCCACCTTCTCCGACACTGTAAGGGTTCTCGGAGACGACAGTCAGCCCCCCGTAATCCACCACGTGAGCCACTTCAGAACAGTGGAGGGCCTGATCCTGGAGGCAGTAGTTGTCGATAACTCCGACATTAAATCCGTCACGGTAAACGTACCCGGCTACCGCTCCGTGACGATGAACGAGCGACCTGATCTCCCCGGCATATACAAGGCAACTCTGCCAAAGTTACAGGAGGCCACAGTCACCATAACGGTCGAGGATTATAATAGTAATCAGGCGGAGAAGGACTGGGTCATCAAATCAGGCGAGACCAGAACCTGTATTATATTAGAGGCCGGCTGGAACCTTGTCGAAGTTCCGGGCACAGTCCAGTCCATAGAGACCCACGATTTGGCCGACGCCCTCGCGGAGGCCTCAGACCGTTTAGAGCTCTACCAGGAGGCCCAGGACCTAGTCAGTTACTTCAAGAGCTACAGAATCGTATCCATATGGTCCTTTGACGAGTACCGCGGATACCTCTTCTACGATATGACCTCCGAGTACGGGGACCTGGAGCGCATAGAAGGCGGCATAAGCTACTGGATCGAGGTGGAGGGAGGCTCATTTAACGACTCGCCTCTAGAGGTCTACGTAGTTTATAGGTAGTCTCCACCTACAAGCCGTTATACCTTGGACCGGGCATCGTTCCGATGTAGCGAAGTTGTGCAGACTCGGAAAAAGGGCTATCCAATTAGCATTAATATTAGCTACCCTAGCCTGCACGATGAACCTTCTACCGGCCTCGGCTTCACCTGCTCTACCCTACGTCTTAAACGGAGTGATATCTATGAGCGGGCGACCTGTACCAGATCAACTCCTACTAGAGGCCAAGATCAACCAAGTCACGTACGCCGCCACGTACACACGAAGCGGAGGCTTTGGGCTGGACCCCGTCTTCAAGATACCCGCTGACCAGCCTGACACCGAGCGAGTGGAGGGCGGGAGAAACGGCGACCTGGTTGAGCTGTACCTTGATGGCGTCAAAGTAGCTGACACCGTATTCCAGTCCGGCCGGGTCAACAGACTCGTGATTGAGATAGGGGACCACATCAACGCCCCACCCACAGCGTTCTTCAGGTGTATGGGCGGCGCCGCAGGGTTCAGCATGCGCTTCGATGGCTCAGAGTCAAGGGACCCGGATGGAGACGTCGTCACCTATTCCTGGGATTTCGGCGACAGTCACACATCCACCCTAGTTGAGCCGGTCCACACGTATGAGGCGGGCGGAGAATACGAAGTCACTTTGCTAGTCCGAGACGAGTACGGTTCGATGGGCCGGTACAGCCAAATCATAGAGGTAAAGCCGTTGCCTGAACCAGAGTTCTGGCAACTCATGAACCTCGACGCAGCGGCCTCTGGGTCATTCTACTCAGATGAGACCTGGCTGAAGCTCTACGCCAAGTCCCTAGAACCCACCCATGTGACCGTTGTCCGCTACGACGAGGTTTTCATGGTAGACGACTCAGTGACTCTCTCCGCTCAGCATCTTTGGAGCCTATCGGTCCTAGACCCTCAGGTGGTATCCCACCCCCTCTACCTTGAGATACCTGTCACGAAGGTGGGTGAGGTGCCTCCGAACACAGTGCTATACACGTGGAGTGATGGTGGGTGGTCGGCGTGCCCTCACTCAGGCACATCGAATGAAAGGGTCTGGGCTTACCTATCTGAGGATGAACTTGGAGAGGGATTAATTGCTCTAGGGCTCAGCGACGGAAATGTTAGGCTTAACATTCAGGGCGTCCACTCGTCTGATGAGCCAGGGGAATATATTTGCAGGGTGGATTTAACCAGCATCGGCTTCGTGGGAGATTACCAGGTTCACTTGAGGGTGGACGAAAAACTGCATACAATCGAAACAGTGTCGTTAACTAGAGGAAGTACTAAATCCCTGGAACTCACGTTCCAGGCAGCGCCTGGTACGCACCTGGTCTCAGTCAATGGAGTGGAGGAGGATCTGAGAGTAGCTTCACTGTTTAACAGCCTCTTCATCGTTGGTCTAGGCCTTGTCCCCGTTTCCTTGATCTCGATGTTAATTAAGCGAAACTTGTAGCCACCGTTTATTATTTAAATATATGAAAAAGTTGTTTTTCAAAGTATAATGGCATAATGAACGCCATTTTACTTTTTTTTCTCGATGATGGCCTGTATCAGCTTGATCTCTTTCTCTAGGAAAGTCTTTTTCTCCCTGAGCTCCTCAAGCTTCCTCGCCATGTCCACGATCTCATGCTCACGCCGCATACACTCGTAAAGCTCCGGGTGGCCGTATTTCAGGTGAAAGTCCATCTGCTTCTTCTCAAGTCTCTCAAGGCCGCAGAAGGGGCACACGTAATTATCTTCCACCATGTATCTCCTGTAGATTCTTGGTGAGCCACGTATAATAATCCTTCCAGAGGGCGGATATTCAACTCCTCATGACTCTAAAATGGAGGATTACTCTATACTTGAGGTATAGACCCAGATTCCACGAACCTTTAAAGGCGCCCTGACACCGCATCAGTCGATGGAGAACAGACATAGATCACTGATCTTCAAGCCTAACGAGGTAAACATAATCGATATGGCTACCAGTGACGTGGTCGCAGACAGCTACATCCAGATGGCCAGCGATATAATATTCCATAAAGGCCACCAGAGCGACCAAGCCGTAAACGAGATCTTTGAGCCTCAACAGTTCTCCGGATTCAAGATCAGTGAGGACTGGCGTAAGGATAAAGCCGGGCCACGGTTCACGCCCTAGCTCTCTGAACTTGAGCTGGGCGTAGCGTTGATACAGTGGTATCAATGCTGGATTGATACGGTTTATAATTGGTCGTGTTCTCGTAAGACAGGGATGGGTCTTCCTCCTTCACCAGAGAGATGGGCCTATCCCACATATATTTTAATGAAGATTAATTTTCTTGCTCAATGGGCCTCATCGAGCATACAAAATCAAGAAGTAATGTAATTGTATGAATGCAGTCAAATAATTATATTCCCATGATGGCCCCGGCCAGGAAACCGAGCCATAGAGACAGATGATAAAGCTTAATCACCGTTTTCTCCCACCTAACCTTATCCATGTAGCCAGTATCCGACTTCTTATTGATCAGGCCCCCACCCTGCGTCTTTTCTTGGAACATTGTCATGGGGGTAGTGCTACAGATGATAGATAATAAGAACGCTCTGGAACCCGTTGGAACCATTTATTCTACTAAATAAAAAGGGGTGTAGGGTTTAGCCCATCATCAACGAGACACGATACATCAACAGATCATTATAGGATACTATTTCGTTACCACTCGAGTCTTTTATGCTCGACACCAGCAAGAAGTAGTTACCGGGCCCGAACAAGAACGGGGACTCAAAGTTGTACTGTGTGGTGCCTGACACGGTTAAAACTGGCGACGTTTTACCGCTTCTATAGTAGTCGCTCCAGACAAGTAGCTGAACGCGTCCATTATAGGGTCGCCCATCCAGGTAATGGATGCTTATGGTGCCCGTAACAGGCACATTAGATGGGTAATTGTTGGTTGTCACTGTCAGGTTTACTCTCAGGTTGCTAACTATGAAGGCGGTCCAGGGCAGCATCTTCAACTCGTTGTACTTCACCAGGAGCTTCTGATACTCCGTTGATAGCTCGGTGTTTGTTGCCACCAAGTTCTGGTTGGTGGCTTGAAGCAGCGCGAGTTCCTCTGCCTGGTCTTGGTGACTCTGCAGCAGACCTTCATATTCTTCCTCCAGTTCCTCGTACTCTGCCCTTGTCACACTGTTATCCATAAGGTCGTTATACTGCTGGGTAACCTTGACAAGGTCGCCGAGAGCCTCAGTGTAGTTTATTTGAAGGGCATCCAGATGTGTCTGTAACGATGAAACTTGATTGGTCTTCTGGGTCAGCTCCCCGGTTAGCCCTTCAAGCCTTGGGGCCGTTAATGCGTTGTTAACGTAGATGCCCAGACCTAAACCGATGATGAGTGTAATTATGAGCAGATTGCTTGTCTTGAACAGCTTACTGGACTTTAAAGTATTCACGTGAACTCATGAGGTAGCCCCTGTATAAAACATGGTGCTTAGCTAAAATCCTGAGTTGTTCTACATACTTGTGGTATGCTCCTGAGCTACGTTCACCCAAGCATACCACAAATAACTGCGGAACCCCTTTAAACCGTGCACCTGACGTCAAATGTGATGGGGGCCTTAACATTCGTGGGTTTCCTGACTGTGATGACTGGGTTCTCGCTGCTGGTTCTGGGCGGAGGAGCCGGCTCGAAGGCCAGCTTCAGCCACAGAGAGACGGCTATAGTGGGCCAAGCCTGGTTCGTGGTCCTGGTCCTCGGCTTTCTGATGATGGCCTTAGACGCTTACATGGTATCAGGTGGCATTCCGTTTGGCCTCATTTCCATGATTCTTTGAAACCTTGGCCGGCAAGTAGCTAAATACTGATGTCCTCCAGTATTTTCCATGGCTTTTACTACTAGGCCAGTGATCATGGGCACCCACGGAGTCGTGGCCAGCACCCACTACCTGGCCTCCGTCGAGGGACTCCAGGCGCTGAGAGAGGGTGGGACCGTGGTGGATGCCGGCGCCACCATGTGGTTCATGCTCACCCTCCTCAAGCCTCACCTTGTGGGCGTAGCAGGGGAGGTGCCCATACTCCTCCACTTGGCTGAGGAGGGTAAGGTTCTGGCCGTCAACGGCCAGGGACCGGCCCCCGCGGCCGCCACCATCGATTGGTTCAAGGAGCGGGGGTACCCCTTGATCCCTGAGGACGGCTTCACGCCGGCTGTCGTGCCGGGCGCCTTCCACGCATGGATGAGGACGCTGGAGGAGTACGGCGCCATGAGCCTGAGGCGCATTCTGACGCCTGCGATTAGACTTGCCAAGGAAGGTTTTCCGGTGTACCCCACACTCGCAGCGTTCCTTGACCGCCTCAAGGACAGGTACCTGACCGAATGGTCCGCGTCAGCTAAAACGTACCTGCCCAGCGGCTCAGCACCTAAGGTTGGGCAGGTCATCAACAACCCGGACTGGGCGCGAACCTTCAGCAGGCTCCTCCGGGAGACGAGCAGAGACGCGGCTACAAGCAGAAGCCAGGGTTTCGATGCCGCCATCAAGCACTTCTACGATGGCCCCATAGCCGAATCCATCGTGAGCTATATGCAGGGCTTCAAGTGCAATGACGTCTACGGCAAGGAGAACCACGGCCTCATGACCCTGGAGGACATGGCCTCCTACGAGTCCAGGTTCGAGGAGCCCGTCACCGTCAACTACCGGGGCCTAGACGTCTACAAGTGCGGGCCGTGGACCCAGGGGCCTGTGCTGCTGCAGCAGCTGAACATCTTGGAGGGCTACGACCTGAAGGGGATGGGCCACAACAACGTGGAGTACCTTCACACCCTGATAGAGGCGGCGAAGCTAGCCTTCGCCGACCGGGAGCAATACTACGCTGACCCCGACTTCGTGGAGGTTCCGCTCACCCGCCTCCTGTCCAAAGGTTACGCCGAGGAGCGGAGACGCCTGATAGACCCGGGCAGTGCCTCCATGCTGCTCAGGCCAGGCGGCGCCCCTCACGTGGAGCTGAAGGAGAGCGGCGAGAGGCCCTTCCACGAGGGTGACACCGTGCACCTGGAGGCTGTGGACTCCGAGGGCAACATGCTGTCAGCTACACCAAGTGGAGGATGGATCAGAACCAGCCCGCTGATCCCGGACCTCGGATTCCCCATGGGGACACGTGGACAGTTCTTCCATCTGGACCCGGGCCACGCGGAGAGGCTGGAGCCAGGGAAGAAGCCCAGCACAACCCTCACCCCCAGCCTGGTGATGAGGGACAGCGAGCCCTACATGGTCTTCGGTACTCCTGGAGGCGACCAGCAGGACCAGTGGACCCTACAGCTCTTCCTCAACCACGTTGAGTTCGGGATGAACGTTCAGGAGGCCATCGACGCCCCCACAGTGCACACCAACAGCTTCCCGGGGAGCTTCTGGCCTCACGCGGTGAGACCAGGGGAGGTGAGCGTAGAGTCAAGGATACCTGAGACCGTTGTAGACGGCTTGAGGAGGCTGGGCCACAAGGTGGTGGTGAGCAAGCCCTGGAGCCACGGGCGGTGCCTAGCTATAAAATACGACCTTGAGACCTGTGTTATACACGGCGGTGCCTCACCGCGCACCGGTGAGCCCTACGCGATAGGGTGGTAAGACGGTCTCCTCCCCCAAATCCATTTGACAACGTTTTCGATTAACCGTGTTTCTGGGTTTCGGACCCATAGGCGAGAAGGAATCACTGAAAGAAAAGCATGAAGTATAAGATGGAATTTTTTTTCCGCCTTATACCCTCTAGGACGGTATAAGCCACCAGGCTGAAAACGATACACACGCTATCCACCCGGTAGACCCGAGGGGGGAGGGGGGGTAGAGCAAGAAAAACCGGAATCGGACGCTCCACGCCAAAAGGAGCCACAGAACCGGTCCGATGCGATCCCATTCTATGCAAAAACGCTGTTCATACAATACAAAAACACAGCACATTCAGCACATCAGACACGCTGAAGCGGAGAGCCTGATGTGCAAAAAAAGGTAGGGGGTATCTATTTTAGAACCAGAAAACTCATAAAATAGGGGTACAGGGCACCATTTACGATGCCAAGAATATAATCAAAACCCTCTGGCATAAAAAATGTGGGGGTTATTTGGTCTTCTTTGCCTTCTCGTATCTCGCCCTCTCTATTATGGGGACGACTTCGACGTCCAGGTGTGGGGCGTAGTCCTCAACCCATTTGGCGACCTTGATGTCGTCATCTGTATCCACTATGAAGAAGGCCTTGAACTCCGTGAGATAATGGTGGATGGGGAAGATCATCTCGTCTCCCCAGCTCTCCCCACGTTCGATCCTCTTCTTCTCCACGTCATAGGCTTTCTTGGTGTTCTCAGCTACGGGCTCACGGGCACTGTAGATGAACAGGTACTTCAAAACCGGTGCCTCCAGTTCATGTAGGTCGATGAGAGTTGAATAACGTTACGTTTCTCCTCTAAAAAAGGTACAAATGTTGGTGGGGGTAGGCCCCTACCTGGGCCTCTTACCCGTCGGGTAGGTACGTCCTCGGGAACTTGGCCACTACACTGTAGTTGGGGTCGACGACGTTGCCCACCCGGCACCTGCCCACCTGGGAGAGGAGTTGGAGGGCGTCCCACTTGCTGTAGCCGTGGTCCTCGCACAGCCACTTCACCATCTCAACGTGAGCTATCTTATAGGCCTCCATGAGGGGCCTGGAGCTACCCACCGTCATGATCCACTCCTCATCCACTATTCTAGGCCAGTCGATGGCCTTCCCCTTAACGACATCCACCTTGATCTGTATCTCCGCTGAGGTCTCGAGGGCCACTCCGCAGAGCTCCCCGTCCCCCTGGGCGGCGTGGACGTCACCGAAGACCAGGTAGGCGCCCTCCACGAAGACGGGCAGGTGCAGCTGGACGCCTTCGCAGGTCTCCACGCAGTCCATGTTGCCGCCGTACTCCCCGGGGGCCAGGGACATCTCCACTCTGCCGAACCTTGGAGCCACGCCGATAGAGCCTATAAAGGGGTGTAAGGGTATAACAGCTTGTTTGGCGGCGCTTTCGGGGAGTCCAACTGTCCCCATGTTGTTCTTTAGGTCGAGGCTCCACTCGTACCTCTTCCGGGGCAGGGGCTCGTTGAGCAGGAGCCTCCGCCCTGGTGCTTCCTCGGTCAGCGACCCGAACCAGGGTAGGATGCTGCTGTAGGCTGAGGGCCTGGTCAACCTGATCCTCTGTATCTCGACTACCAGTGTGTCCCCCTGCTGAGCACCCTTGACGTAGAAGGGCCCAGTCAGGGGGTTGCTGGAGCTTAGGGTGGTCCCCGGGCTTCTCTGCCTTTTCTCGTCTGGCAGAGGGTTTCCCTGATGGTCCTGCCCCCCAGCGTCCACTGTGGGGGCTATAACCGTGTCTCCCGGCTTCACATGGTGCGCGGGCTCGTTGGGCCCGTATGTGTGGTAGTATACGAGGGGCTGAAAACGATGTATCATGTATCTCCAATGGTGTCTTTGTTTTAATATGCCTTGTTGGAGTGTACTGATCTATCTGTTAAAAAAAGGTAAAAAAAATAAAGGGTAATTTTATTTGTGAGTTAATCCGATTACAGGCATTTCATGGTTTTTCAGTTGTATTATCTCGTCGTTGGTCTTCTCTAAGGCCATTTTGATTCTATACTTGTCTACGGCGTTCTTTATCCTCTTCAGGAGCACTATGTAGTGGGCCGCGTCGTGGGCCTTGGTGACGAAATCGTCCGCTCCCGCCTCAAAGGCCTCCTCAGCGATCTTCTCCTCCGAGGAGCCGGTGTACAGGATGACAGGTATCTCCGACAACTCTCGTAGCTTCTTGGTGAACTGGATCCCGTCCATCTCAGGCATCTTGTAGTCAGAAAGGACGATATCTGGCTCCGAGTCCATGAGGCACTCCAGTACCCTGCTCGGGGACGTGGATGTCGTGATCTGCATGTCCTTGTCGTAGGCCATTATGATCTCTCTGGTGAGATCTAAGTAGTTTTGCTCGTCGTCGACGTGGATAATTCTAATCATGAAACGCCCTCCCGTGTGAAGTCTTCGTGCTGTTTTGGGTTTCTTGGTTTGGCGAACTCTTCCCAGAGTCTCGAACAACAATGACGTGGTCATAGAAGTATGGGTGCTTCTGGGTTGTATCTAGTTCGCGGGCGCCGTTTATGCGTTTCATTTATATCCCTTTTTCTGGTTGGTGGCAAATGCATCTCACTATGGTTGTTTACCCTACACAGAAGTCGATTCCCACCCGCACACGGTCGTGTCTGGGAAATTTTTGCCAATTTGCTTGATGCAATTGACGTGCTCTCATTGATTTCAGTGAATATAAATTTATTGCATTGATATGTGCTTGGTTAGTAATAAAAAATGGGTGTATGATAATTAGTATGGCGTGAAGTTTTCTATCAACAGGATGCTTGCACCCAAGTATGGCTCTATCTGCTTAGCCCTTTTCACCCTGCTGTGGCCTGGGCATAGAATATCTATTGATTCTTCCTGCACTACCTGTTTAAGTGAATAGAGTGATCCTATTTGGAGTTCGAGGAAATTGGGATACCCGGATTGTGATAGTAAGTAGTTATTGTATAACGTGAAATAGTTTAACTCGAAGGTTTGATCCAGTGGTTTCGTATCCTCTTTGGGCGGGGGGAACGTGGCGTCACCTGTGAAAAGGCACGTTTTTTTGCCGTCATCATATTTGATCGATACGGATCCATAGGTGTGTCCTGGACTCGGAATGATCGTGAACTCTTCTAGAAGACTAGCAAACTCTAGAATATCACTTGGCTCATATGGTATGTACATGAAGTCATCGGGGATTCCTGGAGCATAAGCCCCTGACCGGATGATCGGCAAATCACCAATCGGAGCGTAGACAGATATTCCCTGATCCTTGAAGTATGATCCTCCGCCTGCATGATCAGCGTGACCATGAGTCAAGTACACCGCCAGAACATCCTCTTTTTTGAAGTCCTTCTTGATCATTTTGTATAGATCGCCAGCCAAGTCCTCGGTTCCGCAGTCTATCAAGACTAGCCCCTCACTCGTTTTGACCACGTACACGTTGACTGAATAGAATGAACCTTCAGGGAATTGCGCAGCAATCTCTGGGAAAAGAACCGGGTCTATGTTCATTGGAACGAACTCAACATACTGGATGACATTCTTACTGACCCGTTTCTCAACTATGTACCCTTTTTTCAGGTTTTTCGGCTTTGGTTTAGCGTATGCTGCCGGTGTTAACGATGATGTAATTAACACCAAGACAACTGCTACTATGAGTGTCTTATTGATTGTTTTTCCTGTCTGTTTCATCTTTTTCTCTCCTTTTTGAGAACTTTCAAGCAACACAATTACTGTTTGAGCGGACAAGAAGGTGTTAACCCACCCACAATCAGTGTCTGGTAAACACGTCAGTTTCTTGTGTCCGTTTGAAACTCTACTCCTGCTATAAATTTATAATATATAAATTATGCGTGAGATGTATTATTTTTTATACACCTAGCTAATATTTTTCACTGAAATTAACTAAAATATTGTGGTCGATCAACCCCTTTTACCATATGGTAAACACGTCCTACTAACAATATGTCTAAATAACGTGTAATGGTTGTTGAACAGCCAAAAAACAGGAGTATTAAGATGTGGTGTGTGATGACGGAAAACCCTTTCACTAACTATGTTGGGTGTAATTATTTTATTGGTTAGAGTCTCTGTTAATGTGATGTAATAAAATTACCATCAGATCATTAGACAATACTTTTATAGTGAAGTCATTTAACGTAATTCATCTACAAGATTGTGAATCTAAAATGTTTAGTGCATTAGAAATCCCCGTAAGATTTCTAAATGCCATAGTAACCATAGGTTTCTTCTTTCATTTATATAGAGTGTACCGTAAAACACAGAAAAGGTTCTACCTGTTCTGGGGCGTAGGCTTTCTCCTCTACGGCCTCAACATCCTCATGAGGATAGGCACCGGGCCCTCCTACAGCCAATGGTTCGCCGCCTTCTTCCTTCTAGGGGGCTTCATCAGCATGATAGGCGGCATAGCCGACCTGGTCAACAGGATAAGCCTCCTATACGTTGTCCTGCTTCTCCCCATCTCCTTGCTGATTCTCCTGGTGTCCCCCTACCCTGACAGCGTGTTCATTGAGAGAGCCGGCTGGGTCATCGGCATTCTACCCTACCTAATAATATTCGTGATATTTCTCTTGATCCAGGTCAACTTCAGCACCGCCCTCGACCTCCTACTTGTAGGCTGGGCAGTCCTTCTGTTGACGAACATCGCCTACGCCTTCAACGCCATGGAGCCCTACTTCGTGGACATCATGGCCATATTCGCCAAAATAGTGATCTTCATCGGCATGATCAAGCCGAGCTTCTCGTTGCTCGTGGACGACCTTAAAGAGTTTCTCATATCCGGGAACCCCACGGTCTACGTGGTCGAAGAGAACGGGGGCGTGACCTTGATCAGTACAGGGGTCTACCGTAACGCCGTCCTCGATTGGATAGAAGAGAAAGTGCTGGATAACTCGAGGAAAGGCATCCGAACCATCCTGATATCCACCTATGATCTGATATCCGTCAACGACCTGACATCCAAGAAGATCGACGACAAGGTCTACTTCGTCAGAATGATAGCGGGGGCCCGCGGCTCCATGAACATCTTCGAGGAGAACATCATGCAGATCGATGACGACCTCAACCTGCTGGAGCTCCTATTCACGGACATCATAAAGTACTCAGCGGACAGGAAGCTGAACTGCGACATTATCCTGTACTCCATATCCAGCCTGATCCACAACTACGGGTGGAGGCGGGTCTACTCCTTCCTGTTGTCGAACATGACCCAGATCAAGGCAAGCCGCGTCCGGCTGTTCCTCTTCTTCGTCCCCGAGACCCACGATGACCCCTCGGAGATCAAGAAGTTCGAGTCAATAGCTGATAACATTGTCTCTCTCTAGGCCTTGCCTAGGAGGAGCATCAGATGGTCGTCGGTCATGTTGATCCTGGTAATTTTAGGAATTCCCACTCTTCTCTGTAGGTACCTGTGGAAGCTTCCCTTGGGTAGGATCTCCAGCTTTAACGGCAGGTACCCCAGCATATGAGTCAGGTCATGCCAGTCCTTATCGTATTCCAGGAGCTGCTCGTTTATCTTCGCTTTCAGATCGTCTTCGTCAACGGTGCTCTGAGGCTCGACGTATATTTTCATATAGTCCCGTGAGAACTCGGCTTCTCTTACAGCAACGAAGTCGACATAGGGTGCCCCTGTTCTGTTCAGTACCTCGATTAGCTCATCTTCGTTGATCCTAGTGAAATTGTGGAGCACAATGAGGTTGTCACACCTGGCGTAGTACCTGAACACGGGCAGCCCTGATCCTATGATCCTGTCCTCTAGGGATATGCATTCCAGGAGGTCAGGCATCGCGTACCTGATCAGGTCATTGCCGTAGGGCGTGGCCACCAACTGGTACACCTTACCCACCTCCACCTCGTTCAGCGGCAGTATTCCCTCAAAGGGTTCAGTGGTCGCCTCACTGGTGTCCACTACATGTTCCTCCGGAATAAACTCCGAGTACAGAACCCTCCAGTCGAAGAAGAAGCACCCCGGATACTCTATGGAGGGCAGCGCGACGAACATGGTCTCCGTGGACCCGAAGATGGTCTTGGGGTAGTTGCCCGTGATCTCCTTGATCTTATCCTTCAAGGCGTAGGCTGACCGGTCCTGGGTTATGAAGCCCTTCAGCTTCACTGGCTCTCCTATCTGCGGGTATATCTGGTCGATCAGCGTCGTGACGGTCATGTAGGCGACGTCGATCTCTCTGTGGTGCTTGAGGAAGTAGTCCACCTTCTCCTGAAAAGGCATATCAGGGTCTGGGACCTGATCCACCCAGCCTATGCGCCTGTTAGTGATAATGTCGTAATAGAAGGAGCTGATGAACTGGCCTCCGGGCATGTTGTGGTAGACGACGTCTCCCACCTCGTAGGTGATCTTCTCCCCGTCATGGGTGCACAGGAAGAGAAACGTCATGCCCGTCTTCTGTATGCTGTTCCAGAGCCCCGTCTTTGGGAGGAGATATGTTTTGGGTTTACCCATGGTTCCGCTGGTGATAGCCCTAACATAGTCGTGGATTGGGTAGATGAAGTCGTCCCGGTGGGGGTTCTCGAAGAACGGTTTATAGAAGTTGTAGTGTGTTAGGGGGATGTCGCGTAACGGTGTATTGGGGGTCACCCCAAGTTTTCGGCCGATCCCCGTGCCTGAGACCTTCTTTATGTGTTCTTTAATGTAGGCCTCTGACTTACTCCTGTAGTCCTTTTCCTTCAGCCAGCTCATGGAGTAGCGCTGCAGGACGGGCCTCATGATCTGGTTGACGATCCTGGGCAAGACGTTCACCTCAATTTATTATGGGCTCCTTGTTGAAGACCGAGAACCCTCTGTTGGTGATGAGGTAGGATCTCGGTTGCTCGTCGAAGCTTGTTCCTCTCATTTTGTCTATTCTTAAGGTTTTTATGAGCCTGAAATCGATGATGTCCTTCTCCATGATGAGCACGCCGTCAGACAGGAACTGCTCCATGTAGAAGTCGTTGTTGTTAGGGATGCTCTCGGAGACTATCACTCCGTTACATTTCTTTCTCTTTATGGAGTCGAAGATCTGGCCGATCTGGTACCTCTTGCGCCCCGACCTGACCTCATGGATGACAATGCTGGTGAGGGGGTCGATTACAATGTGCTTGGCCTTCACTCTGTCCACCTCATCCTCGATAGCTTTGATGATCCCCAGTTCAAGTTTACCCTGCTCTCTCTCAAATGGTTCCACTATGCCTCTGGACTGGGGGATCATGTTGATGTCCAAGACGGCCAGCTTGCCTTGGTCTATGGCTTTCTGGAGGTCCCAGCCAAAGTTCATCGCGTTGTCCACCTTCTCCTTGAAGGACTCCTCCAGTGAGACGTAGACGCAGGGCTCGCCGCGGGCGATGGCCGACATCATGTAGTGGATCGAGAAGATAGTCTTCCCTGTACCTGGACCGCCACAAAGCAGCATGATTTTCCCTGATGGTACTCCACCGCCCAGCATCTCGTCTAATCCTGTGATCCCTGTTACGACGCGCTTACTCTCAGTTTTTGACATTCATTCACCCGACTGTCTTTCATGTATGCGTTTAAGGGGACTCGTTTTTTTATCAGATCCGTTTTTTGAGTGCATTCCTTACCCCCTAGTGTCACTTATAGAGAATGTATTTCGTTTATTCAACACGTTATTTATACTTTATTACTACCCCAAATAAATGTCAAATATTGGCGCCTATTTACTCTAGTTGCTAAGTCAGACTCCATACGTTGCATGTATGGCTACATCTATAAAATCGCTAAATTATTGTTCTCCCCAAGTAAAAGCCCGGAATATCATGCTCCAAAGTTGATTCTTTTGGCTCTGGATGAAGCAAACTATCTCAAATTAACACCCATTTTTTATAATAAACGGGTTCGGGGGCCCCTCAACATAGACGATGGCGTGGGATGAGCCGACCTTATCTCACGAACCAGTCCTCGTCTATTTCCAGCTTCATGAACTCGGGCTTGGCCTTCTCCAACTGCTCAGGCTTCACCGGCGTACACGGTGCTCTGACCTCGAAGCTCATATCGACCCCCCTGAGCCTCCAGATGGCCTTATACCTGCCCCAGAAGCTGGCGCCGACGAAGTAGGTGTCGATGATGTTGAACATCTTCAGTATCATCTCGTGGTAATACAGAGCCTTCTCGTGGTCGCACTTGGCGAAGCTGTCCCTGAGGCCGTTCACCAGGTGGGGGAATGCCTGGAACTCGGCTATGAGGGCTCCGTGGCCGCCGTGGGTCAGGAAGCTCAGGTACGCGGCTGGGCTGCCGGTGAATAAGGTGATCTTGTCCCGGCACCGTCTGATGATCTCGGCGAATCGGAGGTGGAAGAAGTCGTCTTCCTTGTAGCTGACAATGTTGCTATATTCCTCGGCTAGTCTCGCCACCACGGAGGGGGACATGGTCTTCCCGAAGCCTGGGTTGTTGTACATTATGATGGGGATGTCTACCTTGGTGGCGACAGCCTTGAAGTGCTCGTAGGTCTCAGCATCCGTTGCCGGCATCAGCATAGGGTGGGCCAGCATGACGCCGTCACATCCAATGTCCTTCGCCTCCTTGGTGAACTGGATGGCCTCCTTGGTGCTTATGGCACCTGTCCCGGCGATGACCTTGGCCCTGCCATTCGTCTCGTCCACCACAGTCTCCCATGTCTTTTTCCTTTCATCGTGGAGGAGGTAGGGAAACTCGCCCGTGGCTCCCGTGGGCACCAAGCCGTCAGCCCCATCCTCAATGATCACGTCAATGATCTTGCGCAGGGTGTCCGTGTCGACCTCGTCCTTCTTGAAGGGTGTGACGGGGAGACAAAGTATACCGTCGAAAACATTCTTCATGTATAACCATTTACATTGAAGGCTGATATGTGATTTACCTTTTTTCCCAGCTACGTGATTTAATAACGGATAATGGGGTGGCTACTCGAACGAGAATCTATGTCGAAGACCCAGCTCATCCCTCATCTGAAACAACTCCATCTGAACCCCCCTGTTCAAGGGGATACCTCTTTCGCGTCTCTCAAGACTAGTGTAGTGCTCTTTTTCTCCCGCCGTGTAGATGCGCTCGACCCCCGGTGCCTTCCTAGCCGCGCGTAGGGACCGGAGGATATTGCCTGTGGTCCTCTTGAACGCGTCAAGCTCGGTGAAGGCGGACACGTCGATAGCTATGAAGAAGTGGCCCAAGTTCACACCCGTGAGGGCCTTAAGGTAGTTGCCTGATTGGAGTGAAGCCGAGAGTATCTCCACGATCGTGGAGTACCCATAGCCCTTGTATCCACCGGTATCCTCCCCTGCACCGCCCAGAGGCAGTAGAGCCGCTTCTCCCTTCAGCAAGCTGGCGAGAACCTGGTCCGCTTCAGTCATGTACGCTCCGTCAGCTCCTATGACCAAGCCTTCCGGCAGCATCCTCCTCTCCCTGGCGTAGACCTCGATCTTTCCCCTCTGTATGATGGACGTGGCGCAGTCCAGGCAGAAGGGGAAGGCCTCATCAGTGGGGAAAGCGAATGTGAGAGGGTTCGTGCCGAGCATGTTCTCAACGCTGAAGGTGGGAGCCACGGAGGGCCTCGCGTTGGTCCCCGTTATCCCGATCATGCCCTTCTCAGCGGCCATCTCCGCGTAGTAGCCCGCTATCCCGTAGTGGGTCGAGTTTCTGACAGCCACCATGCCCATGCCCAGTTCTCTGGCCTTCCCAATGCACATCTCCATGGATCGTTTAGCGATAACCATGCCCATCCCGTTGCGGCCGTCAATCACGGCCGTCGTGGGTCCTTTTCTCACCACTTTGATGCTGGTCACCGGGTTCTGGAGTCCGGCTCTTACTCTATCATAGTAGACGGGTTTGAGTCGGTTTACGCCGTGGGAGTCAAAGCCCTTCAGGTCCGCAGCTATAAGCACGCCGGTGCATGTGGCGGCGTCATCGTCAGGCACTCCTAGACCCTTGAATACGTCGAAAGCGAAGGCCCTCAGCTTTTCCACGTCTACAAGAGCCACGTCATCCTTCACGTTTTCCCCTCCTACTCCGTACATGCGTCACTTTGACTGATTACTCTTCTCACAGCCGCCCTCCACCCTTGGATCAGGTAGCGGCGCTCATCGTCTCTCATCCTGGGCGTGAATTCGTCTACTTCAATGTGTAGACGCTTCAACTCGTCAAGGCTTCCCCAGTAATCCATCGCCAGTCCAGCCAGGAATGCGGCTCCCTTGGCTGTGGCCTCTGTCTCCCTCGGCCTGACCACGGGGAGGTCGAGGATATCCGCCTGGAACTGCATGAGGAACCCGTTTCTTGATGCCCCTCCATCGACCCTGAGCTTCTCCATTTTTAGGCCGCTGTCAGCCACCATCTCGTCCACCACATCCTTCGTACTGTAGGCGATAGCCTCTAGGGCTGCTCTGGCAAGGTGAGCCCGTCCTGTGCCTCTGGTTATACCTGTTATGGCGCCCCTGGCGTACTGGTCCCAGTAAGGGGCGCCTAGGCCCGTCAGGGCGGGAACGAAGTAGACCCCCTCATTACTCTCCAGGGATTCGGCTAATTCTTCAGACTCGGCAGCTTCCCTGAGTAATACCAAGGAGTCTCTCAACCACTGCAATGTGGCCCCCGTGACGAAGATGCTGCCCTCCAACGCGTAGACGGTCTTTCCTTCTAGGCTCCAAGCCACAGTAGTGAGGAGACTCTTGGAGGGCTTTGGGCTGGGTCCTGTGTTCATGAGGAGGAAGTTGCCTGTCCCGTAGGTGCACTTGGAGTCCCCCTCATCGAAGGCCGTGTGACCGAAGAGGGCAGCCTGCTGATCACCGGCGACTCCGGTGATGGGCACGCATGCCCCAAGAACCTTCGGGTCGGTGTAACCGAACACTGTGCTGGATGGAAGCGGCTCAGGTAGAATGGACTCTGGGAGCCCCAGCACCTCAAGTAACTCCCTGTCCCAGCCTAAGTCACCTATATTGAACATCATGGTCCTTGAGGCGTTAGAGTAGTCCGTTGCATGCACCCTACCGCCCGTCAGCCTGAAGATTAGATACGTGTCCATGGTACCGAAAAGTACCTCTCCCTGCTCGGCTTTCTCACGGAGGCCAGGCACGTTGTCTAGGATCCATGAGACCTTTGGACCCGAGAAGTAGGAATCTGGGATGAGCCCGGTCTTCTCCTTGAAGAGGCGTGTGTTTTCGCGTTTAATCTCCTCTACGGCGTCGGCCGTTCTTCTGCACTGCCAGACTATGGCGTTATAGAGAGGCTTACCTGTGCGCCTGTCCCAGAGGATGGTGGTCTCTCTCTGGTTGGTAATACCGAGACAGACAATCTCCCTCGGCTCAGCTCCCGCTGCTCGAAGCGAAGCTCTTACGCTTCTCAGCTGGGCTCTCCACACCACATCAGGGTCATGCTCCACCCAGCCTGGATTTGGATATATTTGTGGGAAAGCGCATCGGCCGACGCCTCTAACGATGCCTCCTCTGTCGAAGACCAAAGCCCTGGCGCTCGTTGTGCCCTCGTCCAGGGCCAGTACGTAGCCGTCATCTGAGCTCGTGTGTTTCACCTCCCGGGTTGAGTATCAGGTGGCTACCAACGATTAGAATTTTGAGGTGGCAGGCTGAAAGAGTCCTTGTGCGGATCCCAGGCCAACAATAGGCAGTGGAGGAGCGATAGAAACAACATATATGTTGGGGTAATCAACACACCCTGACTATTATACGAGTCTAAAAATACCTAGAACCATGATGTGCCCTGACTGTAAGACCACGTTGAAGAGGGACGACAAGAAGTGGATGCACGTTATAGTGGGGCTGGAGGAGAGGTCTTTTGCCCTCTACTACTGCCCCAACCCCCAGTGCACCCGGTGGGAGCTCCCCGTCTTGAAGAACCTGGAGACCGATTCACCTCACAAGGGCCCAGTCGTTGAGAACAACATCGATACGATCGAGTCAGTCTACGCTTAGGTCAGTACCGGGGGTTCCCGGACCTCTTCCAGGCCTCGAAGGCATCCAGGGAGTTGGGGCACACAGCCTGGTGGACACTGATGCCTCTGTCAGAGTAGCTTTTTCCCAGGTCCTCGTAGACCTCCTTGTCCGAGAACCCTACGTCAGGCCTTGAGGCCTCGTAGCGAGTTGCTGAGAACACTAGCACAGGGATCCTGGCCCACCTTATAGCGGCGTAGCACATGGGGCAGGGCTCGCAGCTGGAGTAGATCTCGCAGTGGGAGGTGTCCCCCACCTGGGGTAGCCTCGACTCGGTCCTCATGATGGTGCCGAGGTCGTACACGTTCAGCTCGTGGCAGGCTGAGCGGATGACGGAGACCTCGGCGTGGGCCGTGGGGTCCTTGTACTCTGTGACGTGGTTTCGGTCCCTCCAGTACCTCAGCACCTGGTTGGTCTCGTCGTCTACCTGTATCAGGACGACGCCGAAGGGGCCTCCGCCGGCCTCTACAGATGCCTCCGCTTCCTCACAGGCCTCCGTGATCCATCTGCAGGGCTCCACCAGGATATCAGTGTACATGTGTCCGGGGTGACTGGGGGGCACCTTCAGCGTGGTAAGCGGGGTGTGTGATTCCTCCACAGGCTGTGCCTGAACGAATGTTCTACCTTCCTTTGGACGCAACGTCTTCAACCAGTAAGTTGACGCCTGAGGCGTAATAAATAGCAACCTGAAGACTGGGTCATGCAGCCACGTTGATCAGGCTACCGCTGCCTTAAGCTCATCCAGCCGGGTCTTCACAAGCGTAGCCATTGAGCTTCTAAGCTTCTCGCCGTGGAGCTCTCTGTCCAGTCTCCCGAAGCGGCGGGCTAGCTCCTCGTCGCCAATGGTGCCCCTTATCCATTTCTCGAAGTCTCTTCTCTTGAAATGGTAGTTGATCGCCCTTATGTCCACAGACCGTAAGGCCTCGGATAGGGCGCTGAAGTTTAACACTGTTTTCCCTGTGAACTCTCCCGGGGCCTTGTACAGTCCCAGGCCTTCGTTCTTGGGGACAGTTCTGAGGAATTTATTTGCGTCGGCTTTATTGAGTGTAGGTTTCTTTTCTTTAACCTTTTTACTCAAGAAACACTCCTCATATGTTTCATTAAGAATAGCGAATAAAAATCATGTGCTGTTTAAAGAGACTCGACTAATTACGGGGTCTTATTCTAAAGTGAAGATTTTTTCAAATATCTTTCCTAGAAGTATCTTTTCGAGGGTCGTGTGGCTTGAGTACCCCTCCATCGTGGCCTTCAATAGATCGCCCGCCTTTAACTCTGCTATCGTTTCACCTTTATCGGTAACATTGCACGTGTACGCTTTTTCGTCGATCATGGTCCTGATGGCCTGCTTGATGGTTGTTTTCATGTCTAGAGTGCAGGTTTTCTGTGTTTGCAGGGCGTTGTCTAGGTCGGCTACTTCCATGGGCATAATTCCAACGTTTTTTAATAAAAGATTATGAATCAAGACTACAGTTGTTTATCCCTGGGTCTGTCAGTGGTGGTCTACTCTATCAGTGATCACCATGCCGTAGAACTCGCGGATGATCCCCCTCAGCCCTTCTATAGCTGCGTCAAGCCACGCCCTGCCTTTTTCGGCTGAGGCCTTCGTCGGGTCACCCATCACGCCTGTCTTGCTTAGTGTGCTCCAGTGTCTCATCATGTGCACGGGGCCTGAGGGATAGTAGAAATCCCTTGCCGGGAAATACCTGCTGGTAGGGTAGCTTATGTCTTTCACTGCTTTCTCCATGTGGACCAGGTCGGGCCTGATGGCCAGCATCAGCGATGTCTCCAGCTCGCAGGCGTGGGATGTGCCACCCCTCTCGGAGTCCCTCATCGTCTTTACCTTCTCGGCCACCTCCGGGATGGCCCACCAGTTCACCGCAGCGCACAAGGTGTGAGGCATCTCGACGATGGAGAGCCTGGCGGCGTTCTCCAGCCACGCGGAGTTGCTTCCGTGGCCGTTAACTATTAGCATGCGTTTGAAGCCGTGGTGTGCCAGGCTGCGCATGATGTCTTGCATGTAGTCGAGGAAGACCTTTCCCTGGATGGTGATGGTGCCCGGGAAGTCCATGTGGTGGGGGCTGTACCCGTGTACCTGTGTGGGCATGATGAGGGCGATGTCCCTCTCAAGCTCAACGGCTCTTCTGCTGACGGCCTCCACGATGGTTACGTCTGTGTTAAGGGGCAGGTGGGGGCCGTGGTCCTCGAGGGTGCCGACTGGGATGACGATTACTGTGTTTTTGGGGGCGTCTCTGATCTCGGACCATGACAGTTCCTCGTACAAGTGGGTTCGATGAGGCATAGTTCAGTATGAGATGTGACGATTCTTAACGTTATTGAAGAAGCCTTAGATTAGCTACGTTCATCCATGTACCGGAGCTTCTCTCTGATCTGTTTCAGCTCCTCAACTTGGAGGAGGCATTGGCCGCTCTGCCTGAAGCACCTGTTCTCCCTGTACACCTGATCCAGTTCATCCAGCAGCTGCTTAATGTACCTTTGTAAGCTTCTCCGCTCCGCCTCTATGGGCTCTCCCTCCGCGTCTTCCTGTATTCTATGTATTCCCTCATTGATGCGTTCCAGGCGCTTCCCCAGCTTCAGGATAGTTTCGTCGTACTGGAGCTTGAGGAGCCTCATCCCCTCGTAGCTCACATGGAACTCCACCTGCGCGGTCTCGCTGGTGGCAGTCATCTTGGATGCCATACCTATTTCCACTAGGGACTCCAGGGCGTCTCGCACCTCGTAGTCGGTGAACTCTGTGCCGCGGACAGCCTTCATGAACTCTGTGTCATCGATGACGAAACCCTCTTCCTCTTCACCCTTTTCCTCCAGAAGGTACAGGTAGATCAGGCTGTTGATCTTCCTGTAGCTGGTTATTGGTATGCTCAGGTCTAGTAGAGCGGCAGTGACGCTGATGGTGTCAAATACTAGGGGCACCTCCACCCCCAGGGTCAGGTCTAGGAAGGGGGGCAGCAGGATGGATAGCACGGTTGACACTATTCCTATCATGCCTGTGATTATTGAGATGTACATGAACCACTCGCGGACCACCTCTCGCCTTATCCAGGTCTCTTGTAGGAAGTCGAGTTGGCTGCTTCTGCTCATGACGAGGACGCTGAAGATGGATATGAAGAGCAGAACTAGGCCCGTGAATAGCGCCGCCATGAGGCCCACGATGGCGTCCCAGGGCAGAATCATGCCTAGTACTATGCCGGCCATAGCACTGTTTCTTAGCATGTGGGTGTAGTGCTCTCTATAGATCTTTGAGGAGAGCCGGTAGAAAATACGCAGGGCTATCATTATCATGAAGAGTAGTAGCAGGAATAGCACTTGCTTAAGTTGAATCTGAGCCATAGGCCACGTAGGAGACTAAGTACTATAATTTAAAGTATTTTTTCACTCTACCCGCATCATTCATTCGTTGCGGTAAATGATGAAAGTGTAGAAGCCTAGACCTCTTAAGGCATCATTTTTCGAGCCTGTTGCCGCATCTCCAGCAGTACTGGACGCTGTCGGGGTTGCTGAAGCCGCAGTTATTGCAGGGCTGTAATATGCCATGTGCCACTTCTATTTGCTGGGTTTGGGTTGTGGGCTCCATGGCTCTACACGTGAGAGCCTCTACCAATATTTTATGGATCAGATACACGTGAACAGCGGATGCCTCCTTGTACCTAGTGGCTGGGAATTCCTGTTTTCTGGGTTTGTTACATGTAGCTTGTGATAAGGAGAATATTAGCGAGCTGACAGCTGCATGGTAGAATGTGAAATTTTTTAGGGTTAATATGCGGCTATTTTTAGCTTATGATGCTTCAGAGAATCGGCTTCTATCAGGCAGCTGATGTCTCGGCTATACTTCTGTTTGGAGGGACTGGATGAACTCCCTGAACTCCCTCTTCTTGGCCTGCAGGTACTGGAACTCGTCGTTGGTCATGACCAGCTGCTTGGCGAACTCCTCTATGATGGTCTTGGTCTTCTCGTCTATGTCATCCAGGTGAGATATGGCGTCCCACAGGTCAGCCATCTCGCAGCAGTAGTCCTGCTCACTCTGTATCTCTACGAGGCGGTCCACATCGGCGTCAGTGTAGTCGATTTTAAAGCCCAGCTTCCTCAGGGACTCTAGAACAGTCTTCACCTGGTTCTGGAAGAACTCGTGGCCGCCGGGGGTGCTCCCCACGCTGCAGTAGAAAGCCTCAGCCGTTGCCCTGTAGTAGCTCTCGGTCAGGTGGCCCACCTGCTCGGTCCTGGCTGTATACACCAGCCCGGCCTCCTGCAGCTTCTCTATGTGGTGGTAGATGGTCTGCCTTGACGTTTTCAGGTTAGATGCGATCTGGGTGACGGTCATCTCTGTTGCTCGTAGCAGGAAAATGATCTTCCGGCGGGTCTCGTCTGCGAGCAGCTTGAAATTATCGGGGTCAGCGACGACTTTTACGGCCTGCATCTCAATATCCAGATGAAGTCCTAATAGTATTAAAACGTTTGTCTATTAATAGGGATACATTTATATTTGGGAACCATATGGCTATACATACGACCATATGAATATAGTTAGAGGTGTATGATCAAGATGGAAATTGCGACAATAGAGTGCCTGCAGGCACAGAGCGCGACAGAGATGAGCTGCGAGACGGTCTCAGACCAGATCGCTGCCCTGACGCAAGCGCAACTGAGGGGGCTAGAGCTCGGGGAGCGGAACCAGAAGGACCTCGAGGCCCTACAGGAAGTCATCGCCCTGGAGGAGGATGAGTTCCTGAGCACCGAGGAGGTCCTGTCCCGGGTCCTCAGTTTCTACAACAGGTTCGTCCCCTTCAGGGGCGCTCTCTGATCTGAAAAAGTTTCAGGCGACGCGTGAATCATAGAAAAATCCGTGCCTTATTTTGATGTTTATGCGTCTTCTCATATAGAGAAGGGGGGCATCACGTCAGTACTTTTTTGAAGACTCTTAGGTTGTTTGCGCCCAGTACCTTCTCTATGTCGCTGTCCGAGTAGCCGCGGGCCACCATGCCCTCTGTGAGGCGGGGGAACGCCGTGACATCGTGGAGGTCCGGGAACCCGCAGCCTCCGTCTAGGTCGCTGCCGATGCCCACATGGTTTGTGCCTACTAGCTCCACGGCGTGGTCCAGGTGGTCCAGCCAGTCGTGGACAGTGACCTTCTTGAGGGCCTCAGGGTCGCCGAAGCCGACGCCGTCCTTGATGAAGCCGGCGCAGAAGCTGAGGTTCATGACGCCGCCGTTCTCAGCTATCGCCTTGATCTGGTCGTCGGTGAGGTTCCTGTGGTGGCCGCAGAGGGCTTTGCAGTTGCTGTGGGTGGCGAGGACAGGGTCCTTGGTGAGCTCCATGACGTCCCAGAAGCCGGTCTGGTTGAGGTGGCTGACGTCAACGATCATGCCGAGCCGGTTCATCTCCTGGACCACCTCCCTTCCGAAGTCTGTGAGGTGGCTTCCCGAGTCTGCCCCTGAGCCGTCCCCCAGCTCGTTCCTAGGGAAGTGGGTGAGGGTCAGGCTCCTGGCGCCTAGCCGGTACATGGTTCTCAAGGCCTCTATTGATCCCTCCAGCGGCTCACCTCCCTCAATGGTGATCACGGCGGCGATCTTGCCCTCCTTAACCGTCTTTACTATTTCTCTGTGGCTGGTGGCCGGCGATATCTGATCTGGGTACTTCTCTAGTTCGGCGTGAAACACGTCCATCATCTGGACTAGGCGGCGGAGCCTGGCCGTGTACTGGGGGCTGACGTACATGGCGAAGAGTAGGCAGTCCACTCCACCCTCTCTGATGCGGGGTATATCGATCTGGCCGTGCTCAGACCTTTCTCCCAGCGTCCGCCTTGGCGGAAGCGGGTTGGATTCGGAGGAAATGAATGGGGGTGCTTTGATGAGGTGGAGGACGGTGTCGTTGTGGGTGTCCACCACC
The DNA here is from genome assembly GCA_043826455.1 of Candidatus Bathyarchaeota archaeon. Lineage (GTDB taxonomy): Archaea > Thermoproteota > Bathyarchaeia > TCS64 > TCS64 > RBG-16-57-9. The sequence continues at coordinate 39,054 of JBDRQD010000030.1, forward strand.
AGAGAGGACTTATGGATGGCATGGGCCCTCTCAGTCTGATCCTTGGACAGGTTAAACATGGTTCTACTTGTTGTGTTCAGAGATTTATCAGGATCGCACATGCTGGTTGAGAGTCGTTCAGCTCCTCAGGCCCCGAACTCGAAACCAAGCTCCTCCATCTCTTTCCTCATCTTATCGTATAGTTCCTGGAACTCCTGTCTCGGTGTTAGTGTCCTCGTGTTGTACATTTCGCCAAAGGTGTACCCCCATGGTCCGCCGTCATCGGTGACTTTTTTCTCGTATTTCTGTACGATCTGTCGCACCAGCTCGTTGGCGTCGTCTCTCTTGATGCCCACGGCGGCGCGTCCAAGCTCTGCGTGGAACTTGTTCTCCAGAGCGCTTCCCAGCATGGGCTTCACCTTGTACCTGCGTATCCCGCCGCCGCAGAAGAGGTCGCGCCCTGAGGCCAGTCCGGCGATGCATAGCGCCGCTATCTCCCAGAGCTGCATCTCCGTGCCCGGCCCGGCGGCTGTCAAGAAGAACCTCCCATTGACTCCACGATAGTTTCTGGCTATAGCCTGCCCCGTGAGCTCTGTGCCCCACATCCCAGGGTTGATGCTTGAGATGGGCACAGGGCCCGGGCACCTCGTCAGCCCGTGGTCGCCGTAGACGGGGCTTACCCTATGGTGGTAGACCATCGCTGCACCCAGGAAGTCCGCTATGGAGACCACAGCTGCGCCCTCGGGTCCACCGCCCCAGCCGCCAATGACTGACCCTCCATGTGTGGCCCTTATGCAGCCGTAATCGAGGGCGTAGGCTACTTTCCCCAGGGCTTCGTAGTCAGTCTTGAGCTCAGCTATGAGAGATACCATCAGGCCATCGGAACTTCTGACACCATTCTCAGGGTTGCACGCAGCGATGTCCGCGATGGCTGACGGACACGCTGAGACAAAGTGTAGCCCAGGTCTCCCCGCCCTCCTTATGGCTTCGCGCGCCCACGACGCCATACACCTGCCCAGGTGCAGCTCAAGGGGCGACCCCTTTCGTAGCGTGTGGCCCTCAGATGTGTGAACGGGGGGCCCCACGTAGAGCCCATCGATGAGAGGTTCCTGGGCTATGCTCTGATACAGCTTGACGAAGTTCTCTCCTTCCTGTATGTCGCTCTCGATGACGCCCCCGATGATTACAGGTGGCCTGGTTCCCTCTATACCTCTACGAGTTACTACCCGTTTTTCGCCCCCTTCGCCGATCTCGACTTCACCGCGGACGTCTCTTAGCGCCTCTTTTACCTCGGATTCCTTGAACTTGATTACGCGCCTGGTGTTCACACAGTATACGCCGAGTTCCAGGAAAAGCTCGAAACCCGCCTTCCAGACGTCGTCGGCCAGGCTGTCGTCGTTGGGCACGTAGACCTCTGGATCATATTTTATTTCATATTCGTTAACTAGCCTCGACGCCGATCTGAATATCTTCATGTCGAAGTCTCTTACACTCGTCTCCGCTCCAGTGTTGCATGCCCTGTTGAGTATCTCCCAGAAGTTTGTGGTGCTCACCTTTTCTATCCTCCGTGATCATATTCGGTTGCTAGAACTCGAGTCCCAGGTCCTCCAGCTCCTTCTTCACCCCATCATATACTTCGAGGAACTTCTTCCTAGGCTTCAAGGTCTTCAGGTCGTATATCTCGTCGAAGGTGTACCCCACGGGGCCGCCGTCCGAGTCCCTAGTGATCCTGTGCTCATACTTTGAGAGCATCTCGTCAGCTAACGTGTTGGCGAAGTCGCGCTTCACCTTTGACATTGCGTGGCCGACCTCACCCCAGAACCTGTTCTCCAGGCCGCTGCCCAGGAGAGGCTTCACCTTGAACCTTCTAACCCCCTGGGAGAGCCCTTCTCTGCCGCATGGGATCGACGCGCACAGGGCCGCCACAATCTCCTGGAACTGCATCTCTGTGCCCGGCCCCGCGTTGGTCATGGCTACAGCCGTGTTGATGATCTTGGTGTTCCTCGAGATGGCTTGGCTGCCGATGGCTGAGCCCCAGACGCAGGGGCGGGTGACGAAGGCGCTGTAGTTGGGTGTCGAGGCCCTCAGGTAGCCCAGGGCGTGGTAGGATGCCCCTACCCCAACCTTGTAGACCATCACCGCCATTATGGCGTTGGCGATGGACACGATCAGCGCGCCCTCTGGTCCGCCGGCCCAGCCTCCGATCATCCCTCCGTTATACACGTGTTTCACGCAGCCGTAGTCGTGGCTGTAGACCACCTTGTTCAGGTTCTCGTAATCAGTCTTCAGCTCAGGCATGATCGTGGAGACGATCCCATCCGATCTCCGCAGCCCCTCGATGGGGTCGCAGGCGGCTACGTTGGCGATGGCCGATGTGCACGCCGATATGAAGTGCATCCCCGGCCTACCTGCCCGCCTCGTCGCCTCGCGCACCCAGGACGCCATGGAGCACCCGAGGTGCGTCTCCAGGGGCGTCCCAGACCTGACCATTTTGCCTTCAGATGATTGAAGAGGAGGGCCGACATAGAAGCCGTCGATGAGGGGCTCCTGGGCTATCGACTGGTAGAGCTTGACGAAAAGCTCCCCCTCGGGGACGTTGCTCTCGATTACGCCCCCGCAGACGATGGAGGGGGGGCTCCTATCCTCCACGCCTCTGAGAGTCAGGTGTCTTCTTTCTGAGCCCTCGCCGATGACGGCCTCGCCCCTGAGCTCCCTGAGCCCCTCTTTAATCTCCGAGTCGTCGAAGCTGATCACTCTGCTGGAGTTCATGCAGTACGCCCCCACCTCTGTGAAGAGCTGGAGGCCTGCCCTCCAGGCGTCGTCGGCCAGGCTGTCGTCGGAAGAAACCGGTGTCGTGGGATCATATTTGATGCCGTACTCGCCCACGAGCCTTGAAGCCACCTTGAACAGCTTCATGTCGAAGTCTTTTGTAGCCATAGGCTTCCCGGTGTTACAGGCCCTGTCTAGGACCTCCCAGAGGCTCGGAGCTGCCAGCGTTATCACTCCTGTTTTGAGACGAGCTTCTTGGCTACCTTGACAGCCTCACTCGCGTCCTTGCCGTACCCGTCTGCGCCGATGGCTGTCGCCCACTCCTTCGAGACCGGCCCGCCTCCGATCAATATCTTGTACTTGTCCCTGAGGCCAGCGGCCTCCAGGGCCTCGACTAGGTCCTTCATGAAGGGCATCGTTGTCGTCATGAGAGACGACGCCGCGATGATGTCCGCGTCGACCTCCTTTGCTTTTTCTATGAAGGCCAGGCTCTGTGTGTTGCAACCCATGTCGTAGACCTTGAACCCGTTCGCCCTGAGCATCGAGGCGACGATGCGAAGGCCGAGATCGTGGATGTCTCCCTCGACGGTCCCTATCACAACTGTTCCCCGGCTCGTGGCCTCCAGCTCCTCTTTAGGCATGTGGGCTTCAAGGACCTTGATGGCGGCTTCCATGGCCTCCGCGCCGAGCACCAGGTGAGGCAGCCACAGCTCCCCAGCCTCAAACTTGTCTCCGATTGTTCGCAGGCCCACTGCCAGACCCTCCTCGATGGCCTTCACAGGGTTTATTTTCGCAGCGACAGCGGCCCTCGCAGCGTCAGCCGCGGCTTCGGCGTCAAAACTCTGCACAGCGTCAGATAGCCCTTTTAAAATCTCGTTTTCCTTCACTTTGAATACACTAGATTTAAAATACGTTTGATAAAATATGTAAAGCTACTTACGCGTTCACACGCGGCGGTACCGATGTGGATGACATGATAAGCCTAGTGGAAATCGCTGACCGTATGCGTACCGGCCCAAAGATGGCCGCCAAGGACTGGGACATGGCCTTGTTCAGGAGAATGACGGGGCTCGTGAAGGAGTACGACATCAAGTGTCCCACAGAGCAATCCAACTGGTTAAACACCGACGACAGCCTGGCCGACGCCGCATGGAAGGCAGCGGTGGATTTCGTCGTCGAAAACGGTTGCCTGTGCCTCGACAGGGAGCGTGTCATCAGGTTCACGGAGGAGGAGGTCAGGGAGGCTGTGCGCTCCATGCAGCGGGAGGTTGTGATGGGCGAGGGCAAGGACGCCCGCGTGTGGAAGCAGCACAAGATAGAGGGGACAGAGCCTCTTAACATCGCGCCCGGGCACCACGCCCCCTTCACGGAGGACCTGGCGAACACGGTTGTCCACAACTTCGCCATGATCCCTCGCCTCGACTTCCTAGAGGGATTCAACTTCCCAATGATCGACGGCTACGACATCTACGGGTTACCCCTCGAGGCGTACGCGTCCAGACGCCAGGTAGCGTGGCTCAGAGAAGGAGTGAGGAAGGCCGGCAGACCAGGCGCAGCCATCGTCTACTACCCCATCTCCACGGCGGCCTCCTCGTTCCTAGCCACCATCGACACCGTGGCCGGGCTGAGGCCGACGGACGGCGTCCTACTGTCAGTGCTGCCCGACGTGAAGGTGCAGTACGACCTGTTAACGGCGGCCCTCGTCCTCCAGAGCCACGGATACTTCGGGATCAGCGGCAGCTTCGGCATAGCCGGCGGCTTCGCCGGAGGCCCCGAGGGCGCCATAATCGAGAGCCTGGTGAAGACCATCGTCGCATGGATCGTATACCGGGACAACCTGTACTACAACGGCGTCGAGCACTTCAGCCACGTCAGCGGAGGCAGACGATGCATGTTTCCCATAAACTTTGCGCGCTCAGTCGTCTACCAGGCGACGATAAGGAACAGTAACGGCATCCCGATGCAGTGGCCCATCCCCGTCAGCGAGCTCTGCACGGAGAGCCACCTGGAGGAGCTGGTCCTGAGAAGCATAGAGGCGGCCGTGAACGGCGCCAACCTGTACGTCCCCCGCGTGAGCCGAAGCCGCATGAACGGCGGGCAGACCCCGGCGGACGCCGAACTCATGATAGAGGCCTCTGACGCGGCCATCCGGACAGGGATAAAGCGGGGCGAAGTGTATGAGATGTTCAAGCCCATCATAGAGAAACTCTTGGCCAACTCAACGCCGGAGCCGGGCAAATTGATCACAGAGTGCTACGACCTCCAGCGCCACAAGCCGAGCACAGAGTACCAGGAACTCATCACGAGAGTCAAGGACGAGTTCAGCGGCTGCGGGCTACGGTGGGAGTGAGCGAAAGCTCTCCACCCCCATACCCATTTCTGTAGATCATGAGGAGAGTCAATCATTTTAATCCTTAAACGCTGTTGAATACATCCATGCATGGCCCTGACAGCGAAGCTTCAGTCAGAATAGTCTTTGAACCCGACGGTAACACGGTTCGAGTTCAGCCCGGAGTCAGTCTGTCCAAAGCAGCCGTCAGGGCGGGCAACATGATGAGGTTCGAGTGCGGCGGGAACGGTAAGTGCGGGAAATGCAGGATGATCGTAAAGGATCAAGGCCCGTTAACGGAGATCACGATCCATGAGAGAAGGCACCTGTCCCCCTCCGAGATAGAGGCAGGGTACCGCCTAGCGTGTCAGGCACACGTCAACAAGGACGTCGTGGTCTACATACCTCCGGAGAGCCGGGTTGAGCGGAGGAAGCTACAGGTCACAGGCCACGAGACGCCCATCACCATAGATCCCTACGTGGATAAATTCCACGTCGTTCTACCGAAGCCCACTCTAGACGACTCTAAGCCCGATCTTGAGAGACTCGCCAGCATTCTCCAGGAAGAGCACGGCGTGGGGGCACTTGAGATCGAGCAAGCCCTCCTGCAACAGCTGCCAAGGGTCCTCCGTGAGGCCGAATGGGACATAACCGTCGCGGTCTGGGAAGGCGATAAGATCATCGCCGTCGAGCCTGGGGATACAACCGGAATAATGTATGGGGTAGCCGTCGACGTTGGGACCTCCAAGATGGTTGTACATCTTGTAGACCTTTTAACAGGTGAGACTCACGGGGTCGGGTCAGTCGAGAACCCTCAGATAATGCGCGGCGAGGACCTGCTCACCCGCGTCTCGTACACCATGACAGAGGTGGGCGGCCTTGCCGAATTACAGAGCCAGGCGGTGAGCGGGGTGAACACCGCATTACGAGCCGCCTGCCGAGAGGCAGCCGTCGATCCTAGCCACATCTACGAGGCGACGGTTGTCGGTAACACCGTGATGCATCACTTCCTTCTCGCCATCGAGCCCAGGTACCTCTCATTATCACCCTTCACACCGGCCTTGAAGGGGCCGATCAATGTGAGGGCGAGAGACCTCGGCTTCCAGATGAACCCCCACGGTGTCGTCATCATGATGCCCCTCGTAGCTGGCTTCGTCGGATCAGACGCGGTGGCGGATGTCTTATCGAGCGGCGTATATGAAGGGAGGGAGGCCTCACTACTCCTCGATATTGGCACCAATACGGAGATTTTTCTGGGCAACGACGAGGGCTTAATATGCTGCTCCTGCGCCTCAGGCCCCGCCTTCGAGGGGGGCCACATCAGGCACGGCATGAAGGCCGTGACAGGGGCCATCGAGAACGTTTCCCTCAACCCCTCAACTCATCGGGCTGACTTCAGCACGATCGGAGGCGGCAGGCCAAGAGGCCTCTGCGGCTCAGCCATGATAGACATAGTCGCGGAGTTGAGGAGGAACGGGGTAATCGACAGCACAGGAAAGTTTGTGTCAGGCCATGACTCCCCGTCGCTAAAAATGGGTGAAGGTAAGCCCGTGTTCGTCCTGGTGAATGAGGAGGACTCGGCGACGGGGCAGGAGATAGTGGTGACTCAGAGGGATATCAACGAGATCCAGAGAGCAAAGGCAGCCATCTACTCTGGCTGCTCCATACTGATGAGAAGAAGAAACCTTAGAGAAGGAGACATCTCACGTATACTGATCTCAGGGGCCTTCGGGAGAAGCCTGAACCCTGAGAACGCGAGGCTTCTCGGCTTGGTGCCTGATCTGCCCGCGGAGAAGATCAGGTTACTGGGTAACACGGCGGTGACAGGCGCGAAGATGGCACTCCTCTCAAAGAAGGCTAGAGAACAAGCGAACGTGATATCGGATAAGGTAAAATATCTCGAGCTTTCCAGTGACCCCTTGTTCGGCTCCGAGTTCGCTATGGCCCTCTTCATCCCGCACAGAGACTCGACCCGGTTTCAGTCCTTATCCCTGTCCTCCTGAATCGCTTCAGTCGACGGCATCGCTGATAGATGGTTCACTCACGCGTTTCACTATTGTAGCCTGCAGAAAGGAACCCACACCGTGACGGTGCAGTGGAGAAACCAGGGGCCAGTACAGGGTCGCCTGTACGATAGGGTACTGGAAGTCTTCGCCATACTCACCCATGGTCAATTGATGATGTTTTCGTTTCTCAGTATGTCGATGAATCTCTCAGCTATGGTGCTCCACTCGAACTTCTCTATCATCAGCTTCCTGCCCGCGGCGCCCATCCTCAGTCTCTGCTCAGGGGCTTCCATGAGCTGCTCCACCCTCAGGACGAACTCGTCGAGGTCGTTGGTGGTGTAGCCGCTGACGCCGTCCTCAACCACCTCAGGTATGCCGCCGACCCGTGACGCGACCACGGGTTTACCTGAGGCCGCTGCTTCCTGGAGAACCATCCCCAGGGTGTCGAGGGATGAGGGGTGGATCACAAGGTCGCAGCTGGAGTAGTGTTTCTCTATGTCGTTTACGTAGCCTTTGAAGAAAACCTGATCTGAGAGCCCCAACTGGTCGACGTGGCGCTGAACCCTCGCCCTGTGGGGGCCGTCCCCCAGGAAGGTGATGGTGTAGTGGAGGCCGCTCTCCTTATACCTTCGCAGAAACGCGTAAAGGAGGCTGATCTTCTTGGGGACGGCGAAGTTCATGACGCACAGGATCTGGGACCTGTAGCCCTCAACCGGGGGCCTTATGTTGAATCTCTCCGTGTCCACTCCGCATGGCAGCGCGTAAACTGGTTTCTCTAGGCCGTTTCTCTCCGCGCTTCTCTTCAGATACTCGGAGACGGCGACAACGAAGTCCACGTCGTCCATGGAGACAGCGTTCTGGAGCAGCTTCACCCTGTAACCCAGCTTCTGTTTAAGGGATAGATCGTTATCCCTTGACTCCTCCCAGTAGTCGCCCTTAAGCCTCAGAATCACGGCTTTGGTTCGCCCCATCCTCTTGGCCATGCTGGCCCCCATGATCCCGTGGTAGGGGTTGTGAGTTACCAACAGGTCGCAGTCCACGGCATCGATATAGCTTCTGGTGGGCAGCGACAGGGAGTTCCGGATGCTCTTCAACGGTATGGTGCTGCAAGTGAACCCCGCCGCTGACAGCTGAGCCCCGAGGGCCTCGAACTCTCCCCTCCACTCTATGAACTGGATGGAAGGCAGAGCAGAGCCGCTTCCATGATGAACTGTGCTTAAGGAGGCCGTTCGTTGATCCACGGCTCAAAGAGCGGATGTATTGATAAAATTCTATGTGAGTAAACTGTGACTACACGCTAGCAAGAGCTTTTGTTGGAAACGGACTTTTATATCCTCACGGGGTTAAGAGTTAGTGATGACAGAAAGATACGTTCTGAGGACCGGCGGCACCGGAAGGGTGGTCGTCGCCAGACTCAAGCCGAGGTCTGACCTTCTCCGCTCACTCCAGCGGATTGTCGAGGAGAAGGGGGTCAAGGCCGCCGTCATCCTCTCCGGGGTTGGTCTCCTGTCGAATGCGTCGCTGCGGAACTGTAAGACGCTGCCGGACGAGTACCCCATCACAGACCGTAACAGAAGCTTCATGTCCTTCGATAAGCCCCTGGAGATCATAGGCTTGTCAGGGGACGTCAGCATGGTAGAGGGGAAGCCTCTTGTTCACGCCCATGTTATCCTTTCATACGTTGAGGACGAATCCATTAGGGTGGTGGGTGGCCACTTGGTTGAGGGTTGTAGGGTGTTCGGGTTCGCCGAGGTTTTCCTCCTGGAGCTCACAGGGATAGAGATGGTGAAGAACCTCGACGAGGAGACCCGGACACATCAGCTCTTCACATGACTGCTGGTGTGCTTCCTGTTCCTCTGCCATGCGCATGGTTGGGTGCTTGTGCGCTCAGGGTCGGGTAACTTGTTTTATGGTGGAATAAACCGTTATAAAATGATACCCCCTACGTTTTTTACACTCTGCTGCCATTGCTCTGTGCCTGATGTGCTGAATGAACCGTGATTTTGTGTGGAATGGGCGGCGTATTTGCATAGAATGGGATTGTAAAGGCGCGTTTCCTGGTTTCCTTTTTGCTTGGGGCGGCTGTTTCCGGTTCCTTCGCTCTACCCCCTCTCTGCTAATATCGCGGTTGGGGCTAGCCAGATTTCTGCGACAACTGTAAAGTCTCAACGGACACGCCTTAAAACCATGAGTTATGTGTACCATAAACCTTTTCTTTTACCAATAAACTTGGAATGGGGGTAAATATGTCAATAGTTACCATTGATGCTCAGCGTCGCATATACCTCCCCAGGGAGCTGGGCTTCAAAGCAAAGAAGGCAATCATAGTACCTAGAGGAGAAACCTACGTAATAATACCTGTCCCCGACGAAATCACCCCCATAGAGGCAGACGCAACAATAGAGGAGCTCAAGCACAGGGCCGAGGCGAAGGCGAGGAAGGAGGCCGAGGATGCTAATAGAGTCTGATCTGTTTATCGCTTACATGAAGAAGGGCGACTGGCTCAAACCAGTGGCGGAGGAGATATTTGACGCCATATCATCGAAGCGGCTCAAAGATGTCCAGGCCTCATCGGAGGTCCTCCACGAGCTATACTACGTCTTTGTCGAGCACGCCCCCGTCTCCATCATACTAGGTAACGCAGCCAGGATGGCTACCATGGAGAACATTAGGTATGTAGACGCGACCCGGGAGATCTACCTATCCGCCCTCGAACTCGTGTCCACATACCAGCTGGCCTCCATATTCGACGCCATCTACGCGGCCACAGCCCTCACAGACACGGTTCCAGATCACACCATGCTGTCCACTGACTCAGCCTACGATAGGGTGCCCGGCTTAGCGAGGGTCGACCCAAGGAACCTAAAGATACCCTCAATGGCGTAGATGTGCAGTTTTTCAAGTAACTGGTGAGATTCAGCAGCTTGTATGCATAGAAAGCATTTGAGTTACCTGAGTTGAAACGGTTAAATGGGTGCGGTTTTGAGGTTCAGCGTCATCGTCGAGCGGGACCAAGACGGTGTTTATGTCGGCTCCGTCCCTGAGCTTCCAGGCTGCCATACCCAAGCAAGGACCGTTGGCGAGCGCATGGAGCGCATACGTGAGGCTGTGGAGCTGTACCTGGAGGTCGAAGAAGTAGAGGGAGGGCGAGAGTTCATAGGCGTCCAGTTTCTAAAAGTCCCCTCACGTGAGCCTTAAACCAGTCAAGGCCACATAGTTCATTGCATTTGTTAAATGCGGGGCTTCTGTAGTGAACTTTCTATTTTATTGCTGTGCCTTTGGTTGTGACTATTGCCGGAATGATAGGGCGCACAATGTTGCATCGACACTTTTCTTATGTTCTTTCAGTCTTTCGTGACGGACTTGAACTTGAGATAGCCTTCACTGTGTTGGGTTTAATTGGCCCTCTCCAAGTCTTTCTCTGATGAATGTGAGGATGATCCTCGCCGCCTGCATCGGGTCATCCGGCAAATAGCTTTCATGTACACTGTTATCTGATCCTTCATGGTAGTGTTTTGGGAAGGTTTTCACGTGGCTCCACTTAGGGTGTGGGGCATTATCATGCCTGTGTATCTGTCCTGTGATGTGTCTGTGTTCCCAGTGGTAGGAATACTTGCCTGACCCGGATAACCATATGTCCAAGTAGCTTCCATCGACGATGTAGACCCTGAGCTTTGCAGGCGTACCAGAGGACGTATGATGGATGTGGGTGTCTTCCACAATGTCAGGGTACTCGTTCATGCCGAGGTTGGATATCTCCCTGTAGAGGTTTTCCAATCCCTGTTCCGCCTACTTGGGCATGGAGTCTAGTTCCCGCCGGATCTTCTCGGCCTGCTCGACGAGGTTCTCGTACTGGATGAGATCTTCCCACGTGGGGTGCTCCTCCACTGAGCCCTTCTTGATCTTCTCCTCCAGCTCACATGGGCTCCTGACCCTGTACCTGTTCTCCACGTCTTTGAGTTCGGCCTGGATCATCCTAAGCCTGGCTCTCAGGTACATCTTGACGCCCCCGGCGACGAGTTCCTCTGGGGGTACCCCCAGGGACTTGGAGACTCTATCTACAAGTTCGCTGGTCTCGGTCATCTACGTCGGTGATCTTTTCTCGGCGTGGCTTAATAACTTCACCGGAGGGCTCGTCGGCGTTGTTGTTGCGCCCGCGAGCGCGATGTTGTTCTAGATGTTGATGTTATCTCTTGCCTCAAGATCTTTCCTGATAATGTCCCTAAGGTAGTCTGATGCCTGGAAATAGAGTCCAGAGTCTAGCACCTGGTCTAAGACCTCTTTCAGGGGGATAGGTATTCGGGTGGAGACGACGACTGTGTCGAGAAGTAGTTTCTGTTCACTGGGCTCCTTCTTCTCATCTTTTTTAACGCTTACCTTTATCATCCTCAGCTGGATGCCTTTTTCTTCGAGGTCCTTTCGTATAAGGTAGTTCACGTACTCGGAGAGGTTGAGGTAGGCGCCGGTTTCGAGGATCCGGAGTAAAGCATCGTAGATGGGGGCCGTCACCCTCACGTTGAACGAGTATGAGCTTTTCGTTAGGCTCCATATATTTTCATCATCTTTCAAGTATGATTATAGTGTCTTAAACAGTATTTAATGTTGATTCGGGCTCTATTTTTCTGTTAACCTCGTGCACGTATTAGAGTTGGGCTTCTGAGAATGAGGGCGGTGTGTTCTGAGGCTTGGTATTTATGAATTTTCTGAACAAACTGAAGCAATTGATATGTATGGATTAATTTTTTGTAGAATCCTGGATGTTTTTAACATGAATATCTAAAGTGATTTTGGTTTGAAGTGTGCTTATTCTCTATTTAGCTTATGTTCAGCATTTGTTAGGTATATATAGTGGTGGTTAGTTTCGTTAACATACACTGCGTTTCCTTATTTTCGCCTCATTATTGTATACATTGAAAGTTTTTTGTGTACATACGTTTAAGTACTGCACTCTGTTTGTGTGTCTTGATCGTTGAGCAGGGTAGATTTAGCTATAATTTATCTCCCCTGTTCGCGACGATTAAAAGGTGAAAAAGAAAAATGAATAGTAAAAAAGCGATTACTCTACTAGTATTAGCAACACTCATAATGTCATTTGTACCTCTGGTACCTGTCAGAGCCATCACTATGAACGCTTACACCGGTAAGAAAGGTGGCGCTCTCCCCGAGCTTAGGAAGGGAAGCGTCATCGAGGTCACCGGTGGCGGCGTGACTGCTGGTGCAACGATCAACCTCTACTGGGACAACGCCTTTAAGGAAACATTCAGTAGCGGCTCCGGTAAACTGAACTCGACAACAGCCAAGAATACAGGCGCCTACACAGTTAGGTTCAAGATACCTGAGGCTGTTGCAGGAGCCCACTACATCTGGGTGAAAGACACAGCCACCGGCGATACTCTAGGTGGTATCACTGTAGCTCAGTCAGCTCTAACACCTGTGCCTTACCTGAAGCTATCCCCAACCACAGGACTGGCCGGCGACACCATCACATTAACAGGCTACCACTTCGGCGACGAGGTTGACATCACACCCATCTCAGACAACTTCGTAGACTCTTACCCCTCCCCACTGGAAGCGACAGAGACTCCAGCAACACCCGAAACAACGGATCTGGGTACATTCACGTGTACCTTCAAAGTACCAGCAACTACTGCCTACGGCTCCTACACAATCACGGCCACCGACACTACAAACACTGACACAGTACCCTTCACGGTTGGCGCCGCCATCTCACTCAACATTGAGGAGGGCCCAGTCGGCAAGGTAGTGCAGGTGTCAGGAAGAGGCTTCACTTCAGGACGTAACATTGAAAAAGCCGGAGTGACGATCAGCGCTACTCAATGCTATGTCATCAACGATCCCGTTGTTGTAAAAGCAGACGGAACCTTCAAGGCATCCATAGTGATCCCCCAGGTAGCATCCACAAACGACTACACGATCACTGTTACAGAGTCCGGTGCGTCACCGAAATCTGGTACAGCCGACTTTGAGGTAGTTGGATTAGCCGAGATTAAGGCTACTCCCGCCTACGGTCCTCAGGGATCGCAGATAACGGTTGAGGGCTGGAACTTTACACAGATCTCCAACACCAACGTGGTCGTCACACTCGCCACTGTAGGCTCTAAGACCTTCAAGACTGACTCCAAGGGCTACTTCAAGGGCATATACACTGTTCCCGCTGTAGCGGCTGGTGTTCAGACACTCATGGCAGAGCAGGCTTCCTACAACATTGACGCAGACGCGAACTTCAGGGCTGGCTTGATGATAGTTATCCTATCACCCAACTCAGGCCCGGCAGGCACCAAAGTCACTCTAACAGGCACAGGCTTCACTACAGGCGGCACGACGCAGTGGAACGCAACCTTCGGCAACAATGATTGGGTAGATGAGACAATCCTGAACACAGATGGCACCCTATCCAAGGAGGTCTACGTCCCGACAATCACGCCAGGGGCATACACGGTCACCGTACTGGACATTGATGCCGAGATCGAGGTCACAGCAAGCTTCACCGTCACAAAGACGACGAACGTCACCCCTGACCCCCTCGTAGCTCCAAACGGCTACAAGGTAAAGTTCAAGGGCACGTTCTTCGCCGCAGACGATGACGACACAGAGGATGTGACACTTGACTGGGTGCTTTGGAACGCCACAAGCAACTGGGACATGGACGTGTACAACAACACCTTGCTGACCATCGACTCCTTAGTCTGGGACACGGGTAACTTCACAGCCTACTGGGAAGTGCCCGATGACGACACCCTCGACCTAGGCGTCTACTGGGTCAACGTGACCGACAGCGAGGACCTGTTCTACCAGTTCCAGTTCGAGGTCGTGTCAAAGACCACAGCCATCACGCCGAGGAAGGCCACCTTCAGGATCAGTGAGACAGTCGCCTTCAACGTACAGAGCAGCTTCTCCCAGGTGAACTCATACATCAAGGTATGGGACCCTGCAAGCAACCTGTACTGGAAGACAGACCTGTTCGTCACCGGTAACTGGATCAAGGTAGGCACCCTACAGGTGTATCCCTTCTACGAGCAGACCGCCGGCGGAAACCCGATGGTCCTCCTGGAGGACGCACCCCTGGGCACCTACACCTGGAAGTGGTACGACGAAGATGACGAGGTAGTCAGCTCAGGCACCCTCATGGTCGCAGCCGCGACCGAGTCGGTGCTTGGCGCACAGATCGAGGACCTGAACAAGGCAGTCACTGACCTGCAGACCGACATATCCACGGTCAGCACAGAGATGGCCGGAGTCAGGACCCAGATCACCAACGCCATCAACGCAGCCAACGCAGCAGTCCAGGCAGCCAACGCGGCCACACAGGCCGTCAACGCAGTCGCCCAGACCGCCAGCGCAGCGTCCACAGCAGCCACCAACGCAGCTAACGCTGCCACGGAGGCCAAGAACGCCGCCAACGGCCTGACGACACTGGTCTACGGCGCCATCGGCGCATCACTAGTAGCAGCACTCGCAGCAATCGTAAGCCTAATGCAGATAAGCAGAAGGATCGCGGGCTAAACCCGCAACCCCCTTTTCTTTAATTTCTTTTAATCCCCGAAACCAGTGGACACTAGGATCGGTCAATTCCCTCAATTACCCAAACATTGTAGAGAACAAACAAAAGTCTACTCTAAGATGTCTACCTGTAAACTGTTCTCCTGTGCTGTACATCCAGGAGCGTCACAGAGAGTCCCACATCATCAACAATGTAAATAACGCGATAATCACCCACCCTGAGGCTCCACCTGCCAGACAGAGGCCCCTTCAGGGGCTTACCTAAGTGTGGATCTTCTTCAAGATTAGTAACCGCCTCATCGATCCTTACACGCTGAATCTTGTTCAATAATCTAAGGTTCTTCTCGAAGGTCCGGGTAACCTTGAGGCTATACCTCGTCACCCCGTCTCAACTCCTCTATGAGGTCCCTGTAATCCCGTACCCTCCCCGCCTTAACATCCTCCTCTGCCTCACGGAGGCTCGCCAAAGCCTCCTCATCCTCCAGGATCTCCAGGGTTTCTGTGATACCCTCAAGAAGCCCTCCGACGCGTAAGAGAAGTGCCCTATCCTCATCCGTGAGTAGAAGATCGCCTTCAGCCATGTACGCACCAACCATACAGGAGAGTGCTTCCTATATGAACCTAACTTCAAGAAAATGAAATATTATTATCGTGATGGATGAACATTTACGCAGCCAACGGCCTGACCACACTGATCTACGGCGCCATCGGCGCATCGCTAGTAGCCGCACTCGCAGCAATCGTAAGCCTGATGCAGATAAGCAGAAGGATCGCGGGCTAAACCCGCAACCCCCATTTTCTTATTTTTTATTATTCTAAGGAGTCCAAAGTAGTGATATCTAGGCTTAGCTCCACGCCCAGAAGAAGCTTAATCTTCCCCGTCTCTGCGAAGCGTACATTGAGCTACTAGACAGTATTGGCGATGGGGATTCAGGATCATTCAATAATAACTTTCGTAGAAGATTTTTCTCGGCCCTATTTACGGCAGCTCTTAACCACACAGACACTGATGCTGCAACCAGCAATGTGGCGTGTCGTTTAGACCCTGAAGAGGATGCAGCTCACATACTTTCAGCGAATACTAAAAAAAGGCGACTCAAAGTATATGATGTTGAATACTGGCGCTCTCCTAGCTGCCTGTCGTCGGCTGTGACCCGAAGGGCGTTCTACTGGTTAGAGTGGACTAAACACGCATCGTAGATCGTCGCGTTGAGGCATTTTGATGTGGCAGCTGCCTGTCTCATGCCTTTGTCGTCTTCTGTATAGACTCTGTCTTTCTCTATGCGGTTTCTATTAGTTTATTGGTACCAATAGTGTTAATCGGAGCCCTATTTTCCTAAGAAACGGGGAAACTATGGTTGAATTGGTTCCCAACCGTAGAGGGATCTTGACTCATCACCTCTTGTCAGCCCAGGTCCACAGGCCACACATGGAATACCTACACGTTTTTCCCGTTAAACCCCGGAAGGCGCTCCATGCCTGTGCTCCTTGAACCTCCCCGGAGCACCCTCCTTCTCGTCAAGCAGCCGGAGAGTTGAGCCCACGGCAGAGGATGCAGAGGGTGCCCCTGAGGGGGTCACGGAGGGTGCCTCTAAGGGTACAAGGGTACCTCGGAGGGGGCTTAGGAGGGGGCTCCTATACCCCCTCCCCTTTGGCTAAGGAGGCCGGTTACACAATGGAGGAGCTACCCCCCTGGGTAGGCTCTAGCCTCGTAAGGGCCAGGCAAGGCACCCCCACAGGAGCCACAGGCCGAAGAGAGGCCCCTGCCCAAGCCCATGCTAGGCCCAGAGGAGGCCGCCAGGAGGCTGGCTAAGAGGCTACAGGCCAGGCGTCAAGCCGAGCCAGAGGCTAACACTATGCTCCTAGGGGGGGTGGTTCAGCAGACGCTGAGGGGGGCCTGGCCTCTGGCCTAGGTAGGGGCCTAGATGGGGGCTCTGATACCCCCTCCCCTTAGGCTATGAGGAGGCTCTCCAGCTGCTCAACCAGAAAGAGAGCGGCTCTATTGTCGAGTGTCAGGGGGCAAGTACCGGGTTACCAGCGTCAACGGGGAAATCAAGCTCACCCCAATAACCCAGACAGAGGTGCTGGCCGGCCTTTCCCTGGCGGCGGCGGTAAGTAAGGCCATGGTTAACAACGTCGAGGTGAGCATGCTGGTCGTCGCAAGAAGGTGACCCACCCTTCAGGGATCGCTGAATTGCCCTGATCCGGAGAGCCATTCTGGAAAAGTTAGAAAAGTATATAATCCTGGAAAACCCAACAACACATATGAGCGTCAGCATCAAGGATCTCGACGAGAACGCCTACAGGAACCTCAAAGCCGAAGCCATCCGCCACGGCATGAGGGTAAGCGAGGCCGCAACCGAAGCCTTCAGACTCTGGGTCGCCTCCAAGAGACAGACGCGCCAAAGAGACCAGGAACGCATGCGGAACGCGGCAGAAGACATGGACACGCTGAGAAGCCAAGGCAAGGTTATATGGTCCGGGGCTGAGGAGATAAGGAGATGGCGGGACGAACGGAAGCGGTAGTCGACGCCTCCACAGCCATTAAATGGCTATCCGAGGAAGAGGGAACCCCCGCCGCCCTCAAACTGAGAGAAGAACACATAGAGGGAACCACAGTCCTGTCCGCCCCCGATCTACTCCTCTACGAGCTGGCCAACGCCCTCCGATACAGACCAGACTATGACGACGAGAAAGTGACGCAAGCCCTAATCAACGTCATCGACCTCCAGATCGACCTGATAACCCCCGGAAGGGAACTCCTCCAACAATCCACCAAAGACGCATACATCTACGATACGACAGTCTACGACTCATGTTACCTCGCCCTCGGTGAACTCATGGGGGTCGAAGTTTACACGTCTGACAGAAAGTTTTACGAGAAGGCGAAGGGATCAGACATTCTAAGGCTCATTTAACTCCAAAGCTGCGCGCGCCATGTGTGTGCATCGATTACAGCCCTGCGCACTTTGAAAGGTGATGCGTACACGCCTCCTACCCTAACACTTTAAGAAACTCATCGGGAGTGAGCGAGGCGATGAAGGCGGAGGCTTTAGTGAACTGCTTGTCCTCAGTGATGACATGGCTGGCCCCTGAGATCACGCCGGAAGCAGCGATGATGGCGTCAGGGAGCCTCATCCCGGTTTTCGCCCTTATCTTGCCGGCGAGCTCCGCCAACCCGGTATCGACGTCCACGATCGCGTACTCGCCTGTGGAGCGGAAGTGCAGGACGAAGTCCTTGAGCCCGGTCTCATCACCCGATGTGTGGTAGCCGACAGCGACCTCGGCGATGGTCACAGTTGAGATCGCGGCCCTGGCTTTCCCCGACTCAACCTGGTCAAGGATCTCAACCACGCCTTCATACCCAGGCTCCCGGTTGTACACCTTGAGTAGGACGTTCGTGTCGAGAACTACTCTCGGTCCCACTCCCTACGTAGCCTCCTCTGGAATGCTAGACTCGGCTCGCCGAGGGGCTTCGCCCTCATTAATATGTCGCTGAGCTTATCCTTTGGAACTTTCCTCAGCGTCACCGTGTCTCCGTCAGCCTGGAATATTACTTTGTCCCCTTCAGATACACCTAGAGCCACCCGGATGTCCTTCGGTATCGTGACTTGACCCTTGGATGTGACTGAGCTTACTCCTACCTCCAACACCATCCCCCGAATAGACGGTCTACATACTTACTTATATGCATTACATTTCTTACTCGAAAATAAGAAAAACTGTGTCTTTGCATGAAGATGACCCAGCAAATCTGTGTTACAGGGTCATGAGCGTAGGCGTGAACTACCCACCTTGCGCCTATATGAAGGCGTATATATCCCTTACGATGCGGGTTCAATTCATCCCATGACTGAAGTCATGGACTTTCTTGAACCCGCATCGTAAGAGAAAGCTTTATACCATTACACCATAGAAACAATAATTGGTAAAATGGCAGAAATAGTCGAAGTTGATAAATCAGGCCGAATAGTGCTCCCGAAGAGGCTCCGCGACGAGCTAGGCATCCGCGAGAGAACACGGCTGATACTCATGAAGAGAAACGGCAAAATAACAATGATGCCCCTCGATGTAGACGAGATAGCCCGAAGGCTAGAGAAAGAGCTAGAGGGGATGGAAGTTGAGGAGATCGCCGCATCCATCAGGAGGGAGATCAACGCCAAGATCGCGAAGGAGCACCCGGAGCTTTCTGCTGGATAACAACGTCTTCGTGGCAGCCATAGCCAAACCAAGCCGGACCACTGGAACACTTAGACTGATCCTCCACCTCATCGCAGACGACGACATACAGCTTATAGGCGACAGGTACCTCGCCGAGGAGATGATCCGCTACGCAGAGGTCTACCCCTCAGAGACGGCGGCGTCGCTCCTGGAGGCCCTCGCCTCAAAATTAAAGCTCGTCGATGTAGAGGAAAAGTACCTAAAGATATGCAAGGAATACATTGGGACAAATGATCTATCTGACGTGTACCACGCAGCTGCCTGCCTTCAGACCGGATCGGCCCTGATAAGCGATGATGGACACTTCAACCGGATACGGGACGAGGGTATAATTAATGTCTGGAGCACCCATCAGGTAATAAAGGAGCTTCTGGGCGTCTAGAGGAACCTATAATATGATGTTTAGATTCACCTAATTCACGGTCTCACCTCCGGAAGCCGAGGCACAGCAGCCCCAGAAAGAAGGAGGGGGTAACGCGGAGAAACCGGAAACGGCTGCCCCACGCCAAAAGGAGCCACGGAAACACGCCTTCACGATCCCATTCCATACAGAAACATGGCCCACCCAGCTCATCAGGTGCAGCGCAACGAAAGGGTCTGATGTGAAAAAAGTAGGGGGGTATTATATAATGGCGAATTTTTTCATTATTATACGAGATACCAGCCCCCGACGAGGCCGATGACTCGGCACCAAGCCAAAGATAATCAAGATTCTCTTAACTAAACTGTGGTAATGTGAATATGATAAAATACCATAGGATTCACTATATCCACATAGATTTAGAGCATTACCTGAGGCTACATGGAGGCTGCTTGGCGCTGGTTGAAGGTTTAAACGAGGCCGTCAGGGGGTCGGCGCGGGGCAGCCTCCTGCTCATGGTGGGGCAGGTGGCGTCGACGGTCGTCTCAGCCCTCACCGTTATGGCTGTGGCGAGGCTCCTGGGACCTGAGAACTATGGGGTCGTCACCGTCGTCATGGTGCCCATCGGCCTCGCCCTCCTCATACAGGACCTGGGAGTGAACACAGCCCTCACCCGGTTCACAGCCCTCCTGCGGAGAGAGGGGCGCCTAGGTGACATAAGGGTCCTTGTCCGGGTCGGCCTAACCTTCAAAGCAGCTGTCGCTGGGACGATAGCCCTGGGCTACTGGGCTGGGGCCGGGACCATCGCCTCCTTCTATCTCCAGAGGCCTGAGCTCGAGGGGCTCATCAGGGTAGTATCGCTAAGCGTGCTGGGGGAAGCCTTGATGACGGCTGTGCAGGCGGTCCTAGTGGGGCACGAGATGATGGGTTACAGGAGCTTCACCCAGGTGCTCTGGACGGTGCTGAGGGGATCCACATCCATCACGCTTGTCTGGATCGGGTTCGGCCCACTAGGACACCTAGTGGCCAACACCGCCGCACCCTTCGCCACGGCCGCGGTAGCCCTCATTGTCTTACTCTCAACCCTAAAGAAGGATGGCGGAGAGACACACCTGACCAGCCTGGAGGCGCTGAGGATCATCCTGGGGTTCAGCCTACCCCTATACGGCGCCACGCTCGTAGGGGGCGGCCTCACCCAGATCCAGAACCTTCTCATGACCCTGCATGTGCCCAACAGCGTGATCGGTAACTACTCCGCGGCCGTCAACTTCGGGGTCCTGATAAGTTTCTTCACCGTCCCCATCGCGACGGTGCTCTTCCCCCTATTCTCAAGGCTGCCCCGCGGTAGCCCTGAGCTGAGCACCGTGTTCAGGAACTCGGTGAAGTACACCACCTTCATCACGTTGCCCGTAGCCCTCTGCCTGGTGGCGCTCTCGGAGGCAGTCATAGCCGTGGTGTACGGTGGTGGGTACCCGCTGGCCGCAGTCTTCATGAAGGTCTACCTCATCCTCTTCCTGTTCGAGGGGATCGGCGGGCTGAGCCTCGGGAACCTGGTGGTGGGCGTAGGGGAGGCAAAGGTGGCTTTGGCGGCGAACCTGTTGACGGTGCTGGTGGGCGCCCCCATGAGCCTCGTACTGATCCCCTTGTACGGGATCTGGGGCCTGCTCGCAACCCTGATAGTTGCACCGAGGGTCGGAGCCCTCTTCATGCTCTGGTGGGTGTGGAAAAGCCTAGGCTTCACGGTGGACTGGGGCGCATCTCTTCGTCTTTACGTGGCTGGACTGGCCGCGTTCCTCACAGCATCCCTCGCCCTCATATTCACCGGAATTAGTGGATGGGCTGCAATCCTGTTAGGCGGAGGACTGTTCGCCGCGTCTTACCTAATTACGGTGCCGGCGCTGGGGGCTCTAAGAAAGAGCGACTTAGACGACTTATCCACAATAACCGACGTGAGTGGCCCCCTCAAGCTACCTCTCACATTGGTACTAACTATTATGGTGCGATTCGTTAAAGAATAACTAGAAACCACTATTGGTACCAATATGGTTTATTTGATGTTGCTGCACACGTGAAAATTACGAATTGTTCCCTATGAATGAGCGTGCACGCATGACGCAACTTTTTTAACCATTATGTAATGCTATATGCTTTGCCACGAGGGTGTGTGAGATGGCTAAAATAGTGTTTGAAGTGCCGAACGTCTGCGACAGGTGCGGCTTTCACAACTTCAACATAGTTGGATCGATCTACAATGGAGGCTTCAACTATACTCACCTAGCCGTGCAGTGTATGAGGTGCGGCCACAAACAGGTCGAGATACGCCTCAGACACAGTATTATGGAGACCCTGTAAAACCCGCCATAAAACAATACATGAAAACCAGAGATGAATAAACACATATTAGATATTCCGTCCACAATGCATTGTACAACCCAATAAAACACAAACCTCATAAACAATAGTTTCCATATGGCAACTAAAGTTTACGGTGATAGTATGTTACTCCACAGATACCTTGAAACCCTCCTAGGATCCAAGACCAAAATAAAGATCCTCAGAACGCTCCACAGGCACGAAGGAAAAGAATTCACAATAAGAGAACTCTCAAACTTCATCAATACCTCACATACAGGCGTACAAAAAGCACTCCAAGACCTCTACGAGATGAACGCGGTAACCCTCAAAGCAGTTGGAAGGTCTCACACAGTGTCACTCAAAGAGGAAAGCCACCTAACCCCAATACTCACCAGCTTATTCAACTATGAGGAAGAAACTATTAGGGAACTCCAGAAAGATATCAGAAAACATCTCTGCCATGAACCCACCATAAAACAAGTGAAAATATTCGGCAGCGTAGCCCGAGGCCAAGAAGAACCTCGAAGCGACATCGACCTCCTAATAATAACCAGCGACAGGGAAAAAACAGAAGAAATCCTCACCGGGTTACAAATCCTGTGTAACAATAAATACGGAAACCCCATCATACCCCATATAATAGCAGAGGACGAAAAAAGCAGCCAAAGTCTAATAGAAGAAATACAGGACAAACACATCACCATCTGCGAGAAAACCCGGGAGATAGAATATGTCTAAAACAAGGCATGTAAACAAGGAACTCTACCGAAACTATCTTCAAAAAGCACGTGAAAACTTAGAAACCGCAAAAGAGTCACTACAAGCCGGACGCTGGAACGCCGCCGTAATAAACGCGGTTCACAGCGGCATAAGCGCAACCGACGCCATAACCGTCTTTATGGTGGGTGTAAGACACGCAGGAGATAGGCACGAGGATGCTCTTGCGTTACTCCAAACCCTAAATCTACCAAAAGATACACTCAGGGCAAAAAGTAGACAACTGAGTAGACTACTCAGCATCAAGAACGCCTCTGAGTACGAAGAGAGACTCATCAGGGAAAAAGAGGCGATAGAAGCCGTAAAAGACGCTGAAAGATACTTTGAATATGTGGAAGCTATACTTCACACATAACTCATCATCTATTCTTACATTTTAAGAGGAACTTGATCTTAGGTAACCAGCGTCAATAATATATCCCATAGTGGTCGCAGTCGTCGCCCTGGCCTCCCCAAGTAGTGTACGCGTTATACGCAGAGGGCTACCTGTACGCGGACGCCTACATGAGGCTCTACATGCTTCAGTTCATCTCCCTCAGGTTAGGTGGAGTAGGTCTGGTAAGCCTCTTAATCGCGTTAAAGGAGACCCGCGTCGTCTTCACCTATTCTCTCATCAACTTTCTGGTAACCATCTCCTTGGGACTGGTACTTATACCGGGGCTTGGCGTCAACGGGCAAATAGCATCCATCACTCTAGGCCCGTTAACCGGGCTATCCTACGGGCTATGGTGGGTTAAGAAAAATCTGGGCATCACAATCGACTTTACAGTCGCATCCAAAACCCTTCTAGCAGCCATCGCCGCCTGCCTCACCACCAACGTATTCGTCTCTATGTCTAACCTCAACCCCTGGCTCACTTTGCTTATAGACAGAGCCATATGCATGACCGTCTACGTCGCCTCAGTCATCACATTAAAGGTGCTGAACCACAGGGACATAGACAACCTAGAGAACATCACCACCGGCCTAGGACCCCTATCGCCGCCCCTAACACACGTACTCAGATTGTTGAAACAGGTCACCTAGTATGCGCACGCGGCCCCCCTCTCACCCCTTATATTTCACTGAACCCTAGCCACTTTAAACATGTTTTATAATCTCGTCAACCTAAACCAGCATATTGGTACCAATATAGCGCCGGGTGCTCACACCCAGCCCAATCAACTCACTTTGGACGCATAAGTGCTATCAAGCTTGATACTGGTTGAATAGCGTCAGTTGTGCCGTTGAGAAAAAAGGGTGACCTCGCAATGCGGCACATGGTTGGCGGTATCAAAGAAATGGTGTTGATTGGATCTAATTCATTACCTTATCTGTGTTAGCTCTACCTCGATCCTCTCTGAGACCCACGTGGTCCCTGTAGAGCTCCAGTAGGATTACCCGGAGCTCGCCTCTTCTCAGGGTGGTTGGACAGCAGGGCCTCTCTCAGGTCGGTGACCTGGTCCGATCCCTTCTTGAATGCTTGGATGTACCTGTCACGCAGGTAAGTGTACATGTCTCCCTCGAGGAGGCTGAGTATGATCCTCAGGGCTGTACCCCTCACCCTGGCATCAGTTGTCTCCAGGAGCCTCTCCATGGCTCCCTGTGTCGCCTCACGCACCCTGCGCCTCGACTCCTCGCTACCCCTGCTGAGGATGTTCTGGACAACCTTGGTTAAAGGTTGGATGCTGTGTTGACAATGTGTCATAAGCAGTATAGCGACCTTACAATGTGCTTGTTGAGTGGTTCAAGGTGAAGCGCATGCGGTTATTGGTGCTGTCAGAGGCTCTACTCTGGGATCGTCTATAGCTCTCGAGGAACTTGAGGCCTTAGGATGCACGCTAGTAGGAGCGCCCAGGTCCAAGGGAGAACCTGTTGACAGCGGCGATCATGGATGCGAGGATGTCTATATCTTGTTGAGGATCATGCGGGTTATGGCGGCGAAAGCGGCTGCGTAAGCATCCATGGTGAGAGGTTGCATAGACTGAAGATTTGGGCAGGTGGCGTGGTGAGTTTACTATGAGCTTCGCCCAGTGTTCTCAGGGTATCTACGATTTAATGTCTTTTTTCAGATAGACCATAGTACACATTGGGGAGTCCTCGGCCCTCCAGGAAACCAGTTATTGGCTACACGTGTGGGGACCAGGAACTCTTCAACGAACTGGTTGAAAAGGTACTTCCTAACCAACGGGTTGGCTGGCGCTCAAGGATTCGCTCAAGACCCTGTTGAGACTGAAGGAACTGGGCATCGCCGTTGGGAAACCTCCTTTGTAGGTAGGTTCGATAACCATGGGAGCCTAACAGGAACTTGGGTCATAACTACAGCAGGAGCAGCCTTAACCTGAGCCGGAACCAGTTGGGGAACCTCCTCAACTTAAGCAACAACCTGTTAATGAACCTCAGTAGAACCAGGCTAAGCAACCTAAACCTGAACTTAAACTATACTTACTAGAAATTCAGTTCCTAGGGACTGGTCCTTCGTGGCCGCCCGTTCAAGTTCAGTTTCAGGTTCCAATAGGGGTATAACAACCGGTTCACAAACTGGTTCACTCAGGTTCCTCTCAGGTTTCCTTCGTGTTATGCTCAGGTTTCTCTCAGGTTCAATTTGGCTATCCTCCAGTTATCGCTTGGTTTCCATCAGGCTTTCCCATGGTTTCCCTCAGGCTTTCCTCCGGCTTTCGCGTGGCTTCACTAAGGCTTCCTTCAGCTTCCCTTCAGCCTTCGCGTGGCTTCCCTTAGGTTATCCTTCAGCTATCCCGTGGTTTCCATCAGGCTTCCCTCCAGCTATCCCGTGGTTCCTTCCAGTTGTCACGCGGTTTCCCTCTAGCTATCCTCCAGTTATGCCGTGGCTCCCCTCAGGTTCAACCAAGTTCACTCTCTAGCTCTGGATACGGCTCTCCAGTTGCTCAGCCAGAAGATGACAGGCTCGTGAGACGTGAACTTGGGGCCCTTCAACGAGGCGATGTGGGAAAATATTAGGTAGTTACTGGAGCCAAGGTGCCCTACAACTTCCACAGGATAGCCGCCGAGATAAGCCGCCTCAGAGAGGTCCAGGAGCTCCACCTGATGGCTGGAGAATAGAACTTCATGGTCAAGATCAGGGCCAGGGACAGCGGAGAGGTGGGCAGCTTCGTCATGGACAGGCTTAGGCTCGTCCAGGGCGTGGAGCGGTGCCTCACGTGTATTGTCTTCGAGACTGTGAAGGAGTCAGCTGATATCCCTATCTGAGCTTGCCCATTTAACCTAGTTTATTGGTACCAATAGGTTCGCCTCTTCACATGTATCATCATCACCTTATGAACGCCAAAGTGCAGCCTTGAAGTATATTTCAAGTGTTAGAAACGTTCTAGTTTACATATCTTGCACGGTTGCCAGATGTAGCGCTGCTTCTGGCTCTCATAGAAGTTGTATGCTTCCTCGACTGTCTTGAAGCTGAACCATCCGCCGGAGCCCCTCATGGCGCCGACACCCTTGGACAGGGATTCCTCGGGTCTGCAGAAGAGGCAGCTCTCATGGTGGAGCTTCCATATCCTTGTGGGCAAGTCGGCGTTGAGCCAGAACATTGTACGCGGATACGTCCCACGATGGTTAATTATGGTTTATGAATGACTGGTCATAAGCTGCCACGTCTCCTCCGGATGCCCGTAGAGGGGTATTGATACCCGCATCAGGTGTCCTCGGCTCGCTCACCGGCGATGAGCCGCGCCCCTGTCAACGCCTTCTTGTACACGTCCACGTGCAGCCAGAAGCCGCACGCTATGAGAAGATCGAGGCACTCCACGAACTCGTCAAAAGTCAAGTGTCCCTCAGCCAAACCATACAACAATACGCCTACAGTGCCCATGGAGCGCACTCCAAACACCCGGGCCGTCCCAGCTGCCTCCCTCTCATCAACCAGGAAGACTGTGCCCAGCCTCCGGGCCAGGAGGACCGCCTCGGCCTCGCCTGTGTGCAGCCCGGAGACTGCGACCAGGGCGGAGGCGTCGTCCTCGGCTTCCGCCGAGACCCGTAGCCATCCCTCCGCCAGGGCTTTCCTGATCAGCAAAGAGTCGGCGGACTCTCCGGAGGAGGCCTCCTCCCTCACCTTCTCCGGTATGAGGATCTCGCCGAAGAGGTGCTTCAGGGTGGAGAGCCTGTTGATCTTTGCCAACCAGATTAACGGACTGCTATCGCTAACTGCGCCTGCTTCGCTTGACATACTCCAGGTCACGGTCCAGCTCATCTAGCGTATAGGGTACGGGAACCTTACGCTCCTTCACGATCTCCATAATCTCTCTAAGGGAGAGGCCCGCCATCTCGGAGGCCCTCCAGAGGGTTACCTTACCGTCCCGGTAGTCCTTGACGGCTTCATCTATCCTTCTCTGTCGGAGAGCTGCATCCAGTAGACGCCTGATCAACTCGGAGCGATCAACCTTCTCCTTCTTCGCGGTCGCCTCGATCTCCTCAAGCATTTCTCTGGAGAGCCTCGCGGTCACTGATTCAAGAGACATCAAACGTCGTGTACAAAAGAATCAATCGCACACTATAAGTATTGCTTTCATACTGACAGCCTGAGACGAAGCCAGTTTATGCCTTTTCTTCAATCAAGTGGGTTGAGGTTTTCCCGGCATGAGACTTGTTCCGCATTCTGGGCAGAACTTCACCTCGGCTGAGACACGGCTGCCGCATCCTGGGCATATCACAAGTGTTCTAACAACCTGTTGGGGCGGCTGCGGCTGTATCGGCTGCGAAACAGCCCCTGTCTCGCCTTTAGACATTAAACCCATGATAAGAAAAACGATTCCAATGAAGGTGACCACAGGTGCAATCCTCGGGTCAAACATTTCTCCGGGAGATAGTAGACCCAGACTAGGAAGAATCGCCGCGAATACACCCAGACATATAAAGAAGATTCCAAACCCAACGTTGTTTTTATCCATGCCGGGTGCTTCCAAGCTCTTTATGTAAGGACTCTAAATAGAGTTTGAGAATTAAGACATATTTAACGCTTCTATAGGGAATACTTGTTTTAAGGGGTTAATCAAAACCTCTTATGAATGTTAAGGAAGGGTAGAATGCGTTTTACCCCTAGCATCGATCATTAAAATATGTGATTTGTTATCAACTCAACACTTGCAGTCTGGGAAAGGAGGCATCGTGGGTACCCCATCAGAAATATTCTGGTTTCAGGAAAAGTATACCTTGGAGCAATAAGCTGAGATACTCCTCCCAGCAACTTCTCTCCAACTGAGACACGTTAACTGATGGGCGCGTAAGTGGTCTCACCAACCCGCACGAACCGGGGCTGGTCCGAGGCTATGTCTCTGAAAACCGCGTCGACTCTATACCCCTGGATATCTCCACCAGTGTTCCACCGGTAGGTCTGATTGAATGGCCCTGTCCAGCTTCGGCTCTCAGGAGCCAGCTGATCCACAACAAGCCTCCTTGGAGTATTCCCGGATCCATCATAGTACAGTCGGGTCACCTCGTAGCCATACAGCTGATACTTTGAACGATCATAGCTGGAGGTGCCCCACTCAATTAAAACCCGCCTGTTATCCCAGTTAGCCCTCAGGTTAAGATTGTCAGGCAGCCCCGAGAGTTGGTTCCCGACTCCCATAGGAGGGTTTACCGGGGGTGGTGGGACCCCTATCGTGGAAGGAGGGACGCCGTGTTCCCCGCTGGGCGCATCAGGTTCTGATGCTAAATATTCTCCAGTACTAATGTAGCGACCACGTTTCTTGGGGTCGAGCCCGTGATGCTTTTTACTTGCTACGGTGGTCACTATTGAGATGAACATTATCGCAGCGAATACTACCACCGCTGTACCTACGGCGGATGCGGTCGTACCAGTAAACCCAATGGCCTCACCTATGAAGGAGAACATGTTCATAATGTCAAGGATCATGTAAGGCCAGCTAGTTCCTCCACCGGATACCCTCTGGACACTCCACCGACCCGCGAGGCCCTGCCCGTCCACGTATGTCCCCTCTCCTGTGCCGTCTGACTTGATGGCCCCCGAGAAGGTCGCCGACCCGCCGCCATAGGGGGAAGGCCCCGTGAACCTGACGTTTCCTGCCGAGTCCACGGTCCCGCTCAGGGCCGGCGGGTCACTGGATACGACACCGCTACGTACTATGAAGCCGTTGTTGACGCGGCGGGTCTCCCAGCCACTGGGCCCGTTGAGGTTATAGGCGTAGTTGTAGACGCCGTCGAAGGACGCGGCCTTAACCATGGTAACGGTATGGACCCGTGTCAGGCCACCCAAGAACATGATTATCAAGAACGCGAGAACCTTTTTCCCAGTCATCCGACCTCACCTAATCTATATCATCCCTATTCCTGTATATATTAACCGATATGAGAAGCCAAGAATTGTAAAGACATACGAGTAACTTATGGGCTCTCCACGGTAAATACTTCTAATAAAAATGAGGGTTTAGAGGACTATCATGGTGATGGTGGACCTCACATTCTCTAATCGCCGAATCTTCCAGCTGATGACATCCTTCAGCTCCTGCATAGTCGTCGCTTCGACCATGGTGATGATGTCGTAGACCCCGTAGACCATGTACGCCTCCTTCACCTCAGGGATCTTTGAGACCGCTTTGAGTACATCGGCCTCCGCCCCAATCTCCGCGTTGATCAACACATACGCCTTAGCCAAACCACCACCGATTCACACTAGCCCGTAAACGTTGATAAACGCTTCTCAACACAGTACTAGCAATATTACACTGGGACATATGAGTGATGGTCTCGATACTCTATCAGAGGCTTTGCCCGCGAGCGTTATGTTTCATGAGCCCGGTGTATGTTATTCTTTATATCAGGTCTGGGGGAACTTTGTCATGCTGGAAGAATCGGTAGGTTTCGCAGGTTTCCCCTACGCAGTAGTATCTTGGCCTGCCTTTCCCCATGCAACAGCGTATGCACCTCGCCCGGTCCCGTAAACGTCTGACGGCCCGGTTTTTCCTTATCCAGAAAAACCGGTAAAAGGCCCTGAACTTGGGGCTCCTAATGACGGGCATCGCGGCGTCGAGCACCGCGTCACGGAGGGCTCCGAGGGGTCGGAGGTCCACGGACTCTGTGAACCTGTCCTCCTCGGCGCTGTACGCATACACCTTGTCGAAGAGTCCTCGTAGCTGTCTCCAGTCGTGCCTACTGTACTGGGTCTCCGGGACCACCAGGACGTAGACGTCGGCCCAGGGGGACTGGTTTCTGCGTCGCCCTTTCTCGCGGAGCCTCCTGATGCTGGGCCTGGTCTCGCACTCGACGTAAATGCTTCGTCTGCGGCGCATGAATTGTACGTCCGCTCGCTGGCTGCCGCTGCCGCTCCAGGGAACCATTAATGACTCGAACCAGCATTGGCTTCCCTCCGCCATATGCCGCTCCACGGCCTTCTTGAGGGCTATGTGCAGCTGGGACTCCATCTCAGGTTACTCTCCTAGACCGCGGATATAGGTCTAACATGTGCAGCGCCCAAGTCTGTTTCCTTGATTTCGCAAGACTATTTCTGACCTTGAAAACACTCGATCCTGAACCTGTAGGCTTTGCTAGTCTCCGAGTCTTTCTATGATGCCCTCATAGGTTTTCAGGGCTTTGATGCCCTCCTCGGTGATCCTGTACTTGTATCGGCGGGCCGTGGCCTTCTCCCGGGTGAGGTACCCCTTGGTTACAAGATCATCAACCATGCTCTTCCCGGGGTTCCACGGGATAACCGTCCTGTTGAGCATCCTGTTCAGCACGGTCTCCCCCTCGTACACCGCCTTAAGCAGGTCATGGTACCTGTCCATGCTGGAGCGGGCCTTAACCTGGTACACAACCCGTGACCCATCCATCAGCGCATATTTCTCCCTCACCCTGTGGACGGCGCCAGCTATCACACCGGCGAAGGCCTCGGCGGTCTCCGCGTCCTTCTCCGAGAAGCGTCCAGGATGGCGGCTCTCGAAGTTGACTGTCCCCAGCACCTTTCCACCGTGGATAAGTGGGACGCATAGCTCGGACAGCATGGTGAAGCTGTCGCTGCCGTTGCCTGGGAAGTAGTCCGGGTCCTCTCTGGTGTCGTTGACCAACTGCGTCTGCCTGGTCTTTATGGTGCGGGCGTTTATGCTGGGCCAGTCCAGGTTCAGGTCCATGATCACTCGTTCGCCTATTGTGCTTACCGACTTGAGGATGCTGCCCTCTATTACGGCTAGGGCGACCTTGTCTGTGGGTATGACTGAGTACAGCATGGTTGTGGCGAACATGGCCACGTCTTCCAGGGTGTAGAACTGGTCTAGTGTTTCTCGGGTGAACCTTAGTTTTTCTTCCATATCACCACACACGCGTGATATTCTGGGAGTCGATTACAATACCCTCTTAAGAGATGTTCTTATAAGTTTAATGAATTCAGTTACCAGCTTGGTCCTCACCCTCCACTTCCCTGATCTCTCTGATGTCCATCATCAGCAGCGTGAGTGTGAGCATGTCGCCGCCGATCATGCGGTGCAGGGCCCTGCCCCATACATGGTCCAGCGCCTTCACAAGGGCCTCTTTTATTTGTCCTAGTGGGTTCATTTTTCTCACTTCAACCTCATCGCGCTTTCATGGCCTGATCATCTGGTTTCAGCGACTCTCCTCCGAGCCTATTTGGATCGAAACCAGCACAACATCCACAATATATACGTGTTATGGACGGCTCCCCGTACATACGTCGTGCAAAACCTATTTATGGTTTACCCAATCCATCCAATGAAACGGACACTTTAGGGATAAAACATGCCTGAACTAAGGGTCACTATACCTGACAAGATGAACGAACTGCTGGACGAGCTCGTGGAGACCGGGCTCTTCACCTCCAAGGCCGACCTGGTCAGGTTCGCCACCGTCGCCTACCTGAAGGAACTGGGCTGGATCAAGAAACCAGAAGATTAGAGTAGTCCTCTTCTAGCTTGGCTTTTAATCGATAGTGCCCCACAAGGTGAACTGCTCTACATTCCAAGGGCTTCTCTCCAGGGTGCCGATGACCGTGTCGAAGTCTTCCCGCTCAATGTTCTGCTCGCTGCACACTATCAGCCAGGCTACCTCTTCTCCTTCCCCTATATGAGGAATTACACCTTGAGACGCTTTCCTTGTAATGACTGTGTCTTGATTGGAAAATCGTTTATATGCAAGCCAACGTTAAAAAAGAGTGGGTCTGGAGCGTGTGCGAGAACCCTATTAGAGTATTATTAGTAGACAGTGATCATCAGGCGGCCAGGTTCACCAAGGTCAACCTGAGGATCCTGGCCCCTGACATCGAGGTCACTCTCACCGGCTCGCCGGGGCAAGCGCTTGAAAAGTTGAAGCAGGAAGAGTACCACTGTGTCGTCTCCGAGTACGCGTTACCGGAGATGCACTTCGTCCAGCTATGCTCAAGAGTCAAGGAGCTCACCGACCTGCCCTTCATCCTCTACACGGGGTGGAGAGACGAGGAACTGGCTGAGCAAGCCTACACTAGTGGAGTGGACACCGTCATCAGGAAAGAGGAGAGTATAGGCCACTTCAACATTCTCGTAAAGGGGATCCGCGACGCAGTCGAAGCCTACTGGCAGAGAAGGCTCTACAGGGACATAGTGGAGGGCAGCCGCGACGCCATAATGATCACCGTCGAGTCCACGATAAAGTACGTCAACGACGCTTTCCTCGACATGTTCAGGGCCACACATGATAAGGTTGTAGACTCATCTATCATGGATTTCATGGGGCCCCTGGAGAGGCGCCTCATCGAGGGAGTCGAGGCACAGACGATTGTCCCTCGAAGACCCATAATCTATGAAATCGCCTACAGTCCCGTGAAGGGTGTAGAGCATAGATACGAGGCCTCTGCATCCTCCATGACCTACAGAGGACAGACAGCTAAGCTGTTCTTCATCAGAGACGTTACGGATAGGCGTGAAAGAGACCATCTGCTGAAGGCGTTGTACAATCACTTGATCCTTCTGGAAGAGACAAAAGAAGTATCTGAGGTGGCGGATATAACCTTGGACATCATGGAGCAGGTCCTGGGTTTCCAGTTCGCCTGCTTCCAGTTAGAGCGAGGTGGTGTCCTTCACGCTATTGGAACCAGAGGCGCACCTCTCATAAGTAAAGGTTTGCCGTTGACAGGCAATGGGGTGACCGTCCGAGCCGCGGTCACGGGTAGAACCCAGTATGTCCCGGATATCCGCGTGGATCCAGACTTCATCAAGGGTTCCACAGATTCCCTTTCGGAGCTAGCCGTCCCTGTGATAATCGGCGATAGGGCAGTTGCGGTCTTAAATGTGGAGCGCCTGGAGGCCGATGCCTTCACGGCCTTCGACCAGCAACTCTTAGAGACATTAGCTCTACAAGTTGCCTCAGCCCTCAAAGGAGGCCCTCAATTGACGCGTATGGAACACGAAAAAGTCGCGAAGTCTCTAAACCCTCATTGAGTAAAGTACGATTCATGGAACACCGAAAAGGATTCTATGAGTAGACTTCCCTCTTTTCAGCCATAATTTGCGCGCTCGTGATCCTGGTTGTCCCTGCTAACGATGATCCATGAATCCGGCTCAACCGTTAAGACCATGGTATTGGTACCAATACACGTATATTTTGGGTTAACCTACACTAAGCTATGGTTCGCAGGCACAGGATCAGCGAGGAGGAGGTTAGGCCTGTGATGAGGGCTGTGCATCGGTGCCTCGCCGAGATGGTTGGGGCTGAGCTGCTCTCCGAGGACGCGTACCACCTGTACACGTTACTGTGGAGGTTTAAGGAGCACAGGTCGGGGCCGCCCCACTACCCCGACGCGACCCGCGAGGCCATATTAAGTCTCCTTGATGAAACCTCTGCGATGCTCTGGTGAGGGCGCGCAGGAGTAGCCACTGACTATTCCATACGTGTGTGTATCTACTACCTGCATAGTTTGAAAGGAAGCAGGTGATTAGGACTTTCACTCATGTGCCGCCAATCTGTGCGTAGGTTTCTTTCCACAGGGCTCCAAGTATTTGCCATGAATTATGTTGTCGTTCTCGGTGAGGCGCTTCTCGCCGCCGAGCCCGAGGAGAAGGTCAGGATAGCCCATGCAATCTATGAGCTGGAGGACGCCCGGGCTGAGGCGTACCTCCTCGACGCGCTGGGCGAGTCTGACAATCAGGCGCGGGCAGCTGTAGCCTACGCCCTCAGCGTCTCCGCCACCCACAGATCAGAGGAGAGGCTAATCCAGCTCCTTGACGACTCCTACTTTGCTGTGAGGGTCTGGGCAGCCTGCGGATTGGCCCACCTTAGGAGTCGTGCCGCGGTGCCGAGGCTGATTGAGGCGCTCCACGATGAAGAGGAGGGTGTCGTGGCCGCCGCTGTGTCCGCCTTGGGGGAAATAGTGGACCGGAGGGCCGTGGAGCCCTTGGTGGGGCTTCTCACTGGCAGGAGGTACATCTCTGGAGTTTTACTGTCGCTGGGCTCCATAGGAGACCCCGGTGTAGTCGAGATCATCGCGGGCTACCTGGACGACTCCGACCAGGATATACGAGAATCAGCGTTGATAGCCCTCAGACGCTTCCCCGGCTCTGTTCCCCGCGCAGAACTGCAGAGGCTCCTGGAGTGGGAGAGGGATGCAGTGAATAGAGGCTTGGCCAGTTACCTGTTAGGACTTGAACCTAACTGATGGATCACATTGCTAACGCAACACAGCATTCACAGCCACTACATAATTTTAATATTAACTTAATTATATCAATAGCGGGGCGTCTGGATGAGCTATGAACTTGACACCGGTAAGGAGGGCCTCCTAATGTTCTTCAAGCCCTGGGAGTTCAGGATCATGTCATACCTTTGGGGCATCAAGCCCTCGGGCGCTAACAGCAGAGCCGTCTGGATCCATAATCATCAAACCATGGCTGAGCCCATCAGCAGGACCTCGGTGATCAAATTCCTGAAGCTCATGGCTGAAAAAGGGGTTCTCACGGTAGAGGAAAAGTCTGGTAAAGGAGGCTACCAAGGGATATATTATCAGAAGTACACTGAGCCGGAGTTTAGGCAGTACATTGCTAAACACTTCATAACTAAGCTGTTGAAGGAGTTTCCTGAGAAGACGCGAAAAGTCATAGAGAGTTATACATGATAACGTGAGCACAATTAGGAAT
The DNA here is from genome assembly GCA_043826455.1 of Candidatus Bathyarchaeota archaeon. Taxonomy (GTDB): domain Archaea; phylum Thermoproteota; class Bathyarchaeia; order TCS64; family TCS64; genus RBG-16-57-9. The sequence goes on from JBDRQD010000030.1 coordinate 73,455, forward strand.
CATTTTAAATAACTCTTTTTGTATATTTTAATTGATATAATATGAGTGAAGTCAATTATGATCTTACTCCTGTTGAGAAAAAACCAGGCAGAAGGTATCGTAAAGGAAGCAAGTATGACCCTATACTTGATAAATTCCTCGAAGGTAAGCATAAACTAGTCACAGTTGATGTGGCTGGAAAGGAAGCTAACTACATTAGCATGCAGCTGAAGAAAAGGATCGATGCTCGCGGACTCAAGGTCAGAGTATCAGTGGCAAATAACAAAGCCTACCTAGAAAAATAACTTGCGTACAATTCTAATAATATCAAGGCGCAGGAGTAAGGTGATGACTGAGATACTTGTGACCGGCGGAGCAGGCTTCATAGGCACTAATCTGGTCAACGAGCTGAGGCGCCGCGGCCACCGGGTTCACGCCGCAGACCTCATCAACACAGACCGAGAAGGCTACACCCGGGTCGATGTCCGCAGCTACAGACAACTCGAAAAGCTGCTCGACGCCCACAAGTTCGATGTCGTATACCACCTGGCGGCGGAGTACGGCCGCTGGAACGGTGAGGACTACTACGAGAACCTCTGGCAGACAAACTGCGTAGGCACCAAGCACATTATACGGTTACAGGAAAAACTTGGCTTCAGGATGATCTTCTTCAGCAGCGCCGAGGTATACGGCGACTACACGGGCACCATGACCGAGGACGTCATGATCAACAACCCCGTCAAAGACACCCTCCAGATGAACGACTACGCCATCACCAAGTGGGCCGGCGAACTCATGTGCATCAACGCAGCCAAGATGACCGGCGCAGAGATAGTCCGCACCCGGCCAGTGAACTGCTACGGCCCCCACGAGCACTACACGCCCTACCGCGGCTTCATACCCAAGTTCATCTACCACGCACTACACAGGAAACCCTACACCGTCTACACAGGCCACAAACGCATCATCGACTACGTCGAAGACTCGTGCCGCACATGGGCCAACATAGTAGACAACTTCAAGCCGGGCGAAGTCTACAATGTGGGCGGCTGCCCCGAGTGGATGCACACCATCAAGGAGTACAGCGACATGGTCCTCGAGGCCGTGGGCCTCGACGACCGCCTGGTCACCTACAAGCCCACGGAGCCCCACACAACCCAGATCAAGACCATCGACTGCACCAAGGCTGTACGCGACCTCAAGCACGACCCCAAGGTGCCCCCCGAGGAGGGCATCAGGCGAACAGTTGAATGGATGAAGTGGTACTATAGGATGGATTAGGATGAGCGTATACGACTGCGTGAAAGATAAGACGGTTCTGGTCACCGGCGGAGCCGGAGCCATCGGAGGCAACCTGGTCAGGAAGCTGGTCGAGCTCCAAGCCAAGGAGGTAGTGATCCTCGACAACCTCAGCAGCAGCTACGCCTGGAACATCCCCCCAGCCCCCGGCGTCAGGTTCATCCAGGGCGACATCCTGGACGACGAGAAACTCAAGTGGGCCTTCAAGCACAAGCCCGAAATCGTCTACCACCTTGCCGCCCACTTCGCAAACCAGAACAGCGTCGACAACCCTGAGACAGACCTCATGGTGAACGGCATGGGCATCCTTAAAGTGCTTCAATACAGCCAACTCACCGGCGTAGACCGCTTCATCTACGCGTCCAGCGGCTGCGGCATATACGGAGAGGACAGCCCCATGCCCTTCAAAGAGGAGTCCGTCTCCATGAAGCTCTACACCCCCTACCAGGTCACCAAGATGCTGGGCGAACTCTACACCAACTACTACCACAACCTCTACGACATGCCCACCGTCAACGCCCGGTTCTTCAACAGCTACGGCCCCGGCGAGGTCCCCGGCAGGTACAGGAACGTCATCCCCAACTTCATATACTGGGCCATCAACGGCCAGCCCCTACCAATAACAGGCACCGGCGACGAGACCAGGGACTTCACCTATGTAGGCGACATCGTCGACGCCCTGATCCGCATGGCGTACTTCGATGAAGCAATAGGGGAAGCCTTCAACATAGGAACCTCCAGAGAGATAATGATCAAGGACCTAGCACAGTGGATCAATGAATTAACTGAAAACTCGGCCGGAATCGTTTACAAGCCTCGCCGCAACTGGGATAAGAAAAACCGGCTTCTAAGTAGCATAGAGAAAGCCCGAAGAGTCCTCAGATACGATCCAAAGACCGACTTCAAGGAGGGCCTCGGCCACACCTACAACTGGTTCACAGAGAACCTGGACAACATCAAACACTCAGCAGAGTTCTAAGCCGCCTGAAGACCTTAACCCTTACCCGACATCAGAAATCAACAACATGCCCCCCTAACAGATATAAACCCGTGTACAGAACCGTTTACATGGCCACCATGACACAGGTCCAAGTCAAAATACCGGAGAACCTCGTCAAAAAGATTGACGAATGGATCATAGACGGCAGGTTCACCAGCAGAAGCGAGGCCATCAGAACCATCCTCACCCTCTACGAGGAACGGGAACGCACCCGAGAGTTCTACACGATGCTCCACGGCAGAGCCTCCGAGGCCCAGGAGCACCCCGAGCTGCTCATACCCTTAGAGGAAGCCCCTTGAGGATCCTCCTCCACCCCAAGGCTGCCGAGTACCTCATGAAAAGTAGCGACGATCCTCGGTCAAGAATAAAGCAGCGCCTACACGAGTTGGACGACCAGCCCGAGAAGAAGGGAAAACGACTGAAACACTCGCCCTATTATAGCCTTCGGATAGGAGACTACAGAGCCATCTACATGGTAGACCCGGTTAAAGCCCAAGTCGTCATCCTGTACATCGGCCACAGAAAGGACGTCTACGACGCCTTCGATAAAATATTCTAACTAAACAAACACGGCATATAGTAGCCGTACAATAATAATGAAAGCCAAGAAAATAGGTCTCACTGCTCCAATCCCGTCGCTTCTCCAGGGGCTTCTCCATGGCGTACCCAGCTCTCGCCGGGCTGCCGTAAACCAAAGTATCGATGGGCACATCTGGCCAGAGACCTATACGGTTACCGTGTTCTGCAGGATTGATGTCGTAGATTACCATGCAGTAATGAACGACGAGCACAGCGACTACAAGTGGGTAAACTAAGCACCAGAAGACGCTCGCCCTCCTACTGCAAATGATCTAGGAATCAAAGATCTTCCTACAATAATGACAACCATGCATCAACCGCTAAGAAAGGGTAGAGAGGTGTCCTAAGCAAAAAATCCGTAAAATATGGGTCTTAATTTATCCATTCAGCGGAGACGAAGCCGCCCCAAGGAATAGTAATAGATTACATGAAAAGCACTCACAATGGTTGAAGAACCCTTGCTTGCAACTCCCATTATTAGCACCAATCCCTTCACTATCCTGCCACATACAGAAAAGCACCGAAAAGCATCAACCCTGAAAAAGATGAATTTTTTTCCGCCTTATCCCGGCGGGGGCGGGATAAGAGGCACGGACACACTGGGTAATGAGTCCACTGTGAAAAAACGTAGGGGGGTACTATATTATGACGAATTTTTCTACCATAAAACGGGTCACTCGCCACCCGCGAGGCCAAAAAAACCCGGGGAACACACGTGAAAAAGGTAGGGGGGTACCAATTTTAGGAAGAGAAAACCTCCTAAAATAGGGGTCAGAGCCCCATACATGAGGCAAAAGAAGCCCATGACCACGACACTCACACCAAAGAAGATAACTAAAATCCTCTGAATTAGGTTGCCTCGTTCCTATGTTGTTCAAGGAGGGCATCGGTCACACCTATAACTGGTTTATGTGAACTGGGAAAACATCAAACAGTCAGCCGAGTTCTAACTCAACAATAAAATAACTGTACATCAATCTTAGACTGATGGCTCTCGGCATCATCCTCGGCACCCGCCCCGAGATAATAAAGATGGGCCCCATAATACGCCTATGCGAGAAGAGGTCCGTCCCCTACTACCTGCTCCACACTGGCCAGCACTACAGCTACGAGATGGATCAGGCCTTCTTCAGGGACCTGGAGCTACCCGAGCCCAGGATCAACCTGAACGTGGGCTCAGGCACCCACGCGGAGCAGACGGCCAGCATCATGGTCGGCGTAGAGAAGACCCTGCAGAAGGAGGACACAGGCGTAGCCCTCGTCCAGGGGGACACCAACACCGTCCTGGCCGGCGCCTTGGCCGCCGCCAAGCTCCAGGTTCCAGTGGGCCATGTGGAGGCCGGGCTGCACAGCTACGACAGGGGGATGCCGGAGGAGATCAACCGGGTGGTAGCCGACCACCTGTCCGACTTCCTCTTCGCGCCCACAGAGGAATCCAAGAGAAACCTCCTCAAGGAGGGCATACCCGATGAAAGGATCCATGTCACAGGCAACACAGTGGTGGACGCCGTCCACCAGAACCTGGAGCTGGCCAAGGAGAAGTCAACGATCCTGAAGAAGCTGTCCCTGGAGCCCGGCCAGTACATGGTGGTCACAGCCCACCGCGCCGAGAACGTCGACCGCAGAGACCGGCTCACAGGGATAATAGAGGGCCTTGGCCTAGTCGCGGAGCACCTGGACCAGCCCATCATCTACCCCGTCCACCCCCGGACACAGAAGATGATCAAGGAGTTCAGGCTGACGACCCGGAACCTCAAGATCGTTCAGCCCCTAGGCTACCTGGACTTCCTGGCCCTGGAGGCATCATCTAGCCTGGTCCTCACCGACTCCGGCGGCGTCCAGGAGGAGGCCTGCATACTGGGCGTCCCCTGCGTCACGCTGCGGGAGAACACGGAGCGCCCCGAGACCCTTCAGGTGGGCTCGAATGTCTTGGTCGGGGCAGAGCCGGAGAGGATACTCCAAGGAGCCTTGGAGATGAGCCGGAGGAAGAGGGGTTGGCCTAATCCCTTCGGGGACGGAAACGCGGCGGAGAAGATTATTAAAATTATCGAGGAATCCCGAAATTAACGTGTATTGGTACCAATACACGTTTATCGACACTGGGTATGCCTGAGTCTCTAAGGTACGTACGTGTCATTGTCTGCGCTCTGCCTGGCTCCTAGCGACTGGTCTTGGATCAGGATGCAAAGTTCTTAACAGCCAAAAATAATGCTACAGGTGCGCGGTGATCCTGGTTGGCTTCTGCCCTCAAGAACATAAGGATAGTTGACCTCACTCAGCACCTCTCTGGCCCGTTCTGCACGATGCTTCTGGCAGACATGGGCGCCGAGGTCTTCAAAGTGGAGCCCATCTGGGGCGACGCCTCTCGCACATCCGCCCAGTACCCCACGGTGGAGGGGCATAACGCTTACTTCATGCACGTCAACCGGAACAAGAGGAGCATCGTGCTGGACCTAAAAACTGGGAAGGGCGTGGAGGCCCTGAAGAGGCTCGTCGAGGTCTCAGACATCGTCGTCGAGAACTTCAGGCCGGGCGTCATGGACAGGCTCGGCATAGGATACGAGGCGCTGAGAGAGATTAACCCAGGGATCGTCTACGCATCCATCTCAGGCTTCGGGCAGAGTGGCCCCTACGTCAAGCGACCATCCTTCGACATCATCGCCCAGGCCATGAGCGGATGGATGTGGCTCAACAGCCGGGAGACCCGAGGCCTAAACAGCCAAGCCCCCATGGAGCCGTCGTGCCTAGCAGGAAGCCCGGGGGACACCATACCGGGCGTCTTCTGCGCCCTCAGCATCCTGGCGGCGCTGCTCCATAGACAGGCCACGGGCCGGGGGCAGAGGATCGACGTTGCCCAGACAGACTCCCTGATGGCTGTTTCGGGGCTGAGCCTAATCCGATACCTCTACTCAGGCGGCGCCGCCGATGAGCGGGCCGGTCGACCCTCCACCCAGATCCATGGAGTCTATGAGGCTAGAGACGGGTACGTGGCTGTCCGCGTCATCGGAGACGATGCGATAAAGTCCGTGGCTGATGTGACCGGCGTAGATGTTGATGAAGTCAATCCTTCCTCCGGCGCCCTGCGAGACTGGTTCAAGCAGAGGAGCAGAGACCAGATAGTTGATCTCCTCGCCGAGAAGGTCCCGTGCGCGCCGGTGGTCACAGACGAGGAGCTGGTGCAGGACCCAAACGTCAAGGAGCGGGGGATGATCATCGAACGACGGCACCTTCAGGGCTTCACCTACCGAACCATCGCGACAGGCGTAAAGTTCTCTGAGACACCCACCCGAATCGAGCTCCTCCCCCCTGAGCTGGGGGCTGACACCGTCGACGTTCTCCGGCTGATCGGGTACGACGACGATGAGATCAGGGTCTTAATGGATGAGGGCGCGGCGCGTGGACTCGCCTGAGAATGTTTCGCGCGAGAAGAATTAATGTAGCGAGTCACCCTCTCATCATCATGGGTTCAACGATCCCCCATCACACCGATGTTGAGAGCCTCGTCAGGCGCTCTTCACTGATCTTCCCGGTAAACGTGGAGAGGTTCGCCGAGAAGGCGCACCTGCGGGGGGCGGACTGCGTCATCATGGACTTGGAGGATTCCGTGCCTGAGGGTGAGAAGGACAAGGCGAGGAGCCTGATCAGAGGCTACATACCCGTCGTCGGTAAGGGGGGCGGGGACGTCGCGGTCCGGATCAACCGCCCCATCAAACAGGCGACACAGGACTTGGAGGCCTCCGTGTGGCGTGGGCTGACCTGCGTGTCTCTACCCAAGGTCGAGTCGGCGGAGGAGGTCCGGCTGATAGACCAGATCATAACCGGCTTGGAGAGAAAAAGAGGGATGGGTGTCGGCACCGTACAAATGGCTATAGCCGTGGAGACGGCGCTCGGCGTAGTCAGAGCCTATGAGATCGCGTCCGCCAGCCCGAGAACAGTGACCATGGGCGTTGGCGCAGAGGACCTGACCCAGGAGATGGGCGTCCAGACAACCAAGGAGGGCCAGGAGCTATGGTACGCCCGATCGAAGGTCCTCACGGATGCCTACGCTGCCGGTGTCCAGCCAATGGGGCTAGTAGGAGTTGAGCCCTTCACTCTGCAGGAGCCTGAGAGGGCCTACGACACTGCTTTAAACTCCCGCAAGCTGGGCTACAAGGGCGCCCAGTCCATCCACCCGGCGCCTATCCTCTATCTAAACAAGGGCTTCTCCATACCCCCTGAAGAAGTCGACCAGATGAGGAGGACCCTAGAAGCCTTCGAGGAGGGGCTGAGGAAGGGGACGGCTTCCGTGAACGTGGACGGCAGGATGATAGACATAGCCTCAGCGGAGAGATGCAGGAGGGTCCTCAGGAGGGCAGACGCCATCACGGGTATGGATAGGAGGAAGAGTGAGGCCCTGAAAGACCCTGACCTCGTTGAAAGTAAGCTCAGGACCGCGTTAGATGACATCTAGGCACGCTATCCGCGGGTGGTGCTCACCCGGAAAAGGGTTTTATGCTCACGTTCTCGCATAACAATGTTACTTCATGCAAGAGGAGCACGGAATCGTCTTCGACGTCAAGCACTTCGCCGTCCACGACGGGCCGGGCATCAGAACCACGGTCTTCCTGAAGGGGTGCCCCCTCAGGTGCCTCTGGTGTCACAGCCCGGAGTCCCAGAGCCTCGCCCCCGAGATCATGATCCACCCTGAGAGATGCATCGGATGCAAAGCCTGCGTGAAGGCGTGCCCCCAAGGCGCACTGAAGCACCCAGGCGACCCTGAGCCGGCGGGCTGCACCCACTGCGGGGCCTGCGCCCAGGCCTGCTACTCGGGCGCCAGAGTCCTGCTCGGGGCCAGCCTTACCGTCGAAGAGGTCATGATCTCGGTCAGGAAGGACAAGCGGCTCCATGAGGCCTCCGGGGGCGGAGTCACGATCTCGGGAGGTGAACCCACGCACCAACCCGGGTTCACCTACACGCTGCTCCAGGCCCTGAAGGAGGAGGGCTACCACACGGCGCTGGACACCTGCGGCTGCACCACGTGGGAGACGCTTAAGCGGATGCTACCCCTCACCGATCTATTCCTCTACGACCTGAAGCACCTCGATCCTGACACCCATCGCAGATTAACGGGCAGGGACAACGACCTGATCCTCTCAAACCTTAGACGGTTGTCCGAGATGGATGCCCGCGTCGTGGTCAGGGTACCCCTGATCCCGGGCCTCAACGACTCCGAGGAGCACCTGAAGAGCGTAGAAGGGCTCCTCAGGGGCCTGAACGTGGAGGCCGTCGAGATCCTGCCGTACCACAGGCTGGGGGTGCCCAAGTACGAGTCCCTGGGCAGAAGGTACACTTTGGCCGATCTGGAGCCACACAGCGAGGCTCACCTTCTCAGAGTCCAGGAGCACCTGAGAGCCAACGGGTTGAACGTAGTGGTTGAGGGATTGATGTGAGTAGAGTGGATGCCATCAGAAGAAACCTGGACCGATACGAGGTCGTCGAGACACCGATAGTCAGATCCACCGTGTTAAAGGAGCCCGGCGTCGAAGCCAAACCCGTGATCATCAGGAAGGCGCTGGCCCTGGAGCGCATGCTGGAGGAGGCCCCGGTCCACATCTACCCCCACGAACTCATCGTGGGCATCCCCTTCAGAGAGAGGCCGAGCCCCGAGGACCCATCCAAACGGCTGATACTTCCGGAGAGCGTGTCAGGGCAGGGTTACACGGACTTCGCCAACAAGCTCATCGCCCTGGGCCACCGGGACGCCACCTATCACCCCGTGATCCAGTGCCTCAGCAGATACGGCGGCAGCGACATGTTCTGCGTGTTCCCCCACTACGCGACCTCCGAGGAGGTCGACGAGGCCAGGAGGCTGGGCCTTGACGCGAACTGCAACCCGGGCCACCTCCAAGGAGGCCACGCCCAGGTGATCAAGCACGGCTGGAGCGGCCTCAGGAATACAGCAGAGGACCACCTCAGCCGGTTAAGCCCAACGTCTGAGCACACCCAGAGGCAGGCCGCCTTCCTGGAGGCCGTCATCATCACGCTTCAGGCCGCCCAGGGCTACGCCCATAGATACGCGCAGCACGCCGAGGACCTGGCCAGAAAAAAGGCCTCCGGCCAGCGAAGGAGCGAGCTCGCCAAGATAGCTGAGGTGTGCAGGAACGTGGCGGTCAGGGCGCCTCAGACTTGGTGGGAGGCCTTGCAGCTCAACTGGTTCACGCACCTGATCAATCACACGCAGGGCGCCCACCAGCTTGGACGGTTCGATCAGTACATGTGGCCTGTGCTCAGACGGCAGCTTGAGAGGGGAGAGACGACCATGGATGAGGCCCAGGAGCTCCTGGAGTGTCTCTGGCTCAAGTTCAGCACCTACACGGCCGTGGACATGGATAACCTTCAGAACATAATCATCGGGGGCATGACCCCTGATGGGGGCGACGCCACCAACCCCCTCAGCTACATGTGTCTGGAGGCCACGGACAAGCTGGGCACCATTGACCCCAAGTGGAGCATCAGAGTACACAAGGATAGCCCCCAGGAGTTCCTGAGCCGCGCCGCCGAGATAATAAAGAAGGGGGGAGCCGAGCCCGGCATATACAACGACGAGATAATCATCAAGGCCCTCACAGACACCGGGGTCCCCCTGGAGGACGCGCGGGACTACACCAACGACGGCTGCTCTGAGATCCTCGTCCAGGGCAGCACAAACCCTTGGGCCTTCGAGGCCAGGGTGAAGCTCCTCAAGTGCCTGGAGTCGACTGTCGACGGCATCCAAGACCTCCAGACCTTTGAGGAGCTCTACGCCTCCTTCAAGGACAGGGTGTCGGTCGCTGTCTCCCTCGCCGTCTCCAACGCCAACGTCCTCCAGGAGGCCGTGCCTAGGATAAGCCCGAACCCGTGGATCTCCGCGGGGGTCGAGGGCTGCCTGGAGAAGATGATGGACGTCACCGAGGGGGGCGCCAAATATAACTCGGCGGCTGTGTGCGTGACAGGCTTGGCGGACGCCGTAGACTCGCTGGCGGCCCTGAAGAAGCTGGTTTACGAGGATAAGCTCATCGCACCAGTGGAGCTCCTCAAGGCCTTGAAGGCAGATTTCGAGGGGCATGAGCGCATGAGGCAGCTCCTCCTGAACAGGGCCCCCAAGTTTGGTAATGACGACGACTACGTGGACAGCATAGCCACAGACCTCGTTGAGCACCTGCACCGCGAGGTCACGAGGCACAGGAACCCGCGGGGAGGCGGGTACGTCCTGGGCCTGTTCAGCTACGGAGACTACATCGGCCACGGCCTGGTCACGGGCGCCACACCCAACGGCAGGAGGTCCGGGGACAGCATATGCCCCAACTTCTCCCCCAGCCCAGGCAGGGACAAGGCCGGGCCCTGGGCCGCCATGAAGTCCACGGCAAAGGTCAACCAGGCCCTCACAGCGAACGGGAACGCCCTGGACCTGACAATACACCCCTCGGCCTTCACGGGGCCCCAGGGGACAGAGAACCTGGTCAGTCTGATACGCGCCTTCAACTCGATAGGGGGCATTCAGGTCCAGTTCAACATAGTCGACTCGGAGACCTTGAAGGCGGCGCAGCGTGAGCCCGAGAAGTACCAGAACCTGACGGTGCGTTTGTGGGGGTTCCCCGCCTACTTCACCAGACTGCCGAGGGAGTTCCAGGAACACCTCATAGCCAGGTCAGAGCACAAACTGTAATCCCCCGTCCATACAGCTTTCTTGGATCGGCTCTATTTCTTGGTCTGGGTGCCGCAGCAGCTGCATACTATGTATCCCTGTTTCAGCTTCCTCTCTATGAAGTCGCTGCACTCCTTCTTGTCCAGGAAGAGGGGCTGCCCACAATCCTTGCAGCGCTCCTCAGGGGTCTCAGCTGTCGACATCCCTGATATCTTCGAGTCGATGGTTAATAACTTGTACCATAAAAGCGCCACATCGCATACGAGACAATTGTGTAGTTATTGTTGTCGTTATCTAGAAGAAACGCGTGTGTCCAGTCAAAGTTGTCTCCCCTGGGGTAATGTCCTGTACTGGGATATGGGTGCCAACTCGTACCTATCTATCAGCACGTCTATGATGGCGGGTTTACCTGAGGCGAAGGCGGACTGTATGGCCTCCTTCAGTTCGCCTGGTCTATCGATTCTCTGGCCGTAGCAGTTGAATGCCTCGGCCACCCGCCCATAGTCTACGTCGATGAAGTCTGATGATCTCAGCGCCTTTCCCTGGCCTCTCCACTTGAACCCGTAGTGGAGCATCCCCAGGGTGACGTTGTTGAAGACCACGGCCACGAAGGGCTTGTCGCAGCGCAGGGCGGTCTCCAGCTCTGCTATGTGGTAGGCGACGCCGCCGTCCCCCGTCACGTCCAGCACCTTCCTGTTCCCGGCGGCGAACTTGGCGCCGATAGCCGCCGGGAGACTCCACCCCAGCGTCCCCGCGGCCCTTATGTAGGTCCTCCCGGGGGCGGCCAACGGGTAGAGAACCCCCGTCCATGCCGCCATTTGCCCCGTGTCGGCGACGAGGATATCCTGCTCGCCTAGAACCTGCCTGATCTCCTTGATGACGCGATGGGGTTTGATGGGCACCGCATCGGAGCTCATCACAGCAGAGGCCTGGTCGCTCCACTCCTTCTTCAACGCCTCCACGTGTTCAAGGTACTGCCTTTTCTGGGGCTTATCCATCATCTTCCTCAACACTTTGTGAAGATCTCTGACCCCATTCTTGGCGTCGCATACCATTCTTGACGCCACATTGTAGTTCCTGCCAATGGTCTCTGCCTCGATGTCGAGTTGTAGTATGGTGGCGTCCTGCCCGGGCACGGTCCAGTTGTCCGTTGCCATCCCCCCTGCTCTGGAGCCGATAAAAAACACGACATCAGCGTCGTCCACTACCTTGTTCGCCGTCGAGCTCGAGTATCTACCCACCACACCCACGGACAGCGGGTGCTCGTCTGGGATAGCCCCTTTTCCGCTGAGAGTCGTAGCCACAGGTATAAAGTAGGACTCAGCGAGCTTGATGAGTTCGTTCCAGGCACGTGATACCATCACCCCGCCGCCCGCAACTATCACTGGGCGCTGAGCTTTGGCGAGGATCTCCGCCGCCTTCTTCACGTCCTCTGGGTCCGGGCTTGTTCTCGCCGAGGGGTACGTCTTACACCTCAGATCAGCGTACGGCTCAGGAACGTCGGCTATACTATTTGCGGCGTCGTAGTGAAGATTGATGTGAACTGGCCCAGGGCATCCGCTTGTAGCGATTATGAAGGCGTCCCGGGTGATCTCGGCCGCTCTCTCAGCCTGGTAGATGTGGGCGTTCCACTTTGTGGTGGGCTCAAAGAAGGGCATCTCGTCCAGCTCCTGGTACTGGAACTTGTACAGCTCGGGGACGTTGGTTGAGCCCGTGAGAGCTATGACGGGCGTGCACGTCCAGTAAGCCTCGGATATACCGGCTGCGAGGTTAATTGCGCCCGGCCCAGCCTGCCCATAGCATACGCTCGGCTCGTAGCTTACCCGAGAGTAGCCGTCAGCCATGTACGCCGCCGCTTTCTCACTCCGCGCCAATACGAGGTCGATGCCCGCCTCCTCCATCTCGATGAAGAGGGAGATCATGCCTCCTGAGACGTGGAAAAAGTGTTTTACTCCATGATTTTTCATGGTTTCCGCCACAGCCTTCGCTCCACTCATGTGAACCATAAAACGCCACCCACTTGTGTCCTACTTGTGATAGTAACAAGTAACCTGTAAACACTATATGTTTATTGCATATCCGCGCTAGCAGAAAATATATTTTATCTCATCCAACGCACTCCGATCATCTGGGTTAACCCTATAATCTAGGGCGTCCACGTATCAGTCATGGTAAGAATCGGAGACCCCGTCGAGGAGATAGACACGCCCGCGCTGCTCCTCGACCTCGACATCATGGAGTCCAACATAAGGAAGATGGCCGACAGGTTCAAGCGAATGCCCGCGGACCTGCGGCCCCACGTGAAGACCCACAAGATCCCCATCATAGCCTGGAAACAGATTGAGGCCGGGGCCATCGGGGTGACCTGCGCCAAGCTGGGCGAGGCCGAGGTGATGGCCGAGGCGGGGATCAGAGACATACTCATAGCCAACCAGGTGGTGGGTGAGCCCAAGGTCACCCGCCTCATGAGCTTGGCCAAGCACAGCGACGTCATCGTGGCCGTGGATGACAGCCGCAACGTCAAGCACCTGGCGGAGAGGGCCCGTGAGAAGAAGGTTGAGCTCGGTGTCCTTGTGGAGGTGGACGTTGGCAACAACCGGTGCGGGACCATGCCGGGCGAGCCAGCCCTCCAGCTGTCCAAGGAGGTGATGCGGTACCCCAGCTTGGACTTCAAGGGGCTAATGGGCTACGAGGGGTTCTGCCAGTTCATCCCGGAGCTGGAGGCGAGAAGGGCTAAGGCCACAGAGGCCATGGACAAGCTGGTGGGCACCAGGCACCTCCTGGAGAATAACGGCGTAGACGTGGACATCGTCAGCGGGGGCGGCACAGGCACCCACATGATAACCGGTAACCACCGGGGGGTGACCGAGGTGGAGGCGGGCAGCTACGTGTTCATGGACGCCAAGTACAGCACAGTTGAGGGCTTGGAGGAGTTCGGTCAGGCCCTTACCGTCCTCTCCACCATCGTAAGCACCAGCCGCAAAGACAAAACAATATGCGATGTGGGGCTGAAAACCATGACTTTCGAGCACGGGATGCCCCTCATCAAGGGCAGAGACGACATGGAGTACGTGCGCGGCAACGAGGAGCACGGCCACATCCAGGTGGGGCCAGGGTTTGACCTGAAGCCCGGCGACAAGTTCGAGCTCATTCCCACCCACTGCTGCGCCACCACCAACCTCTACGATGTCCTGCACTGCGTCAGAGGCGGCGTCCTCGAGGCCGTGTGGAGGGTCCAGGCGAGAGGTAAGAGCCAGTAAGGATCATCTCATAACCCTTTTTTCGTTGATTCAGGCCTATGCAAGTCAAATCATAAAAGGGGCGAAGGGCACCATCTTCTCCATGGAACCACCTACACTCAAGGACGTTCTATTCGCGAGGAAGACCATCGCGCCATACCTGGCCAAGACGCCGCTACACACATACTCGTTATTGAACGATTGCCTTGGCTTCGAGGCCTACGTGAAGCACGAGAACCATCAGCCCACGGGCGCCTTCAAGATTAGAGGAGGCATCAACCTCATCAGCCAGCTATCGCCGGATGAGCGGAGACGGGGCGTGATAACGGCGAGCACCGGGAACCACGGCCAGAGCATAGCCCTCGCGGGCAGGATGTTCGGGGTCGAGGCTAAGGTCTGCGTGATGGATGGGGCGAACCCCGATAAGGTTGCCGCCATCAAGAGCTATGGCGCGGAGATAATACAGCAAGGAGCAGACTACGACGAGTCGAGGCTCAACGCCGAGCGCCTCGCCAAGGAGTACGGCTACAGGTACGTGCACAGCGGAAACGAGCCCCTGCTTATCGCCGGCGTGGGTACCATGGCTTTGGAGATGATAGAGGATGAGCCGGACCTGGACGTGATGTTCTCGCCGGTGGGCGCAGGCACCAACGCGGCGGGCGTAGCCATAGTCTACAAGGCCCTGAGCCCGGAAACTCGCATAATAGCCGTCCAGTCCGAGAACGCGCCCAGCGTCTACCTGAGCTGGAAGAGCGGCAAACTCGAATCCACCAGCTCAGCTAAGACCATAGCTGACGGGCTGGCTACAAGGCAGGCCTTCGAGCTGCCAACTAGGATTCTCCGCGAACTCGTGGACGACTTCGTGCTGGTGTCGGACGATGAGATCGCCCGCGCCATCAAGCTCTACGTGGAGAAGGTTCACACTGTAGCTGAGGGGGCGGGCGCCGCGACTCTGGCAGCCGCCGCTAAGATGAGGGACCGGCTTCAGGGTAAGAAGGTGGGCCTCATACTAAGCGGAGGCAATATCACTCTCGAGAACCTTTTGAGGTGCTTAGCCAAATAAATCAGTAGACTGGCTGCGGTGTGCAGCCGTCTCATTAAAATTCACCCGGGCTTGATTGAGAGACACAGTTTAAAGATAAATGCGTGTTCCGCGTATGTATCCTCCGTGCCAAGGGCCAGGAAGGGCGTCGTGCAGATACGCTTCGAGATACTTGAGTACCTCTACTATAACCCGGCCCCCCAGCCCAGGACCCACGTGTGGCGCAAGGCCACCACCCTGAGCTACGACGACTTCCTGAAGCATATGGAGTACCTGAGAGACCGAGGCCTCGTGGCGGAGGACGAGGAAGGAAACAGCGCAATCTCCCCGGAGGGCCGAGATGTCTTCAACAAGCTGAGGCAGGTGTTGCCCAGCATACTCTAGATGCATCTTTGGTGCACAGACCTTAAAAGAACCCGGTAAGAGGCTGATGTGATGGCGGAGAAGGAGAGAGAAGAGGCCAGGCTACCCCTGAGGAGCATCCACGATTTCCTTTTCGAGATAGACTCCGAGTGGAGCAGCTTCAGGACGGGCAGCCTCCTCAGCCTCATCACCACCATCCTCCTATTTCTCATCTTCCTGCCCAGGTACTTCCTGGTAACCCTACGACAGGGCGGCCCCCTAGACAAGCTCGTCGCCGTCACCATAGCTGGCCTCCTAGTCTACAGCGCCTATACCTCCTGGAGGCAGCACAAGTTCTACCAGAGATGGGAAAAGCGTCTCGGCCTACTGCTGCACTTGGAGCAGGAGCTGCTGGGCGAGTAGACCAAACCTGTTCACCAGAGATGAATACGAGGGGTGAGAAACCCCTATTATATATCTCGGCGAGGTACGCCCGGTGAAGACAAGATGGAAAAGAAACATCTGGCGGCCATGTGCGCCCTGCTGGTAGCCTTCAGCGCGTTCATGGTCTTACCCCCCGTTTATGCGGAAGGAGAAACAGACGACATGGAGTCGGTAACGAGACAAAACGGCGCCTGGAGACCGATAAACAGGCTAAGACTCCTCATCTACATCCTCAGGAACGGAGAACCAGCGACAGTGACAGGCGACACAGTAGCCCTCGAGGGCCACATCCTGGTTATGAGCGTCACAGGCGACCTAGAGAACATCATCCTACCGGGTAAATGGGTGCTCGGCGGACAGATCATAGCCTTGCAGGAGCTCTACGATGAGTACATGTCAGGCGGCGAGATCACGGTCCACACACTAAAACTTGAGCTTGCTCAGGAGAGCAAGACTGTCACGGTCTACTTCGGCTACAAGATAGCGGCCGGCGGAGCCGTCGCCGAGGCAGTGCTCCCGTTCAACGTACAGGTACCTTAAAGCACGTACAATCTACTCTCCTCTTTTTTCTTATGCGCTAAAAAGTTACCTTATGTATATGCAATGTTGAGATACGCCGTGTGACCCATAAAATAACGTCACATTTGTGTTTTCGACTGCAGAAAATATGAAACTTCAAACCATAATCAAATTATATAATTTTCATTCTATCCACAGACACAGATCATGTACAAGCTTAGAGCAATGACGGTTTTCTTAGTCGTTATTCTAGCATACACCATTGTTCCGCCACACTCGGTGGCCGCCGCCGCGCCCGAGGCTACACTCGTGGGAGGGCGGATAAGGCGAGACACCGTCTGGAGCCAGGAAAACAACCCCTACGTCTTGGAAGACGACCTCATCATCCCAGCCGGGGTCCGCCTAACCATAGAGGAAGGAGTCAAAGTCAACTTGACGCTGTGGTCGATCATCGTCGAGGGGGAGCTAAGAGCCGAAGGCGCCCCCGACAACAAGATATCGTTCCATATAACCATGCCGCCGCTTAAGGATAACAAGAAAGCGAGGATCTACTTCACCCCCGAGAGCCGCGCATACAGGGAAAACAACCAGGGGTGCATGATCGAGCACGCCCGCATAATCTGCGCGGACTACTCCATCAGTTACGGCGTGATCCATGCGAACCGGCTAAAACTCGACGACGTAGAAATAATCGGAGGATTATCCCACTGGAAAGAGTACGCCGTCAAGACCAACGGCACCATCACCAACTGCCTTTTCGATGGCCTGTACAGGGGTATCATGATGAAGGAAGGAACCATCGCCTACAACAGGTTCCTGAACACGAGGTACGCCTCGGCAATCAACATAGGAAACGGGGAAGTTAAGAACAACCTCATCGATGGGGGGCGAGGCGGAATAAAAGTAAAGAACGCACTGGTCAAGGGGAACACCATAATTAACCAAGCAGGCTCAGGCATACACGTTAACAATTACGGCGCCCCATACGTCACTGGTAAACTATCTCCGATACTAACCCAAAACACCATCATGAAATGTGAGAAGGCAGTAATATTGTCAGGTGAAATAAAGCCGATAATAGTGAACAACGTATTCACTGACAACATGTACGGAGTCTGCTTTGAGGTCGACGCCTTCTACAATGACGTCAAACCCAAGATAGAGTACAATGTATTCTATGGCAACGAGTACGATGTCTACAGCTACAAGGAAGACCCGAGAATAGAGGTAAACTTGGATAACAACTGGTGGGGAACCACCGACCCCGCAGTGATTGATGAAAAAATATTTGACGTCAACGACAACCCGAGGCTCTGCTCAGTGATATACGCTCCCATCCTGAACGAGCCACCCAGATCATTACCCAAAGTATCATACCAGTTGACGGTAAACGAGCCCACCTCAATTGTTGAAATATTGAGCAGCGTAGATATAACTGGGAAGATCATCCCCCCCTTGACTGTGCTGAGCATACATGTCACATGTAATGGGCCTGATGGCGCAAGAGTAGAGAAGAAGGCGATTACAGACTCCGACGGAGAGTTCTCACTCCAGTTCACCCCGACCTCGGTAGGCGTCTGGGGCTTCACTGTGGCTCCGGAGGAAAACGGGTTGGTCGAGGCAAACCTCGTGGAAGTACAGGTATACGTGACCAAGATAAAAAGTGAGATCGACCTCAGTTACTCCCCTAAAATCTGCTTTGAGGGCGCTGGGGTCACTGTCAACGGTTTACTAATACCAGGCATGTATAACGAGAAAGTAGAGGCCAGCTTCCTATGCCCTGATGGGTCAGAGAATAGAGAAACCGCCCTCACGGATAGTGGAGGCGCGTTCATGTACAAGCCTAATGACGCTCAGCCGGGTGTCTACACGGTCACGTTGACGTGGCCAGGAACCAGCGAGTACCAAGGCGTCACAGAAACCCTCGTGTATAGAGTCCATTCTCCAAGCACGTTGAACATGGTAATAATGGATGAGTCAGGGTCACCAGTTCAAAACGCTGCAGTAGCATCTACGACCCAGCCCGAGGGCCAGATAAGCCTCTCAGGAGTAACAAATCCACAAGGCGCTTTAACCTTTGATAAGATACTGTCAGGCTCCTACACCTTCCAGGTGGAAAAGCAAAACTATGAGCCGAGCACAGTCTCATTAAATGTACCTGAAGGCGAATCAACGCACATCCAGTACGCCATAAAAAACAGAGCCGAGAACCCATCCACAGGCTCGCCTGCCTCAAGTGATGGCTCAGGCTCGGAGGGTGACCCCTGGTACATGGGGTTCGTACCCAGCGCCCTAACATTCGTTGTTCTCATAACTCTATACGTCGTCTTGCATAGACTGAGGCGCTGAATAACTACTGGTAGAGTAAGACTACATCCTCCTATGTTTCCCGGAAACCATTTAATGTCCTTCAGCCACACTTTAACCATGTCCAAACCTTTAGTGAAAGTTGGTGAAATAAGCCACTACTACTCCAACATAGGTGTGGCCGTCGTCGAGCTGGCGGACACACTAAAAGTCGGAGACAGCATAACCGTGGCCGGCGCCACCACCGACTTCACCCAGGTGGTGAGATCCATGCAGATAGAGCATAAGCAGGTGGAGGAGGCCGGCGCCGGAGACTCCATAGGGCTCAAGGTGCAGGATAGGGTCCGTAAAGGAGACGTCGTGTACAGGACAAAAATATAACCCTTCTTTTTCACTGAGAAATAATGTGATAAGCGTGGTAACCCACATTATCTTGAGGACCATGGTTAAGGCATTAGTACTTTACCACTCTCAGCAGCACGGTAACACTGATAAGATGGCCAAGGCAGTGGCCGAGGGACTGGAAGCGGAGGGATGCAAGGTGACCCTCCACAACGCCAACACGAAAAGGTACCCCATCGAGGAGTATGCCGACTTCGACGCAGTGGCCTTCGGGACACCGGACTACTTCAGCTACATCGCTGGCACCCTGAAGACCTTCATGGACGACTGGTACATCAACAGGAACAAGCCAGGTTACGCAGGCAAACCCTACGCCGTCTTCTACAGCCACGGAGGGGGTGGCAGGGTCAAAGACTCCCTGTCTCTCTTCAGCAGGGTGGGATCACAGGTCGGCAAGGCGGTGGAGTCGAGCGGAGCACCCAGCAAGTCGGTGCTGGACCAGTGCAGGGCGCTGGGGGCTGAGTTGGCGAAAACCGCTAACAAATAAACCCTCTTTTTTCTGAGATATGATTTGTTATTCTATATCACTACACTCGAACCCTAATATCGAGTACTCCTGAAACAAGTGCAGTGATGAAGCCCCTCATCGTCGCATGTATCCCCGCGTATAATGAGAGCAAGTCTATAGCGGACACAGTGAGCAAGGTATCAAAATACGTCGAGCATGTGATAGTGTGTGACGACGGCTCCAAGGACGGCACAGGAAAGATAGCCGAACAACATGGGGCTATAGTTATCTGGAACCCCACAAACCTAGGCAAGGGCGCAGCCCTCAGAAACTGCTTCAAGACAGCCAAGAAGATATCAGCTGACGTCGTGGTCACACTGGACGCCGACGGCCAGCACAACCCGGACGATATCCCCAAACTGATGAGACCCATAATGAGGGGCGAGACAGACTTAGTGATAGGCTCACGGTACCTTGAGGGCTCAAGCATGGACCCCCCGCTGTACAGGCGCGTGGGGTTGACGGTCATCAACTCCCTCGGCCAGTCCGCCATGGTATCTGTAAAGGACACTCAGAGTGGGTTCAGGGCCTTCAACAAGAAGGCGCTGGAGCTCTTCGCGGACTCCGATGAGCCAGGTTTCGGCGTAGAGTCAGAGCAACTGGCAATAGCCCGCCGGTTTGAGCTGAGAGTACAGGAGGTGCCCACCACCATCAGGTATGCGGGACTTGAGAACACCTCCAAGAAGGACCCTGTGGCCCACGGCCTGGAGCTCGTCACCGTGGCCATCAAGCTACTCATCCACGATAGGCCTCTCATGATGATCGGTTTCCCAGGGGCTCTGTTCATCGCTTCGTCTATAGTGGCAGGCTATCTTTTAGTCAAGGAGTTCAACCTGTACGGCTACTTCAGTGTCCCCATGGCTCTGATCACCTTCACTTTTCTAACCCTGGGCACTCTTCTGATACTCAGCAGCCTAATATTCTACGCGATATTCCTGCTGAAACTGGAGTTAAAGAAACTAAAAATCGAGTAAACCCGTTTCAGCTACATTCTATAAAAATAGATTATTTTTAGGGTGATATTCAGGCATATGGACACCTGTATTCTCTGTTCTTTAATTGTATTCCATATTTACACACAAGCTCTTTTCTCTTAATCATCTCGATTGAAAGTCATGCCTTACCTTGACAGTGACGCAGTCTTCGATGGTCTTCAAAGGTGTATCCGGTGTCTTCTACCTGACAGTTTCCCCTACATACGGTTCGATGATTCAGGAGTGTGTAACTACTGTCACAGCGACACTCGGTCCGTGGAGAAGGGTGAGACGGCTTTCACCAGTTTGCTGGAATATTACCGAGGTAAGGGAAGAGAATACGACTGCATTGCACCCATCAGTGGAGGAAGAGACAGCGCCTACGTTTTACACCAGATGGTTACCAAGTATGACATGAGGACGCTGGCCCTCACTGTTGACAGCGGCTTCATCACCGACGAGGCTCTGAACAACATTGAAACCATCACCAGCAGCCTCGGCGTCGATCACGTTTGGATCAGAGAAGAAAATCAGATACGGATAGCCAGGAAAAACACCGCGATAAAATTCCAAGGCTGGCTTAGGAACCCATCCATTCACAACGTTGTGCCCGTCCTTAACAGTGGAGACAAGGTCATGAACCTCAGAATGTTCAGGTACGCTTCACAAAACGAAATACTGCTTCTACTAGGAGGCAACGTGGTTGGCACCAGCACCTACGAGCACGGTAACTCGCGGACAGGATACCTGGGAGTGTTCCCCGACAACCACGGAGTCTACTCCTTCACCGACAAGATACGGCTAATACTATACTACGGCTGGGACTTTTTATCCAACTCCTATAACTGGTACCCGAGTATCTTCACGGAGTACCTCACTGGAGCCGCCGTCTACTTCTTCGACCAGCTTCTCAAGCCGAGAGACGTAGAGATGGTCGGATTCTACGACTACCTGCCGTGGAACGAGAAGCAGATAGTCAGCACCATCAAGAAAATCGGTTGGCGGGGCGCTGACGACACCACTACGACTTGGAGGATCGACGACTCAGCTTACTCGGTGATCAACTACCTGTACTTCTACCTGGCAGGGATCGATGAACACGTAGAGCTCTACAGCAAGATGATCCGGGCAGGACAGATAACACGAGACGAGGCGTATGCCCGGTGCAGAAGCGACTCGAATCCAAGGATTCCCAGCCTGGAGAAGGCCTGGAGGGGGCTTGGGGTCACCGAGGAGCAGGTCGATAAAGCTCTTAATAAGTATAGGGAGAAGATGATTAGACAATACCTGAAAGGAACGAGCTTCGAGAGATGCGTGTCCTCATACTCGCCCAGTACTTCCCCCCCGACCTTGGAGGCTCCTCAACCAGAGCCTACAACGTTGCACGGGGGCTAGTGCTTAACGGCGTAAACACGACGGTGGTGACGTCATACCCTCACTACCCGCACGGCGTCATATCTAGAGAATACGCTTGGAAACCTTATGCTGTTGAGCAGATGAACGGAGTCAAGGTAATCAGGACATTCATGATACCCCTGGAGTCAAAGGGCCTAATGAGACGATTAGTCACGTTCATCGCCTTCATCATAAGCTCACTTCAGGGGCTCCTGCTCGTCAGAGACATCGATGCTGTGTTGGTGGCCAACCCAGACATCTTCGGAATAATACCTGGAATAGTCTATAAGCATGTTCACAGGTGCCCCATAATATTCAATGTCGATGACCTCTCCATCGAGGACGTCGAAAACCTGAAGATGATGGAGGCACAATCCCTGCCCTTTAGGCTGGTTAAACGCGTCTCAAGCCTACTGTACAGGATGGTGGACGCTGTTACGCCGATAAGCCCAGGGTATCTTGAAGGCATACAACGGTTGGGAGTACGGAAGGGAAGGATATATCCCGTCCTGGGCGGGGTTGACCTCGACGTTTTCAAACCTCAACAAGGAACCATGTCCAGTGTCTTCACCGTCGCCTACAGTGGCTCCTTCTCGGTTGCCTACGACTTCGACCAGGTATTGGATGCCGCTGAGCTCCTCAGCGGAAAAAATAGCGTTGTCTTCATGATTCAGGGTAAAGGAGAGCTGGGAGAGGAACTTCAAAGGAAGGTATCGGCGAGACGCATTAGTAACGTCCAGTTAATCGATAAAATATTGACCCGCGACGAGGTCTCCGGCTTACTCGGCCAAGCTGACGCCCTGATCCTTCCCCTCAGAGACTTTGGCGCACCATACAGGGGCATCTCATCCAAGATCTACGAGTACCAAGCTCTCGCTAAGCCCATTATTTGCTGCGCCAAGGGCCAGCCTGCCGACTACATTGAGGAGACCAGATCAGGGATAGTCGTTACGCCGGGGGATAGTCGGGAGCTGGCCGATGCCGTGCTATTATTAAGTGAGGACGCCAACTTGGCCCGTTCTCTGGGGGAGTCGGGCCGTAAATACGTGGAGCAGAACGTAGCTCTGGATCGCATAGGATCGAGGATGAAGAGCGTCATAACTCATACCCTCAATGAGAAGCGAGGATACATTGATCCGGGTTCAGGCGCTGAAAATAATCTAAAGAGCCGCGTAGATGCCCTCGATGAGGTGACAAGTTGAAGGTCCTCCAAGTCTACGACAACCTGAGCCCAAACACCTCAGAGGGCAGAAGAGTAATCACAGTGTCCAACGAGCTCACGCTTCGAGGCCACAGGGTCTCCATCCTCACAGCGGCTGAGCATGAAAACGATTTCACAGATGTACTCAGGGAAGGCGTCGAGGTAATCACCCACAAGCCCCTATTCAACGTGAGGAAGTTCGGGTTTTCCCCCTCGATCCACAGTATAATCTTAAAGGGGGACTATGACCTCATTCACGCTCACAGCTACCGGCACTACGGCACATTTGCCTCAGCGATACATAGTGCACGGTTCAAGACGCCCCTGGTTCTGAGTCCCTACGGAACCATATCCTACGCGTCATCCGAGAACTTCACAACAATGTACAGGCTGCAGGACATCCTCACCATGAAGCTGCCTCTCAGGCAGGCATCCAGGATCCTTGCCAACACCATGTACGAGAAGAACCAGATCATAGAGTACGGGGGAGACTCCTCCCGGATAGATGTCGTTTACCGCGAGGTGGACACAGAGCTCTTCAGGAAGGTGAAGAGCACCATGCTTGAACCTGGGACCATCATATACGTCGGAAGGGTCACGCCTCTGAAGGGGCTAGAGCTTCTAATAGACTCGATGACACACATCAGCCCTGATTATAGCCTGGCCATTGTTGGGCCCATCGAAGACGAAAAATACCATGAGGCTCTTCGACACCAGGCTCAGACGCTTGGATTATCTAATAGAGTTGGCTTCATCGGGCCTGTCGAGTACAGTGAGATACCTCTCTACCTCTCGTCAGCCGAAGCTCTCGTATTACCATCCTTGTACGAGAACCTGGGCGGCGTCCTCTTGGAGGCGCAGGCGTGCGAGTGCCCTGTCGTGGCCACGGACGTCGGGGGCGTATCAGGGTCCATGGTCGAGGACGTAACCGGTTACTTGATCAGGTGTAGAACACCAGAAAACTTGGCGGCCAAGATCAAGTTGCTCCTAGAGGATAAATCAAGAAAACAGTGGATGGGTGAACAGGGAAGAAAATTCATCCAGAATAATTTCTCCATAGAAAAGTACATCGACAAAATCGCGGAATCCTACAGTTTAGCTATTTTAGATCGCTAATATTTTATTTTAATGCCACTGTAGGCCCGTTAATTCTAGTCGCCTAAATCTTTCTGAATAGGCCCACAATCTCATTTGAGCCATACAGCAATCCGATGATTAACCTGTTGACGCCGGGGGAGAACCTTATGACGTTTGGCCAGATATTGATCGACTCGCCTGTCACATGCTCTGGTTTAAAGTCTGCTCGCCTCGCCAGATTCGTAAGAGTCTGATAGTTGAAGCTATACAGGTGGCTGCCTATGTCTGGTAACTTGGCGTATGCGTTGGGGACCGCGACCAACATATGTCTCCCAGTCACCTTGTGGAATTCTCTTAAAGCAACGATAGGAGAGTCAAGGTGCTCCAAGACGTGTAGGCAGGTTATCAAGTCGTGTGAGTCGTTCTCGTAGGTTCGGGTTAACGTCTCGGCGCCCTCTACTTTCACGTTCAGACCGTTTTCCTGTCCCCACTTTACTAGGTTTTCGTCTATGTCGCAGCCGGATACTGTGTATCCTTTGCCCTGTAAGGTTTGTAGAAACTCGCCTCTGCCAAAACCAATGTCAAGGACGGTTTGAGTGTCTTCAGGTATGTAACTGAGGTAGTGTTGGTACTGTTTTGTTCTAATTGTGTTGTACTCTATGTGAATCGAATGAGTGTCGTTTTCCTCGTGTGTTGTGACTATTGTGTATCCTCTCAAATATTGATGGCTGCTGATTTTAACTATATATTAATGCATGTAGCCCATTCTACCCTATAATGTTACTTTTCTTTTTTAATGATCGATGCCGTGGTCAAGGCTGTACAGATTAAATGTCGCCAATCTCATGGTGAGTTTTAAAACTTGTCACGCTGATTATTTGTAGTAGCGGTCTATACAAATGCCATTATATTAACATACATTTACTAGAGTCTCATGATTAGCCCGGGAAAACAGAGGTCACTGATATTACTGTTTTCCCCCGCAGTAATCATGCTTTCAATCACGTTTCTAGCATACAGTAACTGGTTTCCTGAGTCCCTCGGTTTCAAATGGCTGATCCTATTAACCATCTTGAACATACCTGGCCTATACCTTTCGAACATGATGAAGGAGGAGCTGGGCCTTGACCTTGACGAGTTTCTCATGCTGAACCTGATGATCAGCTCAATGGTCTCAGTTTTCACCTACATGTACCTGTCTTATGCAGTTCCTCAAGTCTCCCGGATTCACGTTTTCACAGCTCTGACTCTGCTCGTCCTTTTGCAGGGAGTTGTCTTTCACATGAGACGCTGGAGGTTTACCTTCTATCGCGATCTACCTGTGCTCAAGGTTCTTCAATGCGAGATAGCCGTCATAACCAGTTGCCTAGTGAGCTCTGCCTTGGTCTTAAAGCGGTTCACACCCGAGTTATGGATTGGAAATGACCCCTGGGAGACGGCCATTGTTTGTAGGAACATAATTAAGTTGGGGCTTTCTCCGACGGAGGCTCTCAGTTACTATGAGACTTTTCTCACGATGAGCCACCCTGTGTTCTACTACCTTGTGTCTCTCGTGTCCCTGGTGTGTGAGGTTGATGTCGATCTCATTGTCAGGTCTGGTCCCCTGGTTTTTGCTGCGGTCTGTGGAACACTGACGTACTTAGCCGTGAAGCGGGTAGTGAACCCTGCGGCTGGTTTGGTTGCCCCTGTTTTCCTTTTCTTGAACCCCTTTTTCAACTTCAGGTTCAGCATGCTGCTCAGGGAAAACCTTAGTATAATGATCCTTGTGTTGTCCTTCACCCTTCTGCATGCGAGGAGGCGCGCTGATTACAGGATTTTACCGGGTTTCGTTATAGTTAATGGGCTGCTTCTTGCCGCAATCACGATCACTCATCCTTTTACCGTTCTTTTTCTTCTGGGGATAATGGTGGTGTATATTTACATTGATCATGTCAATAATGGGATCATATTTTTTAAAGAGGCAGTTATTTCATCCATTTTATGTATTGTGCTTATTATTCCAAACATAATTCCTATGTATATTCCTGTTAACTATTTTTTAATTAACAACAGATCGTCTATTGACGCCATGATAATCATTTCTGTGAGCGTATTCATCGCATCTGTACTTACATTTGTTTACATAAATAAAATATGGAGACTCGTTAATACTTTGGATGTTAAATGGGTTAGAGGAGTATATGTGGGTGTTATTTTGTTGCTCTTTTCTTACATTATTTTTAAGCCGACGATTCTGAGCAACTACATGTATGAGTACATTAGGTTAAACATGTTCTCTACGATAGTTATCGTCCTCGGTGTGCTTGGCTTCATATTTGAGCCGTCTTCAACGAGAAACGTTATGGTAAGCTCTATGACTGTTTCTGTTTCACTTCTTGTGTGCGTGTACCTCCTTGGAGTTGCGGTCCCCCTTGACCGCACAGCCGTCTACACAGCCTGGATTCTGTCATACTACGCGTCACTCTACTTCTCAAAGCTCTTAGATCCCTTCACGCTTAGACTGGTCAGCGTGCCCCATAATCTACGTGATGTTGCAGGTTTGCTGAAGAACTCTCAGCAATACCTTGTACTGCTGTTTCTATTATCAACCGTTGTCTACTGGGAGGCCTCAGCTCTACGCCCGAGCTTCACGGAGTTCTCATCCGCTGACATAGATTCAGCTCGGTTATTCGTCTCCTCTCTTGAGAAAGGGGACTTGGTCATTCCCATAAAAACAAATTATATCATACAGTATGTTGACGTTCCAAGAGACTACGTCGTCACCACCCACGCTGAAAGGGAGTGGATGTGGAGGATATGTGGTGCGGATACACCTGATCAACTGTTCGTGGATGCACCTGAGCGATTTGCGGGTGTAAAACGCCTAAAGTTCTGTCTCCTGTTCAATGACTTATTTGGGTCAAGGAGCCTCAAGCCCTCGAAAGAGTTTCTAGAAGAATACGGTGGCTTCAACTTTTACGGGTCTTTGATCGTGTTCACGGTCGATGTGCCCTACGATGAGACCGGGAGGCCTTTGAATAGAGTAAAATATGTCAGCGGAGTCTCTGATGAGTCGATCCTGTCCGGAGGATCGCCTGATGATCTGGGGGTCTTCGTCACTGGTGTGAGTAACATCGTCGTTGATCCCTCGCAGGGCATGAACCGATACAGGTTATATTATGTCGGTGAGGATAGGTCTGGGATTATGGGAATATGGTGCGCACTGTCAAGCGATGGTTTAACCTGGGAGAGGCGTCCCGAACCGGTCATTTTAGGTGAGTACAGCGAGCCGTTCGTCATGGTGGACAACGGCGCCTTCCGCCTTTTCTGCGATGACACCGCCTCCAACGAGGTGATAAGCCTCAGCAGCCAGGACGGGGTCCACTGGTCCGGCAAGACGGTGATCGCAGCTAACCAGGATGCCTCAAACCTTTTCTGGAGAGCCTCGTCCCCAGTGGTCTGGGCTGAAGGCGGCTCGTATCACATAATATACGAGGAGACAACGGTTTCTGAGCAGGGGTCCAACGTATCTCTAGTTCAGTTAACATCAGAAGACTGTAGTAGCTGGACGGTTCAAAACAGGCCCCTTCGACTATGGGCGGTCGACTACTCTTTCTGGACCGTAAAGTTGGACCGTGTACTAATCGATGACGTCGTCGTAACCGATGAAGGGACCATATTCGTTGTCAGGGCTCTGAGGAGCACCTTCAGTAATAAAACTTGGGTGACGGGTACCCTGTTCATGAAGCCAGGGCGCCCCGATCAATCATATTTCCAGGAGATCGAGTTGATGAATTTCCCCGCAAAGTCAGGCACCGTCGACGCTGTCCACGTGTTATTGGACTCAGGCACGGGTGCACCCATCTTCTACGTTTACGAACAGGAACTCGGCAATAATTCAGGAGCAGGTCTGTACATCGGCCATCCGATTGCTGCTCCTATGATCCATTGATCTGCCAGAAAGTAACGCGGGTTCTCTGAGTGTGATTTGAAATACAAACAACCATTCATACAATGAAAAGTGGAACCCTATTCCATATGAGTAGCACTCTAGCCGAGGCCTACCAGCAGGTAAGAAAAACAAACCCCTTCCCCGGGCAGATGGATAGGAAGCTGGATAAGTACTCCGAGATCGTATCCGAGGTCAGAGGAGTCGCTGTGCCCGGGTCTGAAATACTATCCATAGGGGCGGGCGTGTGTGAAGTAGAGGCTATTCTATCCGTATTAGGCTAT
This sequence comes from Candidatus Bathyarchaeota archaeon, assembly GCA_043826455.1. Taxonomy (GTDB): domain Archaea; phylum Thermoproteota; class Bathyarchaeia; order TCS64; family TCS64; genus RBG-16-57-9. The sequence continues at coordinate 101,637 of JBDRQD010000030.1, forward strand.
CATGTGACCGCCGTCGACGATCTGAGCGACATCTGGCACTTTCTAGGCCGAAACAGGGAGAGGATCATGAGCTTCGCTGAGAGCCACGGGGTCAAGCTCATCATTAAGCCCTTCGAGGAGGCGGGGCTTCAACAACAGTTCGATGTTGTCATTCTGATAGATGTCCTCGAGCACATATTGTTCAGCCCCAGGGAGCTGCTGAACAAGGTGCTGGAGTGCCTTAAACCGGGGGGCGCTTTACTGGTTGAGACGCCTAACGCCGCCAGGCTCTACTACCGGTTGAGGCAGCTTCTTGGTAAGCCTAACTACATAGACTTAGAGGGTTTCTACTGGAGCGTCGGGCCGTACAGGTATCACTTGAAAGAGTACACGGCGGACGAGCTCAAGACCATGATGAGACTTCAAGGGCTGAAGGACGTACGTGTACGCTCTTACAACGTTGCCACGAAGCTAGTTGACCCGGAGGACGGCCTCCATAGGGTGGCCCTGAAACTGTATGATCTGGTCTCGGGGGCGTGTTCCGGTTTCAGAGACACATTGATGACCTCGGGAGTGAAACCAGAGGGCTGGAAGCCAGTTGAGGCGGACTTGGAGAAGATCATCCGGTATAGACCAGAGTTGATGAGCTACAATCTTGACAACCAGCCGCTGCATGAACTCGTGGAAGCCCGTGGGATGGGTTAACGCATGAGTGCCCATGAAGGAGAAACCCCCATCCGGTTCGGCGTCATGGCTGACGACCACAGTGTCAGCGATTGGCAGATGCTGTGCATCGAGGAGCTGATGAAGCTGGATGACGTAGAGCTGACCCTTCTCATCGTCAACTCCTCGGAGAAAAACGTCACTCTCAGCCGCATCCTTAAGGCCGGGCTTGACACGGCGACACTTGAGGCGTATTACCGAATAGCCGGGTTCAAGGCAGGCAAGCAAAGAGAGCTAAACCTCCACGGCGAGGTGCCGACCCTTGAATGCGGCGTGGTGACCAAGAGAAAGTTCTCCCAATATTTTCTCGACGAAGACATCTCCAAGATAAGATCATACGGCCTCGACTTCATCCTCAGGTTCGGCTTCGGGATCATACGCGGCGACGTCCTGAGCGCGGCTAGGTACGGCGTCTGGTCCTACCACCACGGCGACGAAGAAAAGTACAGGGGCGGCCCACCCGGGTACTGGGAGATATACAAGGGAGATCCAGTCAACGGCGTCATACTCCAGAGGTTGACCAACCGCCTCGACGGCGGCGTCATATTAAGGAAGGGCTACTTCCCCACGAACTTCGACTCATACCGGAACCACCGAGACTACATCTACTATGGGGCGGCGGGCTGGGCGGCGCAGGTCGTGAAAGACATCAGGAACGGAACCGCTGGGTACCTGAACGACTCCGCGTCCAAGACGGAAGCCCCCATCTATCGGGCCCCCAGCCCGATCCAGCTGGCTGGGATGGTGGCGAAGACTAGGCTGCACCAGTTGAAGCGGCTGATGTCGCCTCAGCAACAGTGGAGCATAGGAGTGGTGCATGACGGGATAGGCTCGTTCGTTGACGCCTCCTACTCTCCAGAAGTACACTGGTACTCTATAGAGTCAGACCGGTTCCTAGCCGACCCTTTCGGAGTGGAGACGGATGAGGGGCTAAGGATCTTCGTGGAGGACTTTTCCTTCAGAGACATGAAGCAGAGGATATCGTGCCTTTCCTACTGTGACGGCGTTTTCTCTCAACCCGTTATCTGTTTTGATCCTCCCTACAATGTGGCGTACCCGTTCATCGTTCAGCATAGGGACTCTGTGTACTGTATCCCTGAGACCATGCATGGTAACCATGTAACGCTCTACAGGGTGCTTGAGGGCGGCGAGTTCAGAAAAGAACACGTGCTATTAGAGGGAGTAAGAGGAGTAGACCCCACAGTCATCCGGTTCAATAACAAGTGGTGGCTGTTTTTAACCATAAACCAGAAAGGTAGCACCCACGACCTGTACATTTTCTACTCCGACGACCTGTTTGGCCCCTGGGTCGAGCACCATAATAATCCTGTTAAAACTGACGTCAGATCGGCTCGGTCGGCTGGGACGCCTTTCGTTAGTGATGGTAGACTCTACCGCCCTTCGATGGATTGTAGTATAGGGTACGGTTACAGGATAGTGTTGAACAGAGTGGACAAGCTAAGTGAAACCGAGTTCCATGAAACGCCGGTCAGAGCAGTGTCACCGGACGGGGAGTTCCCCGAAGGACGACACACATTGTCTTCAGCGGGGTCCTACGCCCTCATTGATGGGCACCAGAACATTAGAAACCGGTACTACTTCAGAAATAGGCTTAGAGAGGTCAGGCAACACCTCTCGTCATGATGGGTCCCTGTTCTATATGTAGCCTACACCTATTCAATTAGCTATAAATCGTCACCCGGCTTCCTGTTCCGCATATGCACGGCCTCAGATCGGTACCCCGCCTATTCTTAGATGCAGTGCCGATCACAGTCCAGGCCGCACTGGTTCTGTTGTCTCATAGTGCTAGCCTGGAGACCAGCACCCTGTACACCCTCGTGTACTTCGTCGTTTTCTCCTTCATGACGCCCTATTATTTGTCGTCGATGATCGGCGACCGGTTCAGAATGGATGACCTTGAGGTCGTGTGCGTATCTTTGTTCTTCGGTTCAGCCATCCACATGACGGTCTATATTCTGTTGACGCAGATACTGGCGGAAGTATCGAGGCCACTTTTCTTGTCAGTCTTAACGGGGCTATCTTTGTGCTCCTATCTCCTCCACATCAAGTACAGGCGCAAGAGTGTCGAGAACGGGGCTTCGTTCATGGGAAAGGTGCTCGATGTGTTCGCTGCTTACCTGTCGGCGTTGACCGGGTTCTACTTGATCATCAGGGTCATCCCGAAGCTGTACTGGCGGGGACCAGATGCATGGGAGACGGCCTCTGTTGTGAGAACCATAGTGTTGAGGAGCCTGGACCCGGGTGAAGCCATCTCCTATTTCTACGGCTACGTGTATCTTTGGAACGCCGGGTTCTACTACTATCTCTCAGCCGTACAGCTCATCGCAAACGCCTCAGTGGAGAACCTGCTCCGCTACGGTGGGGCTTTCTCAGCAGGGGCGCTATGCTTACTGACCTTTATCGTTGTGCGTAGAATGGCCGGGTCCTTCGCCGGCTTCCTGTCCGGGCTGCTATTGTTCTCGAACCCGATGTACCTGACCCGGTTCGTGACGCCTTTAAGAGAAGATTATGGCTTCGTTCTCCTAATCTTAGCCTTATTCTTCTTCAAGGTTAGGGAAGACCTTGAAGCTCAGCGCCCTAACGTTTTGTACGTATCCGTCATGGGCTTCATCTTCGCCTCCTCGGTCGTGGTTCACCTTTTGCCCAGCTTGTTTCTCTTCATGGTGCCAATGCTGCACACATTGTATTATTGGTTAAAAAAGGAGACCACGCTGATGATGGAAAACATCTACATTTTATTAGCTTCATGCGTTTTCATCAGCTACTATGTTATCTACCTTGGGGAGTCCCTGGCTTGGTTCATTGGCGTAGTGATCGAAGGCGGGGTTTTTCTGCTCCTCATTCCGATGCTATCCGTCGTTTTCATGTGGTACGCGTTGAGGAACGTACAAAATCCTGAGGTAGAGCATTACCGGAAACTTGGAGTTCTGTTATCCCTGCTTGTTATCTTCATCAACTTGTTCTTTACGTCTGAAAAATCGGGTGGCTTCAGGGCTCTTTCCCTGGACATGTTCTCGGGTGTTATCCTGTTGATAGGGTTATACGAGTTGTTAGCCAACTTGGGTAAAGTGCCTCTGTTTGTGTCCTCCATAGTCATGGTCACGGGTTTCTTCATAGCGTTCAGCTACGTCGGAGTCGTTGTGCCCATTGAGAGGTTCTCCATCTACTTGTCGTGGGTGGCCATCTACCTGTGCGCCAGCTTTCTTTCGCGTCTAATTAGCGTTAACTGGGTTCACGTGTCCAGCCTCCGGGAGATAGGGCAGTTGAGGAACATGAGGCCTGAGGTACTCTTTCTCGTGGTGCTGGTTTTGACGACCTCGTTAGGCGGCGCTCTTCAGACGCCCAGGTATCCCTATTACTTTGATGAGGTCGAGATAAGTGACACGCGGGTCTTTAACACAAGGGTTCGTGCATACGATCTGGTGATACCTCAGGAGACCCTGCGCCACCTGCTATACTACACTGAGACCAGCTACGGTAGCCTGGTCACTGGTAAAGACTATAGAGAGTGGCTGACAGGGGCCTACTCCGCGGATTCTCCAGGCGAGTTATCTGATCTCATCGAGTCCAGGTTCCCCGATAAAACGAGGGCCGTGTTTTTCACGACGACCAACCGGTACAATGTCTATGATGACAAGTTCGTGAACAGAAGCATACTTGAGAACTATTGCCGTGAGTACTATGTCGGCCATGTCAGGTACTTCACCATGGATGTTCCGTATGTCAGGAACAATGTTCCGGTGGAGAAGATAAGAAACGTAATTGTCGATTATGATAACCCGTTTATAACTGTCGTTGATGCTGTGGGCGCGGAGGCCGTCACGAGCATCAGCAACGTGTACGTGGATCATGAGAACAGGTATCGCATGTTGTATACGACGGAGGAGGGACTCTGGTCGGCTGTTAGCGTCGCTGGAGTCACCTGGGTTCATGATGGGACCCGGTTGCTGGATGGCTGCTTCCTCAACCCGTACCTCATAGAAAGTGGCGACAGGTATCACCTCTTCATCGAGGACCTCTCGGGGGGGACAGTCGCCTACTATGTCAGCGAAGACGCATACCAGTGGGATAGACGTGGTGATCTCAGTGGTCCTCTTTCTGATCACCTTTTCTACAGCGCAGAGGCGCCGGTCGCCTGGGTGGAGGACGGAGTCATGCGTGTGTTGTTCTGGGAGACGGTGGTAACCGAGGGTGTTCCTCGGAGCGGGTTAAGGTGCCTTGAGAGCAGCGACGGCGTGAGTTGGCGCGACGCCAAGTTGAACACGGATTGGAGGCTGATCACCGACCAGTACTACGCCGTTGAGTACAGGAAGATCATGTTAAGCGAGGTTTTTGCCTCAGAGGGCGAGCTGGTGTTTGTAGGCAGGTACCTCACAGAGGACAATGATAGGTCATATTCATGGAAATTAGGCGCGTTCAAGCCAGATTTGGGCACGGGTAGCCTACGTGTCTTCGCCTCATCCATCAGTGTTACCCCCCGTGACGGTCAAGTCAGCGTACGGAATTGCAGGGTGTTGAGGAACCCCTCTGAGGGCGTGCTCGAATTCTACATTATGTTCGAGGACGATCTCACAGGCGTCTATAAGGGAAGCTTGGGCGATTAGTAGTTCTCGTTAAGTCGTACAAACGTAGGCGTAAGCGTCGTCAAGCTGGTGGGTACTAGTGACCCCGCCACTCCGCATCGCGCGCGACTGCAGCCAACAGGCTGCCAGTGTCTCTGCGTTGAGTACAGTGATTGCTTGATGGTTGTCAATGAATCATATTTTATAGTTATTGGCACCCATGATTTGGAAAGGTGGAGCCGTCTTGCTTGGAGTCGTACTCGGTCTCATCCCGTTAGTTGTGCTGTTCTCCGGGATCATTGTGCTGAGGTGGCCCGTGCATAAGGCGGGGCTTCTCGGCGTCTCATTGACCATGATCATAAGCTACTTCTACTCGGGGACGTCACCCGTCATCCTCGTCTACGGGTGGCTGTACGGTATCCTCATAATCCACAAGTACACGCTGGCCAACATGATGAGCTTCATCCTGGCCTTCTACATGCTGTCCCACGGCTGCTTCGAGGTCATCGGCAACGCCTTCAGGAGGATGCCTGGGGGCGTGGTCTACAAGGTGTACTTCCTGGGCTTCGGCATCGCCATACTGATGCTGTCGGCGGGGGCAGGCATCGACTGGATCGCCATCGTGTTGAACCAGATGGGCATAGGCACCTGGGCCATACCCATCCTCATCGACGGCTCCTGTGACGCCTTCAGCCACTTCGCGTACCTGTCTACCCCTATAACGGTGCCCACGGCCGTCTACGGTGGCACCTTCGGGTTCACGGAGGCGGACCTGGCTGGCCTCATAGGCCGGTTCGCGTGGGTGGTCATCCCCCTCTTCGGGTTGGCCATTCTGGTGGTGCTCAGGCGGGACGGTAAGGTGGTTACTTGGAAGCACGCTGCGGCTGTGCTGGTCTACTGTTTGTCGTTGGCGGCCGCCGTGAACTTTTTCCTCAGCACAGTCAACATCATGGGGGTGGGGGTCCTTGTGGGCATCTACGCTGTGGCCGTCATGTTCCTGGTGAACGTTGTGGGCTCGAGGCTGGGGTACCTTAAGCCTGATGACTCTCTGGAGCCCATGACGCCTGAGGAGCGTGGTAAGCTGGTCCGGTCTCTCTCGCCCATAGTCATTGTGTCAGTGCTGACCAGCGTGGTCTCACTGCCCTGGTTCTCAAGTGTGCTGGAGCAGTACAACTTCAATCTGCCTCTGATAGCGGACCAGATTATCCCGGTCCAGGTGTTCCAGCCCTTCGTCTGGGTGATGATCAGCATCCTCCTCAGCTTCCTGATCCTGCGGCCCACCAGGGAGAAACTGGAGCAGACGTGGAGCCTACTGGTTAAACGGCTGGTGCCCTTCGTGATAGCCACGTGGATATGCTCGGGAATGGTGTTCACCTACAACTGGAGTGGCATGGTGGTGAACGAGGCCAACAAGCTGGTGCTGCCCGCCGGCATGGAGAGCCTTAACCTCATCCACGCCCTGGCCATAGCCACGTCTAACTTGGGCCCTACACTGTACGTGGCCCTGGTCCCCTTCATGGCCGTCTTCGGGTGCATGCTCTTCGGCCACGAGCTCACATCGACTCTGTTCTTCACCAGGTTCCACTTCATCGCAGCACGTTCTCTGGGGATAACGAGGCCGCTGATCCTGGTGGCGGGGCACATGGTTGCGAACTTGGGCATCGTGGACGTGCGTAAGATGATGAGGAGCCTGGCGATAATCGGAGCCTACGGTGAGGAGTGGAAGACCATGAGGTTCACCTTCGTCATGGGCCTGGTGATAACCCTGCTGATTATACCCCTCCTGTTCATCCTCTTCTAAGACGCCTTTTTTCTACGCAAACCATCTTTAACCTCTTCACCATGAGTCTACCACATGCATGATATCCTCTTGAGGGGCGGCCGGGTGGTGGACGGCATCGGGAACCCCTGGTTCCACGGGGACGTGGCTGTCAAGGGTGGCTTCATCACGGGCGTCGGCCGGATGGATGGCGAGGCCGAGACCGTGTTGGATGTGGAGGGGCTGGCGGTGGCCCCGGGTTTCATTGACACCCACAGCCACTCCGACCTTCTCCTCATCTCTGAGCCCCTGGCCGAGGCCAAGATAATGCAGGGGGTGACCACGGAGGTGGTGGGGCAGGACGGGCTGGGAGAGGCGCCTATTGACGCTGGCCACGTGGAGCAGTGGAGGAGGTATCTCTCGGGGCTTAACGGCGACCCTGACGTGGAGTGGAGCTGGAGGAGCTTCAGCGAGTACCTGGACGCGTTGAGTGAGGCGCGCCCGTCGGTGAATGTGGCGGCCCTCGTGGGCCACGGCAACCTGCGTCTGGCCACCATGGGGATGGATGACAGGAGCCCGGACAGCGGTGAGTTGGAGGAGATGCGGCTTCTCCTCGCCCGGAGCCTGGAGGAGGGCGCCATCGGCTTCAGCACCGGCCTCATCTACGCACCCTGCATCTACTCTGAGACCTGGGAGCTGGCTGAGCTGTGCAAGACGGTGTCCGCCCTTGGCGGCGTATTCGTGGTGCACATGCGTGACGAGGGTGACAGGCTGGTTGAAAGCATGGATGAAGTGGTTCAGATAGGATGCGAGGCCGGGGTGCCCGTCCATATAAGCCACTTCAAGGCCAGCGGAGAGGCCAACTGGGGCAAGTCGGCTGACGCTCTGAGGCGGCTGTATGAGGCGAGGAGGGAGGGGGTCCAGGTGTCCTTCGACCAGTACCCCTATACTGCTGGTAGCACTTTTCTCAGCAGCCTGCTTCCCCCGTGGGTGCACGCCGGCGGGGTGGACTTGTTACTCCGGCGGCTGAGGGACCCCCAGGTGAGGTCAAGGATCAAGGAGGAATCTAAGAAAGTTGGATCGCGGAGCCCCAGGTGGGACCGTCTCCACTGCACAAACCTCAAGACGGAGGCGAATACCGGGTTTGAGGGCATGTCTATGAAGGATATAGCGGAGGCGCGGGGTCAGAGCCCGTTGGACGCCCTGATGGACATTGTCCTGGAGGAGAGTAATGCCACCACCATGATCTCATTCACCATGAGCGAGGACGACGTTAAACGGTTCATGGCGGACCCGCACGGGACGGTCTGCACCGACGGGATTCTCCTTGGGAAGCCTCACCCTAGGGCCTACGGGACCTTCCCCAGGGTCCTCGGGCACTACGTCAGGGAGGGAGTTCTGAGGCTGGAGGACGCCGTCAGGAAGATGACCAGCCTGCCCGCCCAGATCATGGGTCTGGAGGGGAGAGGCGTGATAAGGCCCGGGTTCAGGGCCGACATCACCGTTTTCAGCCCCGACGCCATCAAGGACACGGCCACCTACGCGGACCCGAGGAGACACCCGGCAGGCGTCACCCACGTCATAGTCAATGGAGAGCTAACCGTCCGTGACGGGGAGCACACTGGTGTGAGGGCGGGGCAGGTGTACAGGCGAGGACCGCGTTGAGCGGGTACTCAGCCCTGATACACAAAATTGGGTACCAAACATTAATAAATCCTCGAATATCGAAGGAAATAGGCGAAACACATATCCATTAAAGTTGTTAACTGTGGAAATCTCATTGACGGTACGGGAAAACCCGCCGTCAGTGACGCCGTCATCGTGATACGCGGCAACAAGATCGCGGCCGTGGGTAAGAGGTCAGCCACCAAGATACCCGCCGGCGCTCAGGTAATCGACGCGTCGGGCAAGACGGTTGTCCCCGGGCTCATCGACTCTCACACTCACTTCCTTTCCTGGGGGTACAGGCTCGGCCACCTGCAGCTGAGTGAGGCCGACTCCATAAGGGACGTGCAGGCCAGGCTCAAGAGCTACATCGAGTCCAGGAGGCTGCCGGAGGGTAAGTGGGTTCAGGGGCGGGGCTGGGACGACCAGTACCTCCGGGAGAGGAGGTACCCCAACAAGTACGACCTGGACAAGGTGTCCCCTGATAACCCTGTGGTGTTGACCCGGGTCTGCGGCCACATGATGGTCCTCAACTCCCTGGCCCTGGAGCTATGCAACGTCACCAAGGACACCCCCAACCCGCGGGGCGGGGTCATCGACAAGGACGACCAGAACGATCCTACGGGGGTCCTCCGGGACGCCCGGGGCCTCGTCTCCGAGTACATCCCTCCCCCAATCTACGAGGAGCTCAGGCAGGGCATCAGGGACGCGGCCAGCCTGGCACACAGCCTGGGCGCCACCACGATACACGACGCTAGCCGCCCAGACGAGGCCACCATGCACAACTCCACCCAGCCCTACGTGGACGCGCATAAGGAGGGTGACCTGGGGATAAGGGCCCACGTCATGACATGGTACCCGCGCATGTGGAGCGGGGACGAGTGGCTGAGCTTCGGCACACTGAAGATAGGGATCGACGGCTCCATGGGGGCCCAGACCGCGCTGCTGTACGAGCCCTACGCCAACGACCCCTCGACCCGGGGCGTATACGTGGGGGACCAGGAGAGAAACAAGAGAGTGGTCAAGGAGGCCCACGGTATGGGTGGGCAGATAGCCATCCACGCCATCGGCGACAGGGCCGTCACGGAAGCGGTCAGCAGGATCGAGGAGGCGTTGGCAGAGCCCAGGGACGACCACCGGTACAGGATAGAGCACTTCGAGTACCCCACCGACGAGGACATTGAACGAGCCAGGAAGCTGGGCATCGTGGCGTCCATGCAGCCCAACTTCGTTGGGGAGTGGGCGTGGCCCGGCGGCATGTACGAGACCCGACTGGGAAAGGAGAGGAACAGGCGGTCCAACCCCTACAGGCGTCTCCTTGACCTGGGGTTCCACGTGCCCTTCGGCTCGGACGGGATGCCCTTCCACCCCCTCTACGGCATCTGGTCGGCTGTGAACCACCCCAACCCTGAGAGCAGGATAACCGTGGAGGAGGCCGCCAGGTGCTACACTCTTGAGGGCGCCTACGCGACCCGCGAGGAAGGAATAAAGGGCTCCATTGAGCCTGGTAAACTGGCCGACATAGCCGTGCTGCCAATGGACATCACCAAGCCGGAGTTCAAGATGAAGGTTACAGACCCGAAGGCCGTCGAAGAGGCCAAGAAGCAGTATAAGGGTTTGAAGGTCTACATGACCATCCTGAACGGGGAGATCGTCTACAAGTCTTGATCTGGGCCTGAAGACGGCCTCACCTATTTTTACCAATTTGAAATATTCCTGACGAAGGTTTGGATAAAAAATTTTAAGGCTACATTGAATCTTTCGGCTTACATGAAAGCCGTCATCTACCTTTGAACACCGGCTTCCTCTTCTCCAGGAAGGCCTTCATGCCCTCGTTCTTGTCCTCGGTGTCGAAGCACATGGCGTATAGCTCTGACTCCAGCTTATCGCCGTCACTCAGGTCTCCGTACGAGCTGAAGTTAATCAGCCTCTTACAGTATCCTATGGCTATTGGGGCGCGGCCAAGTATCCTGTCAACCAGTTTCCGGGTCTCTGGCAGCAGTTCCTCATGTTTGACGACTTTGTTAACGAGGCCGAGCATGTGGGCTTCCTCGGCGCCTATGCTCTCCCCAGTGAAGAAGAGCTGCTTAGCTCTCTTTGGGCCGATGATTCTGGGAAGCCTCTGAGTGCCGCCGAAGGGGGTCGTTATCCCTAGGCCGGTGGGAGGTTCACCGAAGGTGGCTTTCTCTGACGCTATTACGATGTCGCATGCTATAGTCAGGTCGCATCCGGCCCCGAAGGCGTAGCCGTTGACGGCGGCTATGATTGGTTTGGGGGTGGTCTCCATCTTGTCGAGTATCCGGTGTGTCATGGCGGCGAAGGCGGCTGCGCCGTCGCTGTTCATGTTTAGGAGTGCGTTTATGTCTCCGCCGGCTGAGAATGAGCGGTCACCGGCTCCAGTGATTATCATCACCTGAAGTTCGTCTGTGTCTGAGAACTCGGTCAGCGCTTGTTCTAGTTCGAGGAAGGTGTCCTCTCGAAGGGCGTTAAGCACTTCGGGTCTGTTTATTTTGACCAATATGGTTCTGTTCTCTTTTTCGACGATAATGTCTTTAAAAGACATGGGGGTCGTTACAGAAGTTTGTTGTCTCTATTATTTCATGGTTCTGGGAAGCGGGAAGGGATGCTGGTGGAGGTTACCCGGTGAGATAAACGTAGGCTGGGGAGTTAGGGCCTCAAGGTCTTTCCAGGTAGTGAGCCTGTGTGCTCGTTATCTTCTACCACAAGTACTCCGTTTACGTAGACTCTGTGTATGCCGCTTGGGTAAACTCTGGGAGCCATGAACGTCGCGTTGTTCCTGATCTCATCAGGGTCCCATAGTATGATATCCGCCCACATCCCGGGCCGTAGCAATCCTCTATCCATCAGACCCATACGCTGCGCGGGCAGTCCCGTACATTTTCTGACGGCGTCCTCAAGCCCAAGCAGCCTCTCCTCCCTTACCCATTTCTGGAAGAAGTACGGGAACTGGCCGTAGGCTCGCGTCGTTACCTCACTGACCGGTTTATCTGAGAGAGGTCCCTTCGGTGAGTCGTTGGCAGAGTCTATCGCCACGCTGCAATTATGGTGAAGTAAGGAGAAGTCGGTGTCCCATTGGCTTGTGATGGCTACTGCGCCCCAGGCTTTCTGGAATCCTTCTCCTTCCCGGACAAGTAACTCGAATAGGGCATCGAAGGGATCGAGTTTCATCCTCACGCCGATCTCCCTTAGATTCATTCCGTTGTACTCCGGGCTGTTATCTGTGTGAGCCACCATGAAACGGTCCCAAGAATCTAGGGGTCCGCGGACGCCCGCTAGGATGGGGCCGTACTGGCGGTTAATGAGATCGCTTCTAAGATGCTCCTTAACCGCGGGGTCTGACAGCATCTCGTATGTGAACTTGGCTCCTTTTTTCAGGTACTTTGAGCCAATTATGATGGGCTCGATGAGGGAGCAGCCGCACCAGCCGTACCCGTTCTCAATGGTCCACGGGACCTGGTCAAAGGCGATGTCCAGTCCTCTGAGCCTTGCCTCATCACACAGGTCCACGATGTGCTTGGTCTTCCCGTCTGATGGAAAACGTGCTCCCCAGTGCACGCCCTCGACACGCACACCTGACTCCTCGCCTATCCGTATGGCTTCCTGTGCAGCCTCAACAACCTTTACGTCCCTGCTTCTGATGTGGGTGGCGTAGAGGCCGCCATAGTGTGCCACGGTCTTGCATAGATCGATGAGGGCTTCGGTTGGTGTGAGGGTCTGTGGATCGTATTCGAGTCCTGAGCTGAGTCCAAAGCTTCCTTCCTCAAGGGAAGTTTCTAGAAGCGTCTTCATCTCTTCTACCTCGTCCTGTGTGGGGGCGCGGTCGAAGGCGTCCATCCCCATGGCGGAGATTAACAGGTTCCCGAGCCCCGTCAAGGTTCCCGCATTAAGGGCTAGTCCTTTCGCTTCCAGAACGTTAAGGTATTCGCTGGTCGTATACCAGTCTACCTCGAACCCACGTAATTCCTTTATGATTCCTTTTCCTAACTCGTTAAGCGGTGCAGCTGAGGAACCACAGTGGCCGTTCAGGACGCTAGTTATTCCTTGCCTGGTGAAGCTGTCTGCCTCAGGATTCACGATGAGTGAGAAATCACTGTGTGAGTGAATATCTATAAAACCGGGCGAGACCGCCAACCCTAAAGCATCGATGGTCTCAGCGCTTTCGCCTGTAACCTTACCTACGCTGGATATCCTCCCATCTTTGACAGCGAGGTCGCCGCGGAACCACGGGTTACCTGTTCCGTCGAGAATTTTAACGTTCTTAATCAGGAAATCATAATCCATGATTCACTGTTTCCTGTACGGTATTTAATATCGATGCAAGCTAAGTTGCTATGCTGACTGTATCAGGTTAACACCATGGCGCACGCGTGATGTACATGATACCTAGTGATGGAAAGAGAGAAAAGTAGAATAATAAAGTGAAATGTTGGGGTTTAGGGGCATAATTTTATCCCAACTAATAACGTTAGAATTTTAGAAGCTCACGCTTTTCTCCATGAGGGTTGATAATAGTCAGTATATGCTCAATAAGGATACTGTATGCGATAGAGTGTTGATGAGTATATATTAAATCTACATAGAGTATTTCTTGTAGTTTGAAGTTCAACGAAGGCTAACATCCATGTTTAAAGATATTTATCAACAGCAGCCAAGGGAAATCCGATTTATCTTGAAAATTGCAGTAACCCTCACACTGACCCTACTATTTATCGTGGTCAGTAGAATCAGTTTGATATTCCTAGTTCAACAAATTTTCATTTTCCAGGGGGCATCATCATCCATTGCATATCAAAATGCGCAAATCTTTGTAGCTGAATCATCTATGGGCTAAGCTGTTGCGAGTTTCTTAGACGCTACTTTAATACTCGTACTGGTCTTCGTCTCAGTAACACATATAGAGAGACGTAAGTTTCTCACGGCTGACATTGGTTTGGATTTAAATCGTAAAACCTTACCCTTCGTGGCAGTTGGATTGGCTACTGGAAGCAGCTTATTCCTTGGAGCTGTTGTGTTTGGATTATTTCTAGGCACACAAGAGTTACCAATGTTTCCTAATCTCGTTCAGTGGCCAACCATAAACACATTATTTGCTACGATAAGCTTTTGTATTCTGAATAGCTTCTGGCAGGAGACTGTGTTTCGAGGATACTTGCAGACTCGTGCTGTTGAGGAATATGGTAGATTATTTGGAGTTCTAACAGTATCAGTGGTGTTTGTCGTTCTTCATGGACTAGTACAAACATTAACATTCATGGGAATAATCTCAGGTCTGTTACTTTTCAGCTTCATAGGACTGCTGTATGATAAAACAAGGTCACTCTACTTGGTGACTGCGATTCATGCCGTTCTAAACTTCCTGCCGACACTTTTCAACATATTGTGGCAAGGGCAGGAAACGGTCGTCACATATGGTATAGCATTAATACTACTGATTCTGGCGATACGCCCCATGCGTGAGTGATTTTATTCAGAGTGAAAAAAGGGGTTGGGTTTGAGGCAATATTTTTTCCCAACTTCCCACGTGGTTGGTTGGGCTACGTTTTTACTCCCACAAGCAGGAGAACCGTCCTCCTGTCGCCCGTGTTATAGAACCCGTGCGGGACGTTCACCGGCAGAAACACCGCATCCCCCGCCTTCACCTTCCTCCTCTCCTCCCCCACCTGAACGGTGCCTCCGCCCCTCAGGACGAAGTAGACCTGCTCCGCGTCCCTATGCGTGTGCATGTTGTTGGTCTCCCCAGGCTCCAGTGTGATCCTGGCGAAGTGGCGGAAACTCTTCATGGGCTCAGGCTTCCTAGCATTGAACACCTTACCGCTCTCGTCCTCCTGCCAGAATATCTGGTAGAGGGCCGCCGCCCCGTGGGCGTCCACGAGGGGCTTCTTCTTGATTGATGTGACCCGTTTAACGTGCATACAGTTTAAGACGCCGCGAACATGTATAAGCTCTGGGTAGGGTCTCCCGCACCTCTGCTCACAGCCTCTTAGACGCGGCAGCTAACCTGCTCACGGCCAGGTTCGTGAGGAAGTTGATCCGCTCCACGTCCAGGTAGCCCTGGACGGTCTCATCGTAGAAGACCCTCGCGTCGGCCTCGAACTCAGCGGACTCGCAACTCAGAATAATGGTCAGTGGCACAAGGGGAAGCGCCTCCAACCGGACAGCCACGTCGCCATAAGGAAACTCTACGCGCTCACCCTCCAGTCTCTCGGCGCACGCCACCAGGGCCCCGGGGTCGCCTCTGAACCTCTCAATGATCCTGTCCCTCGTCCTCCTGTTGTCCAGGTCCCCGAACCGGGCACCCCTAAGCTGCTTATACGACATCAATCTCCCCGGGGTCTCAACGTGCTCAGCCTCGCTGTACCCTGAAAGCACATAGAAAACCGTCTGAACCATGTACCTGCTCCAGGGGTCCTCACCCCTCAGCCGGCCCCCCGTCAGATCATCTGTCACCGACCCGTCTCCGAGGTCCACACTCAACCCGAGAAACCTCAGCTCACCCTGGTCGGGGAACCCCAGCCTGCCCCTCAGACCGACCAACTTGTCCTTGCAGGCATCCCAGCTCCATAACCCCGAGGGTTGAACAGTCACGACACCATGATGGGCGGTTCACGTATAATGCTGTTACTAAGCAGTGTGAAAACAGGAAAAAGAACCCGAAGCCTAATGGAAAAGAAACTGTATCTAAAATTTAGCTAAATGCAATCCAAAAAAACATCACACTCTTCCACACAGCTGTCATCAACCCCCCTAATCACCAAATTACAAGCTACATACAACAAACCCTGGACCCCCCCCAAAATCGACAATTCCCAGCCACTGGGACCAAACCCTACAAAAGGTGGAGGTGCGAACGCCCGCGTCCACACATGACACCACTACTTAGCTACCTTCACCATGTTCTCGCCGCAGCAAACCAGGGTCCCGGCTCCGCTCTCCAACACCTTGACCTTGTTGCCGCATATCTCACAGAGGTAGACCTCATTAACCTTGGTCATGGGACAAATAACGGAGCCGACACGTTTATACTTGTAGTTCAAGCTACGAAAAAACTGAAGCGGTCCACATTCAGCCCTGCTCCTCGCTGGTGATGGTCCGCTTCGCTATCTCCACCAGGTCCTCAGGAGGCACAGGCTTCATCAGCACCTTCCTTATCTTCTCCTCCTTCTCCAGCTCCTCCTTGTAGCTGCTATACCCCGTAATCATGATGACCTTCATGTCCGGCTTCCTAAGCCTGATCCGCCTAGCCAGCTCATCCCCCAGCATATCAGGCAGGTTCATGTCCAGGATCACCAGATCGTAATGCAGCTTACTGGCCTTGAACAGAGCGCTGACGCCGTTGTTAGCCGAGTCCACGTTGAAGCCCACGTTCTCCAGGATGAGCTTGAAGGTGTTCACCAGGTTGGGGTCGTCATCCACAACAAGAATACTCTTGAGCTTACCAACCTCTGAATGGGCGACGCCCTTACCCTCTGAAGCCTGGGCCTGAGCGCCGCCGTTCACCGAGTTCTTAATGTCCTTAACCTGATCAGCAAGCGACTGAATCTTGGAGTCCTGCTCCTTCAGCTTAGCCAGAATTAGGCTTAACACCTCATCAATCTTCAGGTTGGACATGGTGCACCGGCTATTGCTGCTTTTTCCATGTAAACCCGTATATTAACGATGATCGTCACACCGCTCTCTATCTGAGTTCTATAACTGTGGTTGGCTCAACGAACCTATCCGTTGAAGTGGTAGAACAGTATTCACTACCCCGTTTCCGTAATAGCTTAATGAGTCGCTAAAAAAAGACCACCGTTCACTCACAGGTGAACAAGCCTTGATGCGGACACACGACACACTTCAGGAGTGGGTGAACGCCCACAAAGCCAAGAGCCTAAAGCAGCTCAAAGAGGTATACACAGAGGACTCCATCTTCCACCGCACAGGAACAAAGGCCACCATGGCCGAGGACCCGGCCCAGAAGGTGGCCGAGTTCGACCACGCCACAAAGACGCAGCGCTCCGCACGACCCTCCTGGGTCATGGGCGACGAGATCCGCGCCGAGGTGACGGAGAGGAGCGCACTACTAGAGGCCGCGGGGATACATGAGGCCCGCTACGTTGGCCAGTTCATCATCAGAGGCACCCAGATAGAGTCAGTGCAGCTCGAGCCCACACCTGAGACAAGGCAGGCCACTGACCAGGCCCTGTCACAGTTCATCGAGTGGGCTTCTAAGAAGAGGCCCGAGCGTCTAGCTCAGGTCATGCCTGGGGGGAGGCTGAGATACGACGCGAAGTCCGGGCGCCAACTACTGAAACTGCTACGTGAGTGGAGAAAGTCCACCGAGTAACCTGGACCACCCCATTTTTCTTGTCAACCATGACGAGGCGCCTTAGGCTGCAAGGATCAAACAACATTTATTATCAGAGGCTCCCCCAAATGAAACAATGATTTTCGAGAAAATCAAGTCCCAAGTCGTCTCACACCTCTCATACCTCATAGGCTCAGAGGCTGAGGCCGTGGTAGTGGACCCCCAGCGAGACTGCAGAGTCTACGTGGACATCGCCCAGCGGGAGGGGCTCCTGATCAAGCACATCTTCGAGACACACCGCAACGAGGACTATGTAATAGGGTCGCTGGAGCTGTCCGCCCTTACTGGCGCCAGCGTCCACCACGGGCCATGGCCCGAGTACAGGTACGGCGAGGTACTCAGGGACGGCCAGACTTTCCAGGTAGGCAAACTCGAGGTGAAGGCCATCCACACCCCCGGACACACCCCCGGGTGTATGAGCTACTCTGTAGCCGACAAGGCCACAGGGGGAGAAACCGTGCTGGTCTGTACCGGGGACACCCTATTCGTGAACGAGGTGGGCCGAACCGATTTCGGGGGCACCAATAAACGCAGGGAGTGGTCGGAGAACCTATACAACAGCATCCACAGGAAGCTGCTGCCCCTGGGAGACCACGTTGTCATCTGCCCCGCTCACGGCTCAGGAAGCGTGTGCGGCTCGGGGATAGCGGCCCGGGAGATCAGCACCATCGGCGCAGAGCGCCGGATGAACCCCTACCTCAAGATGAGCAAGGAGGAGTTCGTCTCCCACAAGATCAACGAGCACCACCACTACGCCCCATACTTCACAATGATGGAGAAGCTCAACGTAGAGGGGGCTCCACCAGTAGGCTCCGGCCCCAACCCCCCTCCCCTGACACCCAAGAAGCTACAGGAGATGGTGGAGGCCGGGGCGGTGGTTGCAGACACTAGGCCGCCCCCCGCCTATGGAGCAGGCCACATAGCGGGCTCCTACAGCCTCCCCCTGGCCCGGCTAGGAATCGGGGGCTTCGTGCTACCCTATGACAAGCCTATACTGCTCGTGCTGGGTAATCAAAGCCAACTCGACTACACGGCTAGGAGCCTCATGAGGATGGGCTACGACAACCTAGGAGGCTACCTGGGCGGCACAATAGTAACTTGGTACAAGGAGGCGTTGCCAGTCACGACTCTCAGCCTCATGACTGTCACGGACCTGAAGGAGAGGATGAGCCAGGAAGAGTGGTTCATCCTGGACGTGAGGAGCGAGGACGAGCACAGCCAGGGCCACATAGAGGGAAGTCTCAACCTCTATGCTGGGACACTGGATGACAACCACAGGAAAATACCCAGAGACAAGCCCGTGGCCGTCACATGCAAGACCGGGACCAGGTCAAGCTTCGCCTGCAGCATACTGCTGAGACGCGGCTTCAAGAACCTGCACAACGTCCTGGGAGGCATGGACGCCTGGAAGAGTAAGGGCTACCCGACAACCAAGTGACAACAATAATGAGGGCGAAGGTCAGGTAGTAAACAAGGTTTTTACATCGCTGTTCAGTAACCCACATAATGGGTCCTCTAGGCGTTACCGGATACTTGCTGGGCGGACTGATAATCGGCCTAGCCGTATCCATGGTTTACATCCTGACTGGCTTACACGCCACCCAGAGCAGCTTCTTCAGCACGACCCTGAGCTACTTCAGTAAGCTCCCCTACTTCCGGAGAAAAAGTCTCCTCGAGTCCAGAGATTGGAGGCTGTACTTCGCGGCCGGCGTCATCCTCGGCGCCCTAATATATACTGTTACCATTTCACCTGACGGTTTCTGGGTGTCCTCTATCCCATGGTGGCGCCTTCTGTTAGGAGGACTGCTTGTCGGCTTTGGCACGAGGCTTTCCAGCGGGTGTACTTCTGGCCACGGCATCAGTGGCTTGGCGTCTCTGTCAACTACGTCCTTGATAGCGGTAGTCACCTTCATAGTCGTCGGCGTCATCACAGCTAATATCATGATGCTGCTGGGGGTGACGCCATGAACCGCCGAAACATGGTCCTTTTCATTGGAGGCCTCGTGTTCGGCTTCGGTCTAGCCGTAGGTGGGATGGCTAAACCGGAGGTCGTGCTAAGCTTCCTGCAGTTGAAGGACATGGGGCTGCTACTGCTGATGGGGTCGGCCGCGGGCACCGCCTTCATAGCCATTAACATTGTGCCCAGGTTTCTGGAGAAGCCCTTACTGGGGGGCGAGTTCAAGCCAAGGACGCGTGAGCTGACCAGGAACACATTGATTGGGGCCGCGATATTCGGGATCGGGTGGGGCCTGTCGGGGCAGTGCCCAGGCTCCGCGTTGTCCAGCTTAGGTCTTGGTAATATTCCCATCATCATCGGCATAGCGGCTATGTTCGCTGGGGCTTACGTGATGGGTCGGTTCTTCGGCTCCTAAGCCATCTTCAGTCTCCTTGCGAGATTAAACCCCGAGCGTGATCTCAGGTATTACTATATATGATTCGGGTTATCTGTCATGGTCATCGGTCTCTCGGTACTCGGGGCTTCATTTTAGAAGGTTTTTTCCTCCTAAAATCGATACCCCCTACCCTTTTTCACATCAGGCTCTCCATCACGCCGTGCTTTATGTGTTGAACGTACCGTGTTTTTGTATGGAATGGACAGCGTTTTTGCGTAGATTCATGCGGCGTCGGACCGGTTCCGCGGCTCCTTTTGGCGTGGGGCACCTGTTTCCGGTTTTTCTTGCTCTACCCCCTCCCCCCTCTCTCGGGAGCTTCTGCGCTGTTGCGGTGGGCGTAGCGTTTTCCGGGGGTGGCTTATACCCTCTAGGAGGGTATAACAAGGAAGAAAATCCATCTCCTGCTTCATGCTTTTCATAGGTGAGGTTCCTTAAATCCATCGACTCAGGAGCAGGAAAACACAGCTTGAAACCTCTACATTTCTTCAAACGCCTTTGAACCACGCACACCAATCAAGTCAGGACGGTTTCAGTAGGTGGCTAGAGATGGTGCGTGAGACTGCGATGATCGGCACCCCTAATGTGGACTCCAGCTCTCCCTTAAGAGCCTCCACAAGTAGATCTATTCCCGGCACCCCGGTCCTAGCCATGTCCTCAGGAGAGGTGGTTATCAGAACAAGTTCCGGCTTCTCCAGTCGGATTACCTCCGCAAGTTCACCCAGTTTAAGCTCGCTGTGGTAATCAACCGAATCTATTACACCATCTTCCACCGCCGGGGGGCTGTTTCTGGGGTCAACAGTGACTATCTTTATCCTAGGGTTCTTCCTCAGCTGAAGCAGAACCTTTGCCCCAACTCTCCCTGCTCCAACTACAAGGATACGCATACATGAGCCTCCAAGATTATACACGCAAACCACAATTTAACTTGAACCGGAAGCACTTTAGACCAGGTTCAACAGGGCTAACAGGTAGAACAGAGCTACCAGTAGAAGCGAACTTACGAAGGTTATAATCATCCCATACTTGAACATGTCCCCAGGTTCAACTATCCCGGTGGCTGAGATGAGCGCCATCCTTCCCGACGCTGAAGGCAGGGCGTAGCCGAAGGTCGTGGCCAAGGTCAAAGGTAGCACAAGCTGCACCGAATTGAACGCCGGGTTAGCCCTCGCTATCTCGATCATGATGGGGGCGAAGACGGCGACAACGGTGGCGTTATTTACCACATTAGTCAACAGGGCTGAGGCAAACACAACGAACACTAGGCTTACAAGAAAATTGGGGCCGCTGATAATGGGTGAAACCAGGTTGGTCAACCACACCGTCGCCCCCGACCGGTTGAGAGCCTCACCGAGGGCTAAACCCGCCGATATGGCGAAAAACATCCCCCAGCTAACCCCCTTCACGTCCTCCCACTCTATGATGTTCCTAAGAGACATGTAGGCCACGGCGACGATGCCCACGACGGCGGGAGACATGAAAGTAACCGGGAGCCCCAGCACAGCCTCGATCGAGGCCCCGCCTATCCATAGGCTGATCGTCAACGCCATTACTATCAATATCTCCCACTCGACGCGCCTCAGCTTCCCTAAACCATCAAGTTCTTTTCGGACCACATCTAGTTCCAGGTTCTTCACCTTTACAGGGTTTATCTTTAATAAAACCCAGTAAGTAGCGGGAAACACCACAAGTAAAGAGGGTACACCGTACTTCATCCAGTCCAGAAAGGTCCAGACCCTGATACCTGACAGGAACTCGGAGGCCACCGCGTTCGAGGCTGATCCCGTTAAAGTCGCCATGCCGCCGATGCTGGCGGCGTAAGCTATCCCGAGAACCAGCAGCACGAGTAATCTTCGGGCGCTCTCCTTGTCTGTGACCTGATTAGATATCGTGATAGCTACCGGGATGAGCACAGCGGCCGTCGCGGTGTTCTCCATCCACATCGACATTACGGCTGCGATACCCATGAGCCCTAATAGAAGCATGTTAACATTTCCCAGAGACGCAACTATGACCGACAGGGCTAGTCTACGGGTGATGCCGTTTTTACGAAGAGCCTCCGCGATGAACAAGCTCCCAAGGATAAGTATGATTATCGGTCTGGCGAGGGGCTCGAAAGCCTGCTTAGAGTCCGCTAAGCCCAATGCCACGAGCACCACCGGCACCATCAGGCCTGCAAAAGGGAGGGGCACCGGCTGGAGCGCGAAAATAGTCCCAGTGAAGGCGAAGGCGGTTAAAGCACGTTTTCCCGCCTCTGATAGCCCAGCTGGCGTCGGTAGAGCCAGTATAAGTAGGGTTACAGCGACGACCACGACAAATCTGTAGGAGAACCCCAGGATCTTTCTCATGAAACCCTAGTTCACCAGAGTATCGGAACCTAAAAAGATGTCTTGTGATTCCGGGTATTACCTCAGACTCCGCTGAGTTGACTTTATACTAATCATGGGTGCCTATTTGTTCGATTCTTTTATCAGAACCCGATGCGTCAGAGTACTCATGAAGCGGTTCAACGTCGAGGGCAGCTGGCCTGCGCTAGTCACACCATTTGATGCCGCCGACGAAGTCAACTACGATGTCCTAAGGCAACTCGTGAGCTTCCACGCCGAGAACAACAGCGGCGGCGTCCTCCTCATGGGCTCCACGGGGGAAGCCATCCTCCTCACCAGGGACGAGCGCCAGAAGATCATTGACACGGTCATCGACGAGGCCAGCGGCAAGCTGCCAGTGATGGTAGGTGTTGCGGCGGTGAGCACCCGCGAGACCCTGGAGAACGCTAGGTACGCCAAGGAGGCGGGGGCGGACTGCGGCCTCATCGTCCAGCCTCCTTACATCAAGCCCACCCAGGCAGCCCTCTACCAGTACTTCAAGGACGTAGCCGACGCCGTGGACCTACCACTTGTGATATACAACAACCCGGAGAGGTGCGGGGTCAACGTTGAGCCCGAGACCGTGGCGAGACTGGCCCAGCACCCCAACATCGTGGCCGTCAAGGAGGCCGGACCCAACCCCTACGGTGTGATGAGGGTCATCGAGCTCACCCGGAGCGAGTTCAACGTCCTCTGCTGCGACTGCGCCTACTACGCTCTCATACCCGTGGTCATGTCCTCAGGCGGCAAGGGCACCAGCAACGTCACAGGCTCGCTGTGCCCAAGGGAGTTCGCGGAGATGAGCAAGCCCTGGGGCAACTATAATGACGTGCTAACCACCCGGGAGCAACTGTACAGGCTGCTGCCCCTCATCAGGATGATGTACAGCGAGTCCAACCCTGTGCCGTTGAAGGCAGCCTTGAACATGGTTGGAGCCGACGTAGGTAAGCCCCGGAGGCCCCTGCTCGAGCTAGGCGACGGCAACATGAAGACCTTGAGGCAGACCATGGAGCGCCTAGGCATCTTGGATGATGAAAGCTACCAGCGCCGATTCTTCTCCAACAATTAGCCCCCATAAATGCAGCGCTACATCTAGGCGATGGATTTCTAAAAAGAAGGGGAAGGAGAAAAAAGGAGCTTAGTCTATCACCATTACGGTGGTATAGACGGCAGGTATCTGACGCTCTATGGCAAGGACCGCGCCCGTGGAGGGCCTCAGCTCGATCCTGAACTCCTCGTAGGGCCTAGTGTACACGTCGGCACCAATCGGATCCATGTCGTCACTGTTCAGAGCCGTGAAGTCTACGGTCACTTTGAACTTTTCACCAGTCTCAATCAGCCTGTCGCCGTCGCTGTTGACCCCCGTGATGGTCATGATGGTGCCGTTGCTGGCGTAGATCTCGCCGTGGCACCTCTGGTTAGTGTAGGTAGCCACCAGCTTGTCGTCGCTGAGGTCCACTGGCTCGTGTCCCTGGCTCAGCTTGATGTAGAATGTCAGTTTCTGTAGATACACGTTCTGCTGGCTGCCGGTGACGTTACCGAACTGTCCGATGAGCCCGCTGTCCATCAGTATAGATGAGCTGGCCTCAGTCATGCCTGCGCTGATCACCGACTGCGCTTTCTCCGCTGTCAGGAAACCCATGTTCAGCACGACGAAGGCGAAGGCAGCCGCCGTAATGACGAAAGCCACAAGGATAATGGCTGTCTCCAGC
>JBDRQD010000031.1:0-48702 GCA_043826455.1 Candidatus Bathyarchaeota archaeon
AAAAAGCCTGAAAACAGGGAATCGCGGTGGCGGTGATGGGACCCCCCCTCCCCCCCCACACGCACACGAAGAAAAAGACGCAGACAACCCCAAAAAAAGACACCCAGAACCCAACACAGCCGCACCCAGCCCACCACACCAACTGGACATTTATAAGACACGTACATCAGTACAAACCATACCAGGTGAACACAGTGGTCCTCGAAAACCTAGGCAGCAACCTCTACAACGCCATACAGAAGATCATCAAAGCCCCCGTAGTAGACGAGACCCTGGTAAAGGAACTAGTAAAAGACTTCCAACGAGCCCTACTACAAGCAGACGTCAACGTCCAGCTCGTCATGGAGCTCAGCCAGAACATCCAGAAGAGGTCCCTGGAGGAGAAGCTGCCCCCCGGCATCAGCCGCAGAGAGCACATAGTCAAGGTCATCTACAATGAGCTCACACGGTTCGTCGGCGAGACCCCCCAGGAGCTGAAGATCACACCCGGCAAGCAGAACATAATAATGATGGTGGGCATCCAGGGCAGCGGCAAGACCACCCACACAGCCAAGCTGGCCCGGTACTTCCAAAAGCGGGGCCTCAAGGTGGGCATCATATGCGCCGACACCTTCAGGCCCGGCGCCTACAACCAGCTGAAGCAGCTGGCTGACAGCATCAAGGCCCCCTTCTACGGCGAGCCCGACGCCAAGGAGCCCGTGGCCCTCGCCAGGCGCGGGGCAGCCCACTTCAAGGACTCGGAGGTCGTCATACTGGACACCTCTGGGCGCCACAAGGAGGAGACGGCCCTCATCCGGGAGATGCAGCAGATAGAGGCCGCCGTGAAGCCCCAGGAGATCATACTGGTCCTGGACGGCACCATAGGGCAGCAGGCCGCGGCCCAGGCCAAGGCCTTCAAGGAGGCCACGGCCGTGGGCAGCATCATCGTCTCCAAGCTGGACGGCACGGCCAGGGGCGGAGGCGCCCTCAGCAGCGTAGCCGCCACCGGGGTGCCCATCAAGTTCATCGGCACCGGGGAGAAGATAGAGGACCTGGAGGCCTTCGTACCCGGCAGGTTCATAGGCCGCCTCCTGGGCATGGGGGACATCGAGGGCCTGGTGGCCAAGGTGAAGGAGGCCGAGATGCCTGTCAACGAGAAGGACGTCATGGCAATGCTCAGCGGCAAGTTCAGCCTCCAGGACATGTACAACCAGTTCGAGGCCATGCAGAACATGGGGCCCCTCCAGAAGGTGCTATCCATGATCCCCGGGTTCAGCTACCAGCTGCCCACTGAGGAGCTGGAGAACGCCGAGGAGCGGCTGACCAGGTGGAAGGTCATCATCCAGAGCATGACGCCGGAGGAGAGAGAGGACCCCAAGGTCCTTAACGCCAGCAGGATGAAGCGCGTCGCCAGAGGCAGCGGCACAGAGGAGCGGGAAGTAAGAGAACTTATAAAACAGTATAATACTATGAGGAAAATGCTTAAACAGATGAAGGGAAGCCGAAGAATGAGGCGCCAGATGCCCTTCAAGTTTGGGTAGGAGAACACAGAAATGGGAAAAACTAGTAGCGGAATACGCAGAAAGAGCAGGGCAGCCCTGAGCAAGAGGGTCCGGGAGAAGGGTAGACTCCCACTCAGCAGGTTGCTCACGAAGTACGAGGAAGGCGAGAAAGTAGTCATCACCATCGACCCAGGCGTCCACAAGGGCATGCCCCACAAACGTTTCCAGGGGAAGGTGGCCGACGTCGTCGGCAAGAGGGGCAGAGCCTACGTCCTTGAGATACCCCAGAGGAAGACGGTTAAGACCATCATCGCCACCCCAGAGCACATAAGGAAGCACAAAGGCTGATCACATGACCGTCTCTAACAAGAAGGAGATCACGGTGGCCGAGGCCAGGAAGATACTCATGGACAAGGCCGAGGACCTTGACCCCCTCCAGCGCCGGGTGCTGGAGTACACCATCCGGTTCAGCAAGCTGGACAGCGAGACCGCAGCCAAGATCACCGACGAGCTGGTCAAGGAGGCCAAGATAGAGAGGGGCCTGGCGGTCCAGATAGTCAACTGCATGCCCGCTAGCGTCCCGGAGGTGCGCACCTTCCTGGGCAGGCAGCGCATCATCGCCGAGGACACTTTGAACAAGATTCTAGGGATAATTGAAAAATACCGGGTCGAAGAATAAGTACCCGGTAAAGGTACCCGGAGCTGATTGAGTTGTACAAGGAGCCAAAGAAGTACGAGGAGTACGCCTACGTCCTGGACTACCTACCCCACGGCAGGCCAGGCGCACCCAGGACAGCTCACACGGCGTCGGGGGTCATCCAGCTCCTAGGCGAGGAGTACTTCACCCTCCTTGAGGCCACCCCCAACAGGGACGCCGAGTACAACATCGGGGACAGGATATACGTGGGCAAGGGTGACAGGGCCCTGGTGAGCCACATCCTGGGCAGGATCAACTACGAGGAGCTCACGTCCCAGTCGAAGGCCGAGCTCCTCGCCGTCATAGAGGACATCGTCCAGAGCAACGAGGCAAGGTTCATAGAGTTCTTCAACACCAGCCCGTCACTCACCCCACGGATGCACTCCCTGGAGCTTATACCGGGCATAGGCAAGCGCCTCATGTTCCAGATACTGGAGCTGCGGGAGAGGTACCCCTTCACAGGCTACGAGGACCTGAAGACGAGGGTGAACCTGACGGACCCGGTGAAGCTGTTGGCTCGCCGCATCCAGGACGAGCTCAGCCAGGAGCAGAAGTACTACCTGTTCGTGAGGCCGGCTTAACCGAATACATATATGCTCAGGTTAACGTAAAATAAATGGGATGAGCTCCGCCCTAGTCAACGCGCTGCTGGCTGCGCTGATATTGGCCACCCTGGCGGTCATAGCGTTGCTCGTCAGACTTTTACGCTCCCGGGGCGCCGAGGTCTCCTGAGGGGCTTCGAAGTGGATTAGGTGGCGGGTGAAACGAGTGACGGGCCACCCCTTTTGCACTATCTTTTTATTAATCTACTGGGCTACTCAGGTGGGACACAGCGATGAAAGCCAGCACCTTCAAGTTCAAGAAGAACATGCCCTACACCAAGCGCAAGTACATGGGCGGCGTACCCGGGTCTAAGATAGTGAAGTTCACCATGGGTAACACGGGTCGCGAGTACACCCACAGGGTGGAGCTTATCAACATCAAGGAGATCCAGATCAGGCACAACGCCCTGGAGTCGGCGAGGGTGGCGGCCAACAGGGTGATGGAGAAGTACGTTGGCAGGGACAACTTCACGCTGAAGGTGGTGCCCTTCCCCCACAACATCATCCGCGAGCACAAGAGGGTCAACGTGGCCCAGGCCGACAGGTTCCAGGAGGGCATGAAGAAGGCGTACGGCAAGCCCACGGCCATGGCCGCCAGGATCAAGCAGAACCAGCCCATATTCGTGGCTGAGGTGGACAAGGCCAACGTGGAGTACGCCAAGGAGGCCCTGAAGAGGGCGGGGGACAAGTTCCCGGTGGCCACTAGGATAGTGGCCACCGAGCTGTAACACCTTTAACCAGCCTCAGCTTATTCATCATCAAGTGCCCGCTTTGTATAACCTGGAGCTCCCCAAGATCGCCGAGGAGATCAAGAGGAGAGGCAGCACACGGGTTCTGCTGCAGCTGCCGGACGGCATGAGACCCCACGCGTTGCAGCTGGTCAGGGTCATACGCGAAGCCACGGGGGCCCAGGTGTTCCTCTCAGGCGACTCATGCTACGGCGCATGCGACATCGCCACCCGCCAGGCCCGTGAGCTGGAGGCGGACCTCTTGGTCCACATCGGCCACAGCGCCATGGTGGAGGAAGGCGAGGTGCCCGTCCTCTACGTTCACGCGGAGGTGGACGTGGACGTGAGGCGCCTCGTGGAGGAGACCCTGCCGCATCTGAGCGAGTATAGGCGGGTGGGGGTGGTGACGACAGTCCAGCACGTCCATCAGGTACACGAGGTTGCCCTGGAGCTGGAGAGGCGCGGCGTCGAGGCTCGTGTGGGGGAGGGCGACGACAAGGCCCCGAACGCGGGCCAGGTCCTGGGGTGCCACTACGGGGCCGCCCTGAGGGTGGCCGAGGACGTGGACGCCTTCCTCTACGTGGGGGGCGGCAGGTTCCACCCCCTGGGGCTGGCCCTGGCCACGGGCAAGCCCGTGGTGGTGGCCGACCCCTACAGTGGCTCGGTGACCGCGGTGGAGCCGGAGGCCCTCATGGGGCTCGCCAAGAGGAGGATGGCGGGTATAGTCGCGGCCAGGGACGCCAAGGCGCTGGGGATACTGGTGTCCTCGAAGCCCGGGCAGGGGGCTCTGGAGGTGGCTGAGGGCCTGGAGCGCAGGTTCAGGGACAGGGGCGTCGAGGCCGCCATATTTTATCTGGACGAGGTGAGGGCGGAGCACCTGAACAACTACTCGGAGCCCCAGGCCTTCATAGTGACGGCGTGCCCCAGGATCGCCATAGACGGGGTCACCGGGGTGGACAGGCCCATGCTCACCGTCCAGGAGGCACGCGTGGCCCTGGGGGACCTCACGTGGGACGAGGTGTGGGGCAGGGGCTACCTGGGCTGACCGCTGGGTTTTTAAAACACGCCACCGTATCTGCCCATACTATCACATCACACTCACAAAAGGGTCCCCGGGGGGCATAACCGGGGACAAAACAGAATAGAAGGATGAAGCAGAATGGCGAGGAAGCCCGAGAGAAAGGAGGTCTTCCCCGGGGAGAAGCTGGCCGTCGTAGAGGAGTACGGCGACGGCAAGGGTACGTATCAGCTTGACGGGGATGTTAGGTCATCAGAGATAGGTGTCACTAGGATTGACGCCGGGACACGGAGCATGGTGGTGGATAAGTGGACTCCGGAGATCACTGTCCCCCTGGAGGGGCTGGATGTGGTTGCGGAGGTGGGGTCGGTTGCCAGGAAGGACGCCCGGATAGACATATTCATGATGGGCGGCAGGCACATTCACCCGACGTACAGCGGGGTGGTTCACATAAGCGACATCAGCACCGAGTACGTGAAGAACATCGACATGGCGCTCAGGAGCGGCGACGTGGTGAAGGGCAAGCTGGTGAACACCAGGAATCGGCTCAACCAGGTCACCCTGGCTGGCCCCGAGTACGGGGTCATATATGCTTACTGCAGCAGGTGCGGAGGCGTCCTGACGAGGGACGGGGGAAAGCTTACGTGCCCGGGCTGCGGAAGGGTTGAGCGGAGGAAGACCGCCCGAAGCTACGGAAAGGAGGAGCTGGTATGAGGATCAACATAGTCAAGCAGGAGGGGGGCTACATGGAGCTGGATTTCAGCGGCGAGGGCCACACCATGCTGAACCTGCTGCAGAGCAGCCTCCTGGAGGACCCGGAGGTGGAGATGGCCGGGTACAGCAAGCCCCACCCCCTGATGGACAGGGCCAAACTGTTCATCACGCTAAGGAAGGGTGAGGGGCACCTGGATGCTGTGAGGAGGGCCGCCGAAGCTGCCGGAGGCAAGCTGGACGAGTTCCTGGCCGGGTTTGAGGCGAGCCTCCGCGAGTTTAAAGGTTGATAGATGTTTCGGGGGGCGTGTGCCCCTGAGCCGGGTGAGGATTAGGCAGGCTAAGAGGCAGGTTCGCGTCCTGGGGCTGGCCGTCGCTGAGCTCGGCGGCTGTTTCCTGCCTGTGGGTGTGGTCTACAGGGGCCGCCTGGGGGCCGAGGGCGTCGTCGGGTGCAGGCCATGCGGCGGCGACGCGGCCGAGGCGGTCTCGGAGGCCGTCAGAGGGTCTCCTCACTACGGCCAGGTCAGGGTATTATTGTTGGATCTATCCCGGCTGCCTGGGGGCTGCGCCCTGGACCCCCTCAAGTTGGAGGATCTGGCGGGTAGGCCGGTGCTGGCTCTGGGGCCCATTGATGCTGAGCTGGACGGCAGGCACATGTTCAGGTGGGGGGCCTACACGGTGGTCTCGGCGGGGCTCACCGAGGGGGACGCCCGGGGGGTCCTGGCCGCGGCGTCCGTGGACGGGTACCCTGAGGCTCTGCGGGTGGCATGGCTGGTTGCCGGCGCCCTAGGTGGGGCTGGCTTACACAAGGTTTAAAAATGGTTTCTGCTGGATAGTGTGCGGGCGGAGGTAGTCTGATCTGAAGTTCTGTCCAGAGTGCGGGGCCTTCTGCGTGGCTGACAACGAGAAGAAGTGCTACGTTTGCCCCAGGTGTGGTCATGAGGAGCCTCTGGAGGAAACCAGGACGGTGAGCCGTGTTAACCGGGGGGACGACAAGATCATCGTTGTTGGGCAGAAGGAGCGTAAGCTGAGCACCATGCCTCGGACGAAGGCTAAGTGTGAGAAGTGTGATAACGATGAGGCGTACTGGTGGATGGTTCAGACGCGGGGCATCGATGAGAGCATGACCCAGTTCTACCGGTGCACCAAGTGCGGCCACACGTGGCGCGACTACAGCTGACCACTGTATTTTTATTGGCTTGTGTCTATTGTGTGTGCAGCATCGCGTTGTTTAGCTGAGGAAAATGACATTGTTTGAGGTTGAGGTTTCAAGGATTGACCCCTTCCGGAGCCTGGTGAAGGCGCTGAGCGTCATTGTGGAGGAGGGCACCTTCTCGTTGAATGAGGCTCAGATGCGGCTGCTGGCCATGGATCCTAGCCACGTGGCCATGGTGGACTTTGAGCTTCCGGGGGGCTTCTTCGACAGCTACCGTTGTGAGGGTGAGCCGAGGCTTAGTATAAACATCAAGGAGTTCCTAAAGTTCCTGGACAGGGTGGAGAGGGATGAGCAGGTCCGGATCGTGCTTAGTGAGGAGAAGGCGCGGCTGGTCATCCACTGTAAGCGTGGTGGGCATAGTAGGCGGTTTGAGATGCCGATCCTGGAGCCGTTGGACGAGGAGGTGCCTCAGCCTAAGATATTCTTCAAGGCTAGGGCCCGGTTGACTACGAATGCGCTCCGGATGGCGATCCGGGATGCTGATCTGGTGTCGGAGCATGTGCGGGTTGAGGTGGAGAAGGATGTGTTGAAGATCAATGCGACGGGGGATATGGGGTCTAGTTTCAGTGAGTGGGAGAGGGATAGTGATGATTTGCTTGATCTTAAGGTGGATGAGGTGAGCGGTGCTACTTTTACGTTGAGCTACCTGAGTGACATCGCTAACGCGGCGGGTTCGGTGAGTGAGGTGGCTTCGCTGGAGTTGAGCACGGATATGCCTGTGAAGATGGATTTTGAGATCCCTCAGGGCCGGCTGGTATATTACCTGGCGCCGTGCATCGGCGTCTAGCCTCCTATTTCTCTGTGCGTAAGCTAACCCATAATTGCACAATCCTTCGGCGCCGTGCGCGGCTTAGGAATACCGGCTCGGCGCCATCAAGCCACCCTTGAGGTGATTCCATCGAAGCCTGCGTCGAAGCTGGCTATCCTATCTATTCTGCGGTTCTCCATCATGGCCAAAGACGCGCAGTCCGTGAAGCTTAACCCCCTCTCAGAGTATCTTTTAAACAGGGTCCAGGCATTACTGAAGGTTTCTTCATCGACGTTTAATATCTCAATGAAGGAGGGCGTATCTTGGCCTAGGATGAGTTTGCCGAGAGCGACTGCGACATCGGATCTCTTGGTTCGTACAAGGGCCACCGTGACGGCCTCATCGAAGACATAATCAGTGGTGTAAGCCGGGCCCATCTCACCTCCGGCGATGGATGACACTAGCCTGAGGGCGTCACTGTGGTTCACATCCTGCCTGTTGTGGAAGCCTACGAGCACACCTGTGTCTATTAAAACAGTCAGATGTGGCCATCCTCCGCGGGCATTCTCTGTCCGTAGAGGATCTGGTCTATCTCCTCTTCTCGGGTCTCTACGCCCCAATCCATGGGTGCGTTTAAGAGCGCTTCTAACTGCCTTTTAGGCAGGGGCGGGGCCTCTATGGCTCTCTCTAAGACCTGATCCAAGTGGTCGGCTGAGAACCTTATTATTGTGTCCAAGAGCCTTTGCTGGGGTATCTTGCTGCCTGTTGCGAGGGTGATCTTTGCCTGGAGGGCTTCAAGGGTCTTCTTCGCGTCTTCGCTCACCTTTATGGAGGAGCCCATAGGTTTTAGTGGAATTTTCTACTTTTTATACTTTTCTACTTTTTCTGTGCGCATAAATCTGTTCGTCTCTGCTGCACGCGACTTACCTGGTTTGAGTATGACGTATCTGTTGTGAATGGCCCATGTTTTTGTATGGAATGGATAGCGTTTTTGCGTAGATTCATGCGGCGTCGGACCGGTTCTAGGAGCCCTTTTGGTGTGGGGCGGCTGTTTCCGGTTCATCCGCGTTACCCCCTCTCGTTTTTCTACTGGCGCCATCCTTAAGAGCTATCTTATCCGTTAAGGTGAGCTGCGGACCATATTTTAGGAGGTTTTCTCCTCCTAAAATCGGTGCCCCCCTATCTTTTTTGCATATATACTACGGGTCATGCCCTCGCGGGGTGAAATAACTCGTTTTATGGCTGAAAAAACCGTCATAAAATGATACCCCCCCTACTTTTTTTGGCATTCGCCTCCGCGGGTCAGCTACCCGAATGGTAGAAAAATCTGTCATTAGGGGGTACCCCCCCTACTTTTTTTGCATATCAAACTGGTTAGATTATGTGGAGGGGCTGTTGTCGCTCAGCGTATGGTTTTCAGGTACTGGTCTACCTGTGATGCTGTGAGGCCTGCCTTGTCTGCGGCCCTCAGGATGTCTGTGTCCTCGGTTACCAGGCTGGTGCCGGCTTTGAGGGCGGCTGTGAGGTACGCTGAGTCGTAGAAGGTGAGGCCGTGCCGTGAGGCGTTCTCCGCGATGGCCGCTAATTCGCCGGGGTCTATTCTTCTTATGTTCATGATGGAGATGAGCCTCACGATGGCTTTCATTTTCTCCGCTGCTTCCCCGGGTTCTCCGCCGGATGCCCGGTTCTCCTTCCAGACGATGTTTCCGAGCTCGTATAGGGTGAGGTCCAGGACGGTTTGGCCTTCCAGGATGGGGGCGGCGTCTCCCCGCAGCCTTCGTAGGGCCGCCTGGACACTGCTGGCGTCGAAGAGGGGCACTCAGCGGGTCCTCCGGTCCTCCTTGATCCAGCTTAGGGCCTGCTCCTCGGGTATCTTTGAGAAGTATTCTCCCAGCTCCTCGGCTGCCTCTGCGGCTTCCTCTAGTTTCTTTCTGCGTATCTCTTCTTCTATGGCTTTCCTGGCCACTGAGCTGACCTCTATGCTGTACTTGTCTATGTCTCGTTTGGTCTCGTCGGGTACGCGGATGGAGATTACGGTGCCCATAATACGTTATTTGTATTACGTTGGGTGTAATAAGGGTTGTGGCTGGAGGCACTGAAAGCGTGGATGGGGTTGTGGACTATTCCCTAACCCGATGACTTCCTGAAAAGATCGTGTTTCGGTGTGGAATGGACGGCGATTTGGTATAGAATGGCGAGGCATCGGACCGGTTCCGGGTGTCCTCTCGGCGTGGGGAGACAGTTTCCGGTTTATTTTGCTCTACCCCTCTCTGTCTGGGGCAGGGCGCTGGCGTGTCGGGCGTAGCGTTTCCAGACTGTTGGCTTATCCCGTGCCAGCCGGGATAAGGCGGAAAAAAATTCCATCTTTTACTTTGAGGAGTGTTTTTGTTTCATCTTCATGAGTGTTAGCCTGTCTTTTCAAACGGTGTTGTCTGATTGTAGTGCCTTATGTCTACATTGGAGGGGTTACGGAGTGTTGGATGTTGAGTTCGTTTATTCTATCGAATATCTCCTCGTTTGCCGTGACGTAGGGTTTATGGTATATTACCACCTTACCCTTTGATAGCTCCATGAGGCTGTTGAAGAATTCCACGTAGGAGCGCCTCCCATAGATTCGCTCGTACTCGTGGTGGACCGATTGAGGCGTCTTTTTCACTATCTTGTCGGCGTCTATGCAGAACCTGTAGTAGCAGCTGTTGGCGTGGATGAGGGTGCTCAGCGCCTTTATGTTCATTATCTCCTCGAGGAACGAGTATCTCTCGGCGAAGATGAGGGAGATCACGTTTCTTACGAGGGCGTCCTTGTCTCGGCTACGCTCTCTGATGCCTTGCCCGATCTCCCCCAGGCCAAACTTGCCTTCACCGTAGGTGATGACGCCCAGGCTCTTCAGCAGGTTGATCCAGTCCCAGTACCTTTCGGAGCGGGTGAGGTCCTCTATGTCTTGTTCGGTGAGGACGTTATAGTGGTAGATCCAGTTCATAATGACTTCGACGGGGTTGAGGAAGTGGTGGACCGTCTGTACGTTGGCCAGCTCACTGGAAGCGGCCCGGGTGACTATCCTCTCTATACGCTCGTTCCAGAGGTTAAGAGACTCGTTTAGGGCGTGGAGGCACTGATCCTTTGTAGGTGCGTCCAAGATGGATCCCTTCTCGTTGACGAGTAGCTGGCTTATCTTTTCCAGGTTCAGGACGTTGACTATCCGTTCGTTGTTGGCGTCGTTTATAATCAGCCTAGGATAGTGGACGCTGAGGTTCACGAGGTATTTCCTTGAGAAGGCGTCGTGGCTCGGCTCCTCTGCGTAGACGAGGTTACCGTAGTGTTCTACCGCGTACATCTTCGCCTTCCTATAGATTTCGCTCATCTTCTTCACCTCGTCAAATGTATTCAGTTAACTTTCTCTCGGCTCTCTCGTCGACCTTCACTCTTATTGTGTAGCGGTCCATGGCGTCCCATTTCGAAAGGAAGGTGTCGATTCCTTCCTTCAAGTCTCCATGTAAGGGATCCTTGTATAAAACCTTGTTATTAGTGTAACCTTCAACTACGACGGAGTGTCCATAAGGGCGTCCTATTTGATCTTTGAGTTCTACCCACAGAATAACTGGTTTAGTTTCTTCTATGTCTTTTATGATAGTCTCCCATTGAGGGTAACTTGAGTCTCGCCTGAACTCAACTGAGGGCACGCTTTTCTCTAACAACCTGTTAATGTTCTCGATTGATCCGAACTCTGTTCCCAGTTCCGTTGTTCCCACGGCCTTCATTATTTCGTCAAGTTCGGGGACAACGACTTGGTTATGATGAATGTGGAGGTAATCTAGAACCATCTTTAGGCAGTGGGGGACACAAGAGTAGCCATTACTTTGTAGACTTAGTGGCACGCCGAGGTACAGTTTCTTAGCCTGTTTGTCGGATGGCAGAGCCAACTTGGATTTAAATGAGTGTAAACATTAATAAACAGTTATAGTGTTTTAGCTGTTTTTATGCCGATTGTTGACCCGTATTTATCTGTTGCATGCTTTTTTAGTTAATGTAAATTTAAAGTCGCTTTAGGCGATATATCGGTTATTACTTTAGAGTGGCTGGTTGACTGAAATTCTGATGTTTTTTTTTAGAAAACTGCATGGTATCGACTGTCTTTAGTGTTTTATCCTTGTAACATGGTTTAATTCTACAGGTGGCGTGTTGGAGGATATCGAGGAGCTGCTGAGGGATTATGTTGAGAGGAACTCGGGTATCTGCTGCGCCCAGTGGGACCCGGCCGTCTCCGAGAGGCTTCTGTTTGACCCCTACGACGCAGATAAAAGGGCGTGGGCTGCCCACTATTTTCTGCTTAATGCGTCTGTAACTGAGACGGCTCTCATCGGGAGGGCCGAGAACGCCAGGGCCCTCATGGTTGAGCTTCACAGGCGCTACGGGGACGCGCTGCTGCGTCAGACTAATGCTCAGCTCCTCAACGAGGCTGTGAGGGGGTGTGGCTTCTACAGGGATTTCAGGTCTCAGCGGCTGAGGATCGGTGCGGTTCTGGCGGGTGTGAACAGGTGGGTGGAGGAGGAGGCCGGCGGGGACCTTCTTGGGTACTCTGGGCGTTTCTCGTCGCCGTCTGAGTATGCTCGTGTGCTTCAGGGGATGCCCAGGATGGGTGGCAGGCACTGCGAGAAGGTGTGGATGTATCTCCGGTGGCTTACCAGGCCTTATCCGGATCTGGGAGTGTATCATTTTGATGTCAGGGATCTGAGGACGCCTTTGACGTCGTACGTTGTCAGTGTGGCCGCCTGCCTGGGGATGTGCGAGGAGCCGGGCTCCGAGCAGTGGAAGTGTGTTGGGTACCGTGAGGAGGCCCGTGAGAGGGTCACAGGCTACGCTTCCCGGCTGTTCCCTGATGACCCGTTGAGAGTTGACTACCCCTTCTACATGCTGGGCCGGTGGATGGAGGGTCAGAGGCCCTGCGTGGAGGACCTGCGGGACTACCTGGTTTTCTTCGATGAGCTGTACAGGCTGACGGGGACGGTGCCCGTCACTTACGATATTGTGGGTAGGGAGACCAGTGGCTTCGAGAGGAGCCTCCGGGGGCTGCTGGAGAGGCAGTCCATGGTGTTCTACTTTGAGCCTCAGAGGTTCAGCCTGGGGGGCGGGTTAACCTATAAGCCTGACTTTGTGTTGCCGGGGGTCAGGGTGGGGGGTAGGACGGTTGTCTTGGAGCCGCATGGGGTGTGGGGTGGCGACCACGAGTTGGAGGTTACCCGGAAGTACCGGTTGTTCAGGGAGATGTTCGGCAGCCTGTTTTACCTGATTCTGATCGTGCCGCCATTGGAGTATGTCCGGGTGCGTGATGGGTACCCTGAATCATATGATGACATTGTGGAGGGCAACAGGATGGGAGACCTACTGTACATGCTCAAATCAGGAAGATACAAACAAATATTCTAAATAAGCAACTGTTCTTAATGTCTAAAGATTCTCTCAGGACGGAGAAAAATAATAGAGGAATTAAAAAATAAACTGATAGAAAAATATAAAAATTATTTAAATAACATTAACTCATGATTGATCAAACTAGAGAAATACAACAAGCTATCAATCAAATAACTGAACTTGGCCATTCGTTACAAAAAATTAAAGGAGGCTCATTCCCCACCGATCTTTTATCAGTTTACGGAGAGCTTTCAGCTTACCTTGAATTAAGGAAACGATTTCCGAATTCTGAAATCAAATTTAAAAGAAAAGCAAGAGCAGATGTAGAAATAGATGGAATAAAAATAGAAATAAAGACATCTAATTATAAAAAAGAGGATTACGGGGAAGGTTATGGATTCGCACTGCATATTAAAAAATGTAAACAACATCCTAAAGCTCATTATAAACATCCACGAAGAGGGGCAATTATTGGAGATTTTTGTTATTTTGATTATCTCGTCTGCGTAGCAGTCAATGAGAATAACATAGAAAACCCCGTTTTCTATGTTTTTTCAAAGGCTGAAATAGAAGGTATTTCATCTGAGATTGAAAACAAGTCAAGAAGGTTTTGGTACTCTCCTTACAGAATTCTAATCCCTATTAAACCTGATCTGAAAAATAAAGGGGTTTTATACAGTGATTTCGATCTTGAAATTGCAAATGACAAGAAAAAATACAAGAAAAGGTGGGATAAAATCAAGACCAAATAAAATAATACTAAGTGTTAGTGTACAGCGTTCAATGAGATTAGATAGAAGGATTGCATGTGTATAAAAGATAGAAATTGAGCGGCAAAAATTAAAGAGTTTAAAATAGGATGCCATAACTATTCAATTGAGTTTTCTGGCTTAGCATCTGTAGTTCAGTATCTTCTAATAATACGCTGCTCTGAAAGCAGCGATGGCTCTGAAGCCTAGCTTCAGGTATAGGCTGTACCAGCTGAGAACCTCTCCCCTATCCATGTTCTTCACAGCCTCAACGTAGCCATTCACCCTACTCCACTTCATTACTCCAGCTATCCCTTTCATAGCTAGGTACAACCGTAGGGCTGACTCCTCCTCAAGGTGATAGTTGACCCGCCCGTCCCTCCAGGACATGAACTCGCTCATTCTAAGTGTCGGGAGCAGGACCTCCCTCAGTAGGGCGGCTTTGGATCCCTCAGTGGAGGCTTGAACAGTCTTTTTCTTTCCTTCATGTAGCCAGAGCCGTAACGTCGGCTTCTTGGTTACTATCAGTCTGTACTCACTCAACCCTATGCACCTACTGTCACGACGGGGACCAGCGATTCTGTGAGGCTAACGCCTCCGTGGGCTATGAAGGTGTTGCTCCCAGGGGAGACATTTACATGGATCCTCCCAACGGCTACACTGATGCCGTCCACCTCTAACCCGTTGTCGCCGTACTCGCCGCCGTAGCGCTCCTGCCTCCTTGGGGAGGAACCCCAGAAGTACTTGGCAGGGTTCGAACCGAGGTAGATGTAGCCGTGGTCCCCCGTGACCACCAGGGGGGCGTTCCGTGAGAGCGACTCCACCAAGTCGATGAGTGGACCAACTACCCTTGAAACGTCCTGTACTTGGGTGGTCCTGTGGGCACGCGCCCCCGTCAGCGGCGCGTCAGGGTACTGGGTCAGGAGTAGGTGCCCCCGGCTACTTCCGACTCTCGGTGGATTCATTATGTCGGCGATTACATCTCCGCGCCATGTGCGGCCTTCGTAGAGCTTCTCGCCCGTGAATGCGTCCTTCAGGCTGGGTGTGTGGAATATCTTCATGGATACGTTCTGGGTTGTGGTCGGGGCAGGTGTACGCTCAACGGTATAGTGAAGCCTATCACCAAGCTTATTTTGGAGGGCTAGGAGCTCACGGATGCTGAAGCCGTCGCAGACCAGGACGTTAGCGTCGATCTCAGCAGCCCTCTGGAGCGCCTTTTGGAGAGCCCAGCCGTGCTCCTCGATTGCCAGATTCCTGTACAGGTCTGAGCCCCATGCGTCGTGCAGCCACTTCTCGAAGCCCTGCAGCCACTCCTCCACCTTATCATAGCTGCTCACAACATCATCGAGATCCATGAGGAGGCTGAGCCTGGAGATCAGGTAGTCGACAAGCGCCGGGACCGGGTCATGCTCACGCACAAGCTTAACAAGGAGCGTGTCCGAGTACACCTTTACGCCTCCTTCAGCCTGTAGGTTATTCTCTTGGGCTTGTATTCGCCTGGGCTCAGGGTGCAGAGCCACTCGTGTATGGTCTGGCGGTACTCGACGGCCGTCCTCACCGCGATCTCCAGGGCCTCCGCGTCCCTGGCGTCGTGAGGGCTCAGTATCTTCATCATGCCGCTGGCGACCCTCTGGATGGCTTTCTGGTCGCGGATGCTAAGGCTACCTCCTTCAGCGCCCAGCTCAGCCCTCTGGGAGACGGCGTGGACGAAGCTCTCCTTCCGTAGCTCGTGCATGATCTCGCAGAAGTAGTCAGTTATCAGACCATAACCGTTGGTGAGGTGGACCTCGCTCTGCCCGATCTTGGGCATCTCCCAGCCAGGGATCATGCCGTAGACTCGGTCGACGAAGGCCGAGTCCTTCATGCAATCGGGCATTACTGCCGTGAAGTCCTCGGCTGGTAGCCTGCCCTGTATCTCAATGTTACCCTGGAACATGAGGCTGCAGGTGCTCCTGGCCTTCCTTAGCTGGCCTCTCTCGAAGTCGCCGCTATCCATGTAGTCCTTGAACTTGCCCATGACCTCGTCCGGGTTCTTGAAGTCTATCTTGGCCACCTCGTCGAAGACGACGAGGTCCCTGACTGCTATGTCGCCGAGGGTGCGGTATGTTCCGTGGTAGAATAGTGTCGCGGGGCTCACCTGGCCTCCGCTGTAGAGCCTTGTATAGTAGCTGACGTTCTTGTAGAGGAAGCTCTTGCCTGTGGCGCGGGGGCCTAGCTCCATCATGTTGACGTTGTTCTCCACAAGCGGGACCAGGCGGCTGAGGTAGATGAGCTTGGTTCGGTCGTCGTAGGCGTCGGGGTTCATGCCGAGGGTCTGCATGAGGGCGTCCATCCACTCGCTCATGGTGAACTCCTCCCGCTTGATCTTGTAGTCGTCCACTCTTACGTTGCTGTACTGGAGGGGGCTGAAGCTGGTTATGATGATGGGGGTCTGGGGGACGTCGCTGTCCTCTAGCACCATGGGCTGGTAGCTGAGCTTGGCGGTGCCCCACATCCCGGTTTCAAGGAGCTCCTTGTACTGCTCCAGAAGGCTGGGGACTATCATGGCGTCTCTGATCTGGAGGCTGGGTATCTCGACCCTCCTCAGGCCGTGCCTGGCGTCTACCCGTACCTTGAACTCGTCGAGCAGCGTGTACTCGCCACGGGTGGTGATCTCGTAGAGTACACGGTCTTTCTCCTTGGGCTCGGGGTAGAACTGTTTGACGAAGTTGTTGAGGACGTTCATGGTGGTGGGGTCCTCGCTCTCCCCGACCAGCTCCCGGGCAGCGTACTCGCTGATGAACTTGGGTAGGCGCTCCAGCTGCTGGGTTCGGCCGAGGCGCTTGTTGACGGTCTCGTCTGGGAAGACACGTTTCAGCTTCTGGTCTGTCGCGTTCATTGTTTCACCTTCTTGAACTCTTCGAGGGCGCTCTGGAGGCTGCGGGTGGGCTCGGGTAGGGCCGTGTCCTCCATGGCTATTAGTCGGTAGGTGAGGTTGCCTGGCATCTTAGCCACCTGTTTTAAGGCTTCTTCTGATAGTATCTCTCGGAGGGGCTTGAACTCCTGCTCACGTTTGGTTAAAGTAACCTCCACCTTGTCCAGGTACTCTCTAAGCTGTGTGATAAGCGACCGTAGCTCGCCCTGTTTATCGCTGGCGGCCTGGACGCTCACCCTGAGGGACTCTAGTGGTTTACCCTTCTCGGCCTGGGCTGAGAGCTCCACGGTGTAGGGCTGCTGCTGGAGCATCATCAGCGCTCCGAGGTGCCTGCTACAGTCCTGGTATGACGTGGTGATGGCCAGCTTTGCCTCGCGGGTCTGGGTGCCTAGGAGGGCTTGGAGGTCGGCTGCTGCCTCCGCCACTGGCTTTGAGCCGTCAATGAGCCTCTGGCCGGGGGTTAAGGGCGTGAACCTGGCCTGGAGCTGCTGGTCGATGTCGAGGGTCACGGTCCGAGTCTGGTTCAGGTGGCCGTCGCTCCACCTCTCGAAGGCCATGCCCTTGGGGGTCTCAACCCTCACGGTGTGCTGCCTGTCCTTGGCGAGGAGAACAGGCTGCCTGGTCTTGTAGGGCTGGTTGTCGATGATCACTGTTACATCCATGGACTCCCCTGACTTGATGTTCACCGCATCTATTGTGAGCTGCACATCCTCCGCTGGGGGCCTGGCTTTCCTGGCTACCTTTATGATGTACTCGTCGTCCCTGTCCCAGGTTATCATCCGTTCCTGCTCCATGGAGCCGTCTGTCCAACCCTCAAAGACTAGCCCCTCGGGTATGGCTGGGTTAATCGTATGGACTCGGTCGACTAGGTCCTCGATGGTGCTGGGGGTGGCCTTCGCCTCGCGTTTGTCCACCCAGATGGTGAGGGGCACGGGGGTTCCGGCCTCGTCCTCGGCCCGGATGACTACCTGGGAGACCTCAGGGTCCCGTATTACGAGACCCTCGTCCCTTATTGGCCCAGGGGGCTTGCCGAAGATGAGCTCCGCGCCGTAGCTGTACGCGGCCTTGCCCTCTGCTACAGCGTCCTGGATGGCCTTCATCGCTACCGCCCTGTCCGTGATGACCTCTATCTCGGGGCGCCTGTAGAAGCCCTCTATGATGGCCCTGACCTCGGGCTTCGTGGAGCCTTTGGGCCAATAGCGGTCGAGGAGGGTGTCGGGGCTGATCTGCTCCACGATCTTCTTTGCCTGGGTTCTGAGCCTGTCCTCGACGAGGCTCAGGATGTTCTCGGTGAGCATCCTCTCGGCTCCGAGCTGCATGGCGGTTAGCCCGGATGAGCTGGGGTACACCAGCCACTGGTAGGCAGAAGGGCAGCTGGGGGCTAGGCCGCTCCTCGCCATGGCGCGCAGATGATCTATCTGTTTGATGCCCTCCTCCCCTACCTTGACTCTCAGCTCGTCCTTATCTTTCACCATGGCGTCTAGGGCCATGAGCTCCTTGGCGAGTCTGACGGGGCCGCTGAGGATGTCCTCTGGTCGGCCCGCGACTAGGAAGTAGACGGTGTTTTTATAGTTGCGTGGGGTGCCACCGTAGCTCTGGTAGAGGTCCCTGACGGCGTCGCAGGCCTCGTCTGGGCTTGAAGCGGCCCTCGTCTTGCCTGTGCCGTTGGCTGCCACAGTGTAGTCGGCGAGGATTAGTTGGAGGGTTGGAGTGTCGGGTATCTCGTCGCTGCGGTGAACCCATATGTGGAGGCTCCTTTCGTCCCAGAGGGGTCGCTTACCTGATGCCTGTTTCCTATAATGGGTTAGGGCTGAGGTCTTCCAGAAGTTGAGCTCCCGCTGTATTTCATTCCACCAGAGGCCAGCTTGCCTGGGGTCGTTCTCGACACGGCGCATGTACTCATCTATGAGCTTGTTGATGTTGGTGCGGCCGAAGACGTATCGGTCGCCTGAGAGGTCCACGAACCAGAGCTTTGTTCTGATCTCTTTGAGGGCCTCTGGGATGAGGGCCGGGTTGGATGATGGGCTGAGGATGGCGTATTTGGCCTCCTCCTCGGTGACTCCCTGCTGCTGTGGGCCGGTGGCCGTGAGGCTGTTAAGGACGATGGTGGCGAGGGCTTTCATGGCTGTGGGGCGGATAGCTTCTGGTATCTGGGTCATTCGTTCCTCTAGCTCCGTGTCGAGCTGGCTGACCAGGATGGGGTTCTTGAGCTTACCTATGGTTCCGCCGCGGACGTAGCCGTCCTCTAGGCGGGCGTGGCCAACGGTTATGAGGTCTGCGTAAGGGTCCCTGGCCTTGTGGACGCTGTAGATGAGGCTTGCTAGGAATCGCAGCTCGTCCCGTATCTGCTGGAAGGCGGGGTCTTCCTTGAGCTTGCCGAGGGTCTGGTCAACGAAGGGATGGAAGGGGTAGTTGTCCTTGATGGCCTGATCCGAATTGGCCGCCCGTTTGGGCAAGTGCCTACTGTACAGTTCTTGGTAGCCTCTGGCGGTTTCATTGATGGTCTGGGTGAGGGCGTCGAAGTCGTCTGTGTAGAGGGCGTGACGTCTGACGCTTTTATACTCGCGTGGGGTAGCGATGATGGTGGGTTCGCTGTACCTGTTGAGTACGGCTGAGATGAGTCTTCGGGCGTCCTCGTAGATGCCGGTGGGGGCGGTGACGACGAGGGCGCATCCCTGGGTCTCGGTGACTGCGGCTGTAAGGTTCTGGAGGAAGGCTTGGAGGACGCTTATGTGTCTCTGGTTCCCCATGATGTTCTGGATATAGATGGTCGGCTCGTCGATGAGGATGAGAGTGGGCTCAGATTGGAGGACCTCCTTGAGGGTGGTGACGCTGGGGGCCTGACCCAGTGTATCGATCTCCCTATACTTCTCGTAGGTGTCCAGGGCCTTAAAGAGTACGCCCCATAGCGTGTTGACCTGGGTGCCGTCGGGGTACCTTTTACCGAACATGTCTATGCGGCTACCATCGATGACAGCCACCCTGAACTGGGGGGCCTTGTCCGCGATGTGTTCGCGTTTTAGGTATGGTTCCGCCTTCTCTGGGTGTTTTGATAGGTAATATAATAGGAGGAGGGTATGGCTCTTGCCTCCACCCATACCCACCTGGAGGTTGTGGATGCTTTGGGCCTTCTCGCCTTTCATGCGGCGGGTTACGGCTTTGAGGAGGTTTCGCATGGAGTCTGTGAAGTGGGTTCGACGGTAGAAGCCTTCAGGGTCGAGGTAGCGGGGGTCCACATCGACCTTGGTTCCGAGTTCGAGACGCTCCCAGATGGCGCCCATGCTTACCACGAAGCTGTCTTCGGTTACGTTGCCTGCAGCGACCTCGGGGTAGGGGTTGAGGGTCTGCCAGACGGGTTTGATTGTCATGTTACTTGAATAATAATTTAAACTCGGTTAAGAGATATTCCCTGATCCAGTTGAAGGAGCTTCTTATTGAGAAGTGGTTTCCAATCCACGAGGCTAGCATTGAGAGTGGGAGGGAGCGGAGCTTTGCGTACATGCCGCCTCTTCACATCCTTCATTTGTGGTGGGCTCGGCGCCCTCTTACTGTTTCACGGATCGCCTCCGTTCTTGCTGCCCTCCCCTCCGATTCCTACAACCCAGAGGACTATAGGAAGCTTCTTTACGCGATGGGGCTGCGAGGCGACCCTGTCAAGGCGGTTAGTGGAAGAGGCGACGGTAAGAGGAGCTTCAGCTACCCCGTCTTTGAGGGCGTCAACCCCACCGCGGCTTCATACATGGTTAAGGCGAGAGAGCTTTGGGGCCGTCTGCCTACGGGCGCCGACTACATGGCCGGAGGCGGCAGCATACCCTTCGAAATGAGCCGCTCTGGGTACGGTTCAGTAGTGGCTGGAGACCTAAATCCTGTAGCCTATATTATTATGAAGGCAGGGCTTGAGTATCCGGCTCGTTACGGTGAGAGACTCGTCCATGATGTGGAGAGGTACGGAAAGCTGGTGTTGTCACAGCTTCGGGAGAAGGTAGTGCAGTATTACCCTAAATATGCTGGGATTCAGCCTGCTAATTATGTCTGGGTGAAGACCTTCCGGTGTCCCGAGTGCGGCTGTGAGGTCCCCGCCGTTAAGCAGCCGGTGATCGATAGGGTGAACAACGTCGCCCTCTACCCGAGGGTTGAAGGTGAGGAGATAAGGCTTCATGTTGTCAAGGTCACAGATGCGGGGAATGGGCAGCTGCAGGTGGCTGAGGGGCCTTACAGGGGTGAGGAGTATGACGCTGGTGGCTACGTTCAGCGGGGCGTGTTGGAGTGTCCCCTGCATAGGCACACGGTGAGCGGGGAGGAGTCGAAGCGCCAGTACAGGGAGCACCTTGTAGAGTGTGAAGCGGAGGGTTATTATGGGGGCCACCCCGCCGTCCTCGTAGCAGCCGTTTATAAAGGTAGAGAGTTCGCCGAGCCCACTCCTGAGATGGTAGAAGGATACAGGCTGGCTGAGAGAGATCTGAGGGACCGATGGGAAGAATATCTTGCAGAGGACCTTATCCCAACTGAATCTATTCCTATAGGCGAGAAAACAGGTGAACCCCTTAATAATGGAATAAGTAAATGGTACGGACTCTTTAATGCTCGTCAACTCATCGCCCATGCCGAGCTGGTCCGCCTCATCCGCGAGACAAGATTAAGGGTGGCAGAAGATGAGAGGCGGAAGGGGCGAAGCCCGGAGGAGGCAGAGGAGTACGGCAACGCTGTGGCCACATACCTAACACTTGCACTCGGAAAAACGGTTGATTATAATTCAATACTTACAGCGTGGGATATTGCTCAAGGTTCAATTGCTCATACATTCGACTCCCATGCCTTCGCCTGGACCTGGGACCA
This sequence comes from Candidatus Bathyarchaeota archaeon, assembly GCA_043826455.1. Lineage (GTDB taxonomy): Archaea > Thermoproteota > Bathyarchaeia > TCS64 > TCS64 > RBG-16-57-9. The sequence continues at coordinate 21,110 of JBDRQD010000031.1, forward strand.
TGCAGAAGGAGACATGATGAATGATCGAACCGGATATAGTTGGTGTATTAAAAATACACTAAAAGCACTAAAGGGGCTAGTGAAAAGGAAAGCTGCCCCAGTTACTGTCACTGTTGGTGACGCAGCCTCTCCTGAGATGGTTCCTGAGGGCGGCTTCGATGTAATCATCACTGATCCGCCCTACTATGGTAATGTCCAGTATGCTGAGATCAGTGATTATTTCTACGTCTGGTTTAAGAGGGCCCTCCGCGACGCATATCCTGAAGCCTTCAAGGCAGTCGAGGCCCCTAAGCAGGAGGAGGCCGTCGCCAACCGTGTGCGACACGGTGGGGCAAGGCTCGCGGACACCCACTACGAGGACAAGATGACCCAGATATTCACCGCCATGAACCACGCACTCGTCCCTGAGGGCGCCTTCGTCCTATGGTTTGCCCACAAAGCAGGGGCAGCGTGGAGCAGCACCATCAACGCCCTCCTCAACAGCGGCTTCACCATAACCGCCTTATGGGGCGTCCGAGCCGAGATGGAGCGCAGCCTCCACATCACAGGCAAGGCCAGCCTCAAGACCAACATCCTACTGGTTTGCCGTAAACGCGAGGGAGGAGACGGCTTCCTCCAGGACGCCCTCCATAAACTCGAAGCCACCCTGGAGCCCAGACTACAGGAACTAGAGTCCTACGGCATCACGGGCCCAGACTTCGTCATGGGCGCCCAAGCTGAAGCCTTACGGATCGCCAGTCAGAGCTGGCCCCTCAGGGACCCCGAGGGCAAGCTCACGGGGCAGGAGATGCTCGACTACGTCGTTGACCAGGCCACCGGCCTCGCAGCCAGCTACCTCACCCGCAAGATAGCCCCACAGATTGTGGGCGTAGACGCCCCCACCAAGTTCTACGTCCTTGCTAGGCACCTCTACGGCGACTCCGTCCCATACGACGACGCCCGTCGCCTGGCCCTCGCCTGTACAGGCGCAACGGGCGTAGGCGACCCTGTGATTGATGTCGCTGTCGCCACTGGTCTCGGAGAACTAACATCCGTAACCGTCTCCGGCGCACGTGACAAGGTACTCGAACTCACTCCACCGTGGACTAGGGCCAGAAAGGGCAAGCTCAGCCCCACAGATAAGAGCCCAGCCATAGACTGGATACATCAGGCAATCACAAACCTACAGGAGGGAGGTAGTATGGACAAGGCAGCTGAACACTTGGCTCGCGCAGGCGGAGCAGTGTGTGACATCCTTAAGGCCTTGTACGAGGTTCTCCCTGACAATGTGACCGAGGGCAGGAAGGCTGTTAAGAACATGGAGAAGGAGCATGTGCAGACCCTTCTCCTCACCGTCTGCCAGGAGGGACTTCACTTCCAAGCTCGGAGACGCCTCGCTGCTGAGCAGGCTCAGAGACGCATGACAGACTATGCCGAGGCGAATCCACGCACGCGGAGAGGCTAAAGCTGTATAATTCTAGATCCATGAACCCGACCTCGAGGATCGCGCAAGATATAGGTAGAGGATCTCCTAGACGGGTATGAGGTTCGGAATAATGTTTTAAAGAAATTTAAGACATATTAGTTGATTCGCTTTGAAGGAACTCCTCATAGAGAAGTGGTTCCCGGTAAACGAGGCCAGTATTGAGAGTAGTAGAGAGAGGGCAGGGGCGAATATGATGCCGCCTTTATATTATCTTCATCTGTGGTGGAGCAGGAAACCGCTTGCTGCTTCGAGGATAGCAGCTGTGTTGGCAGCACTCCCCGCCGACGCCTACGGTAAAGATGACTTCAAGAAGCTCCTCTCGGCAATGGGGCTCAGAGGGGATCCAATCAAAGTTCTTGAGTCTGGGGAGAGAAAGTTCCCTTACAAGATCTTCGAGGGCCAAAACCCTAACTCGACACTGTACATGGGGAAGGCTGTGGAGCACTGGGGTAGGAAGCCCGTGGGAGCCGACTTCATGGCTGGCGGTGGCAGCATCCCCTTCGAGATGGCCCGCTCTGGATATGGCGAGGTTGTCGCGGGAGAGTACAACCCGGTCGCCTACCTGGTCCTCAAAGCAGCGGTGGAGTACCCTGTGAGATACGGGGAGAGGCTCGTTCGGGACGTTGAGCAGTACGGGAAACAGGTACTCAGGGAGCTCAGGGAGAAGGTCAGGGAGTTCTACCCTCCCCACCCAGCGGGCCAGCCAGTGAACTACGTCTGGGTCCGCTACTTCCGTTGTCCAGCGTGTGGATGTGAGGTCCCCAGCCTCATAAGCCTTCAGCTGGACCGAGTTAAAGGCTATGCTTTCTGTCCTGAAATTAAGGGTGACAGGACTGAGCTCAGAGTTGTAAAAGTCGAGGTGCTCGAGAAGATCAAGGTTGGTAATAAAAATGAGGCTCGTGTCAGGGTCACTGAGGGAAGGCTCAAGGGTACTGTATTCGATACGACCGGATACGTGAACAGAGGAGTTATCGAGTGCCCAATCCATAGGCATACAATAGAGTCAGAAGAGGTGAAACGTCAGTACCGGGTACACCTTGAGGAGAGGATGCGCAAGGGTTATCATTGCAGCCACCCGGCAAGGCTAGCGGCTGTCGTCTACAAGGGGAGAGATTACGCTGAGCCCACCTCCGAGATGATCAAAGCATACGAGGACGCTGAGGAGCACCTTAAAGATAGCTGGTCAAAACTTCTTACAGAGAATCTAATCCCAATAGAGATGATTAACGAAGGTGAAAAAACAACCGAGCCCATCCGATATGGAATCTCATTCTGGGCTGATCTGTTCAATGCCCGTCAGCTCCTTGTTCACGCTGAACTTGTCCGCCTAATACGCGAGATACCTAAGCAGGTTGCAGCGAACGAGGAGAGGAAGGGAAGCCCGCATATGGAGGCCGAGGAATACGGGAAAGCAATCGCCACTTACTTAACACTTGCCTTCGGTAAAGATCTTGATTATAATTCGATTATAACTGGATGGGATAGATCGCAAGGTTCAATCAATAATACATTTAAACAGCATAACTTTGGTTGGACATGGGAATATGGCGAAGGAGACCAAATACACGAAAAGACCGGATATGATTGGTGTCTTAAAAATTCATTAAAAGCTCTCAAAGGTTTATTGAAAAGAACGAATGCCAATATCAGAATAAATACCATAATTGGCGATGCCTCAAAGCTCAACTCATTAAACCATTATTTCGACATTATCATCACAGATCCACCATACTATGGAAGTATACAGTATGGAGAGCTAAGCGATTATTTCTATGTCTGGTGGAAGAGAGCCATCGGTGACGCCTACCCTGAAGCCTTTATGACGTTGGACACCCCCAAGACGGATGAAGCTGTTGCTAACCGTGTCCGCCACGGCAGCCCCAAACTCAGCCACGCTGCCTACGAGAAGAAGATGGCTGAGATATTCACCAACCATTATCATATGCTTCGTAACGAAGGTATCTTCGCACTTTGGTTCGCCCATAAAGCAGGAGCGGCCTGGAGCAGCACCATCCACGCCCTCCTCAACAGTGGCTTTACAATCACAGCCCTCTGGGGAGTACGCACAGAAATGGAGCACAGCCTCCACATATCTGGTAAAGCAGCCTTACGCACCAACATTCTCATGACCTGCCGCAAACGCCAAGAATCAGGCGGCTACCTACAGGATGTCCTCCACCAGCTCGATAACCAGGTCGAGTCCCGCCTTCAGGAGCTCGAGGAGTATGGCCTAGTAGGCCCAGACTTCATAATGGCAGCACAAGCCGAAGCCCTCAAAGCCGCCAGCAGCCGCTGGCCCCTCCGCGACCCCGAGGGCAAGCTCACCCCCATGGAGATGCTCGACCACGCCATGGACTACGCCATCGGCCAGGCAACCAACTACATCACAAGTAAGGTCGCCCCCCAGATCACAGGAGTAGACGCCCCAACTAAGTTCTATGTCCTAGCCAAGTACCTCTACGGCAAATCCATCCCATACGACGACGCCCGCCGCATCGCCTAGCCTGTACAGGCACATCATCCACAGGCGACCCTGTCAAAGAGATAGCCGTCGACACAGGCCTCGCAGCCATGAAGAAGCAGCAGCTAGACGGCTCACCGGCAGCCCTATTAGAGTTCCACGCCCCATGGGACCGGGCGAGGGAGGGTCGCATACCCAAACAGCCCACAACTATTGACTGCATCCACGAGGCCATTGCAGCCCTCGAGGACACTGGCTCCACCAACAAGGCGGCTGAGGCCCTAGCCCCCGCTGGCGGAGCGGCCTGCGAGGTCCTGAAGGCCCTTTACCAGGTACTACCAGACCAGCTTAAGAAGGGGCGCACAACAACTAAGAACCTTGAGAAAGAGCACGTCCAGACCCTCCTCCTCACCGTCTGCCAGGAAGGGCTCCACATACAAGCGGGTAGACGCCTAGCTGAGGAGCAGGCTCAGAGACGTATGACCGACTACACCGAGGCCGAGCCCGATCCCAAGAAATATGACCCTATACTGGACGCCTTCCAGAAGAGCGAGCACAGATACGTGAAAGTAGAGGTCAAGGGCACAGACCCCCAGACCATCCACAAGATCCTAGCGGAGAGAATAAAGGCCAGAAACCTAACATCCAAGATAGCCGTATCACTCATAGGCGGCACAGTGTACCTGGAGAAGACCTGACATGAGCACCCTAACATCAGCCATATTCGCCGAGTTCGAGGCCCTTAACGAGCTCACCAAACTCTACGAGGACACCCACCATGTCAAGGCCGAGAGGATGAGGATCATCGAGTTCATGCGGAAAGCATATCACTCAGAAACCAAGCTCCACCCCACCATCCTGGTGCTTACAGGCTTACCTAACATCTTGGACTCACCACACACCGAGGACACTGAGCCAATCCAGCTCTTAATATCCTCGGTTAGGAAGCTGAGCAGAGAGACCGTCCTCCTTATATACGCCGACAAACTGGAGTGGAGCCCATCAAGCCGCACCACCATAAACGTGGACGGCATAACTATACACGTCTCAGAGATCGACATCCCAGGCACTACAGCCCTCAAATCAAGGATAAAACTAGGAACAGCTAGAGGCAGAAGAAAAGACAACTTCATCAAAGTCAACTGGTAGAAAAATAAAGCAAGGGCTTCACAGAGTTAAATTTATTTAACCTTAAAACTCTAAACATCCAATGACTCAACTCACTTTTTACGGCGGAATAAACGAGATAGGAGGTAATAAGATACTTCTTGAAGACCGCGACACACGGATTCTTCTCGACTTCGGCATGAGCTTCAAACAGAGCGGCCTGTACTTCAGCGAGTTCCTACAACCTCGCAAATGCAATGGGATAGGAGACTTCCTAGCGACCGGGCTCCTTCCCGAAATACCCGGAATTTATCGCGAGGACTACCTCCGACACATGGGCCGAGATCAAGAGGAGCAAAGCGTAGACGCTGTAATCATCAGCCACGCCCACATGGATCACATTGCCTACATTAACCACCTTAGACGAGAAATCAAGCTCCTCATGACACCAGGCACTCACGCCATCCTCACAGCCATACAACGAACAAGTCAATCCAGCTTCGATGATTATCTCGTCTACAGTCCTAGCTTCGAGCTTCGCCCCAAGAAACGCGGAGAGGGTTATACCAAATCAGAGGGCGAATCTGTCTCAAGATCACTCGACATAGTCTCACAGATGGAAGATCATCGGATCGGCGACATCACTGTTATACCCCTTGAGGTCGACCACAGCGTCCCTGGTGCAGCAAGCTGGCTTGTATACACCTCTGAGGGAACCGTCCTCTACACCGGCGACCTCAGGTTTCACGGATACCTCGGCGAAAAGACAAACGAAATGGTTAGAAAGGCAGTAGAGGAAGGCGTCGACCTGCTCATCACCGAGGGCACACGCGTGGATCAATCAGAAGGGACCACCGAAGAGGACGTTCATAGTAACGCCTCCCGAATAATTGGAGAAACGCCCGGCCTTGCCGTCGTCAACTTCCCTCCCCGCGACCTCGCCAGGTTCCTTACCTTTTATAGGATCGCTGAAGCCACGAATAGAAAGCTGATAATAGGATTCAAACAGGCCGCTCTCATCGAAGAATACCACAAGGTGGATCAAACCTTCCCCTCAATAGACGATCCTAGCATCCTGCTCTACGCGGAGCGAAAGGAGTGGGGCACCGCTGGCAGAGAAGGTTTACCCTCAAATATTCAGGGCATGTGCATCCCGGGAGAGGTTTGCAAGCAAGACTACAAGATATGGGAAAGAGAGTACCTCCAAAAAGACAACTGCGTATGCTTCAGCGACCTAACCAACCATTCAGAGTACATGTTCTACTGCAACTACTTCCAACTCAACGAACTAATAGACATAAAACCCACAAATGGAAGCGTGTATATACGAAGCATAACCGAACCCTTCGACGAGGAGATGACTCTTGACGCTCGACGTATAGACAACTGGCTCAATCTATTCAGTCTGACCCAGTATGGTAGAAGATCAGAGGATGGGCTTCACGCATCAGGTCATGCAACTGGCCCTGAAATAAGAGACATGGTATTGGAGATCGACCCGCGAATCATTGTACCTATCCACACCGAGCACCCTGAGGCGTTTAGCTCAATGAGCCAAAACGTCGTAGTTGTCGAAAAAAACGGGAGTCTAACCCTCTAGACTTCAAGTGCCTTTAATTATGCTCAAAGAAGTAAATAGGGCTCCAAGGGCGATTATTCTATGATTTTATTTTATAAACCAGTAATGCTTAAACAAGACCATGATGGAGAAGAAAGAACTAGATCCGATAGAACTTTTCATAGACAAGCTCGCCTCCAGAGCATTCTACGGTTACGCAGGAGAGAAACCTCTTGTCATCCTAGCAGCTATAGAAACCTCCAGTGGCATAATGCGAGAGAACCAGCTTGCCCTAAGCGAAGTTCTAAGATCACCCATCCTTGGAAAACAGATCAAGAGAGCTTTCATAAACTTAGCACGGAGAACTAGTAAACTTAAAGATCCTGAATCTTCTTGGGGCAACGTTGTTACCACGAATGAAGAACTTCTCATCATCCTTAAAGAGAAAAAAAGTGTAGACGAGGCATTCAGAACAATGACTAAGGAAAGAACCGATAAAATTATTAGAAAATATTACACCAAGCTGGGCTTATAGTTAATACCAAAGATAAATCGAAGCTAATAATATTTCACTTGAAAAAAAATTGTACTATTTTCCAATCATAAACAAGGCCATCTCGACATCACCAACACTGAATGGGTAACCCCTCTCATTCAAGTAATCCCTCACAACCTCAAGAACCCAAATAAGCCTCTCATAGTTCTCAGCCCACACCTCATCCGAGCAAACATCCCCACAACGACTCCTACCCACTGGACACTTCAACAACCTCTCCCCATCAAATCTGAGAGATCTGAACGCACTACCCACACGGCTATCATAGATCGCGAACCTGTTCTGATCAAACAACCCAAGAACCTTGGAAGCAGACGATATGCCTACACCGTAAACCCCAAGCAGAACCCTGGCCGCGCCCCTAACCTGACCCTCGTCAAGCAAGTTGAACGCCTCACGGGTCACCTTCAGAGCCCCACCCTCCTCTAAACTAACCCTGTTTAACCCACCCCAACCCATCACCCTGTCCAGCGTACGAAGATCAACACCGCCCAAGTTCTCAATCCTGGACTTCACCAATGCCGCCTGGATCTCGTTCCTCTCATTAATACACTCGATGGTGGGTTTATCTCTCCAAGAATAACACCTGCGCCCCTCAACCAGCTCATCGAAGTGCTCCTCAGCCCAAAGCCTGATGACTTCACCATACTTGCCTTTAAAATCCTCTGCAGGGTCCACCAGTCTAGGTTTCTCAGGTTTCACTGGAGTGAGCGTAAAATTCAGTCGAAATTTACCTGCCCTCAAGTAGTCAAAGTATGGGTGATTCTTCCGGGTCGACGAGTAATAGATGCTTGAAGGGTGCTCCGGAGCCATAGCTATAACATAAGTCCTTATCGTGGTCGCGGGAATCTCAGGCCGCTCCTGATGAACCTTCTCAATCACATCCTTCGGCTGGAAAACTTCCTTTTCCAGGCTTTTAACCGCCTCAAGAACGATCTCCCAGATGGGCGCACCATACTTAGACACACTCATCTACCTCCATACTGAACCAGAGCCTCTCAGAGATAGCTGGGTCCTGACGAGTACAGCAGACCATAGAGTCCCCCCTAACCATTACTAATTTTTATCTTGAGGAGTGCCTGTTTCGCCGCCCTCTGTCTGGCCTCTTTCATGGACTGCCCCTCCGCCTCAGCCAACTTTTCCCCGTTGACATACACTTCTGCCCTGAACACCGGGTCATTGGACGTACCAGCTATCGGAGTATACTTGTATTGGGGTAGTTTCCCATACAGTCTCTGGCTCATCTCCTGCAGAGGATTAACAGGATTCCACACATCATGGGCCAACAATAGCTCAAATAGCCTGCCTTCCAGCTTCTCCTTGTAGAATACTCGAGCAGACTCAATCTTCTCCTCATCCATGTAGATGGCCCCGGTGACGGCCTCCAATGCATTCGCTAGAAGCGTAAGCTCACCCTTACCCGTCAACACCTTCTCGCCCTCACTTAGAAACAGATTTTCCTTGAAACCCAGCTCCTTGGCGACGACTCCAAGGACTTTATTGTTCTCTATCTCCATCCTGACATTGGTCATCTCCTCCGGCGTCGACTCTCTCTTGAAGAGAGCCTCACTGATGAGAAACTTGAGGACGCTATCACCTAGAAACTCGAGACACTCATTATCTTCAGTGATCTCCTTGTGCTCATTTCTCGCAGCCCTAGTACTAATCGCTGTTTTCAACAGCTCCCTATTCTTTAAGACTAAACCTAACTTATCTTCGAGTGCGCTCAGGTTCTCAGCTGAATAAGGGCCAGAAGTGTCCTGATTGGATGAATCCATGATTAATCATTATAATGTGGATAGATATTATATTTACCTGATTGTGCCAATAAAGAATCACGCTCTAAGGGATTAGCAACTACGCGCACGCAACAGGTTACTCCTAGCACACTATAACGCATTCCTTGTTCTGAACTCTTCTGGGAAGTTGTACGCATTAAAGAACAACGGAGTACCCGAGAAACTCAACGGCGACACAGGCCCACAACTCATAAACGAGTACTCCTTCTCCCTCAGACTACTCTGAGGATCACGGAACCGCTGATACAACCCCAAGGACTCCCTCTGACCCCCAATGATCTCCAGCAACGCATCCCGCTCCCTGCGCCAGCATAGGATAGGGGTCGAATCCCACCGAGCCCGGTTTTTAGTGAACGGGGCTCTTCTCTACCTTCGTTTCCTGTAGAATCTTCTCATGAGGATGAATGCCTGGTTGCTTCTATCCGGGTCTACTCCCCCGCTCTCACTGAGCAGCCGCCCACAGAATCGCCGCCACAGGTGAACTCATGCGCCTCCTCCTCAACCCTTACCCTATCAACATCATCAAGACGCTCCTCCCAGCGAACAACTTCTATCCGACTTCACAGGTAGCTACAACCCTGGGAACCGCCACCAGCGCACAGAAACCGAGCGCTTCAAACCCTACACCTACGAGGGGCTCACCCGACGCGACAAAGCCAACCTCAACATCACATGGATCAAAGACCAGACCCTACAAGAACTGGAAAACTTCCCCGAACCCGAAATACTAGCCGCAGAGATCATCGAAAACATAGAAGACGCCCTAGAACAGTTCAAAGCCATCCAGGAAACTCTGTAAGAAGAGCGCTAAAGACCTAAATCCACGCGATAAAATTTTATACATTCACAGAAACATAAAACACATGACCGTAGCGGCCTTCGACTCCAAGGAATACTCACGATCAACCAAAACACAACTCAAGTTCTACACGCCTCTCGGAGTTGGAGTCAAGTTCAGCGACCCCGCCGAAGCCGCGAAAAGCTACACAGACAGTCTCGAAAACCTGGCGCCCAGGTTCGGCATAGAAAACTGCTGCGGGGCCTTCTCCCCCTCAGAACAGTACCGAAAGCTCGGCCCCAGCAAGACACTGAAGCTGAGCGACGAACTGCTCCAAAAAGTGCAGGACCAGATCGAGTTAGCCTACTTCACATACGTGGTCCTACCACCAACGGTAACTCCAACTATAAACGTGGGCGGGTACTCCTCCCCAAGCGTCCCTCTCCCAACCTTCGATTTCCTGAAGCGAGTGTCCGTATACTTCTCATACATCACAGCATGGAGCTACATAGGCATTGAAGATAGGGTAAAAGACGAGATAATTCTAGACGGATTCCGAGGCATTCCTAACCGACAAGAAACTATACGCATCCAAGAAACACCTTGAACCCTCCTCAATAGAAGAAGTGTGGAAAGATTACACATTCGAGAAACACACCCACTTCCTGGACCAAAACGTGCTATCAAAGATAAGATGGTACACAAATGACACAATAGACATCACAAGCTACTACGTACACCCGACAGTGTTCCTCTACTCAGACCACTACAAAATGGAAGACATCAAAAAACTAGAAGTATTCCCATTCGCGACACGGTACGCCAGGATGAAAAACGGGTGCGTGAGAGGCTTCAACAAGACGCAGGACTCCAAATACATCAAAGATGGAGACATATTCGCCTATGCAGGGGTGGAAGCTAAAAAATTGGCTGAAACTCTAAATGACATAGTGGAAATAGAAACACTAACATTCAGAGAACTAAGAACAAGAACAAAAACCCAAACACTCTAACACTATTATAGGACGATGTCGAACGGTGCCGGGTTGGGACCATCCGCAAAGAAACATTGATGCAGAAAGAATAAAAAGTTTATGGGCGTAGACACACGACCAGAAAGTCCATCACACAAGAACCCGAGGACGCCCCGGAACAGTCAAGAGTATCCGGGAGACCCTGGAGAAAGAATAAACCCCATCCCCCAACTTTCAACAAAAACTTAGGCCCCCGTCAACCATCTCTAATTTACACCTCAACCTAACAACCATTATATAGGGTATTGGTACACTACCAAAACGGGAAAAACTGTGGCAGATATGCTATTCAGTGTACCCGGAATAATAAACGGAAGACTCATCGGATTCCTACTAAACATAGCAATGGCAGCACTCGTATACTACTACATCAAGACCAAGAAGATAGTCCACATACGCAGGGTCCCAGGCCTCGACGCCATAGAGGAAGCCGTCGGCCGATCCGCGGAGATGGGCAAGCCCGTCATCTGCAGCTTCGGCATAGGCGGCTTCACCTACTGGACCCTGGCCGGCCTCGCCATCCTCAGCCACGTGGCGCGCCTCTCCGCCAGGACGGGGAGCCGCCTCATCGTCCCGACGGGAGGAGGCGACCAGAGCCTCATCGTCAGGCCCGTGGCCGAGGAGATCGTCAAGACCGCCTACACCATGGAGGGCGCCGAGGACCAGTACAACCCGGACAACCTACCCTTCTTCAGCGGCCAGCAGTACGCCTACATAGGCGGATACGTGGGCGTCATGCAGCGCGTCAGGCCAGGCAGCGTCATCATGACGGGCAGCCACGCCAGCGAGGCCATGAACATCGCCGAGACCAGCAACGCCGTGGGCGCCATCACCATCACGTCGGGCAGCTACATCAGCAACGTGGCCGCCCTCGCATGCGCGTCCGACTACATACTCATCGGCGAGGAGGCGCCCGCAGCGGGCGCATACCTCTCCGAGGACCCGTCCCAGAGGGCCAGCATCAGGGTGCAGGACCTCTTCAAGTGGCTAGCCATAGCCATAATGATACTGGGGATAGCCGCCAGGAGCATAGGAAACGACTTCATGCTCCGGCTGCTATCCACCTAGGAGGTGTAAAGGTTGGCAGAGATACTCAAGAATAGACAGCTCCAGATAATCGTCATGATGCTCAGCTTCCTCTTCGTCTTCCTACCCTACTTCCTCAACGTGCCCCAGCTCAACACAGCGTCAACAAAGCTCATCACCATAACCAGCATAGTCACCGCCTTCACCGTCGCCCTGGCCGTCATAGCCCAGTTCAGGCGCGGAATGAACATCATCAACAGGCGCAGCCGCGGCTGGTACTTCAAAGCCTACATGCTCATCACAATGGTGCTCATGCTCGGCTTCAGCCTCATAAGCAGGGAGACGGGCCCCTACCACTGGGTCATGTTCGCGGTGGTCAACCCGCTCAGCAGCGTCAACTACGGCATACTCGCATTCTACATGGCGTCCACAGCCGCCCGAGCCTTCAGGGCCCGCAACACCAAGGCCATGCTTCTACTCCTCAGCGGCTTCATAGTGCTCATCTACCAGGCGCCCCTCACGGGGGCCTACTTCGGAGGCTTCGAGCCCATAGCCCTCTACCTGGGCAGCACCTTCGCCATGGCGGCCGGCAGGATGTTCCTCATAAGCGTCACCGTGGGCGCCATAGTATTCGGCGTCAGGGTGATACTAGGCAACGAGCCCTCAGTGCTGGGCATAAGTAAGGAGGAACAATGATGGCCAAAGAAAACGGCGGAATACTGAAGTGGATGGCAGAGTACGACAGACGCTACGTGTACCTAGCCCTGTTCCTAGTGATGGTGGGGCCACTACTGCGCCCCATAGGCATGCCCATCAGCGTCAGCCCAGACACACGCCAGTACTACGGGATCCTCCAGCAGGTGCAGCCCGGCGACAAGGTCTTCTTCACCCTGAACACAGAGTTCAGCGGCTACAACGAGATCCAGAGCGGCATCATAGCCACGATGCGCGTCCTCGTGGAGAAGAACGCCAGGGTCTGCTTCGGGGTCGCCCACGTGGAGGCCACCGTCATACCTGAGCTCATCATCAAGGCCGTCCAGGCCGAGATGGATGCCAACGACTACCAGTACGGCAGGGACTACATAATCCTCGGATACATATTCCCGAACGAGGCCGCGGTGGCCGCCGGCGCCCAGGACTTCCACGGCGTCGTCACCCAGGACTGGCTCGGCCGGCCCATAGCCGGCACCTTCCTGGACGAGATCGACGACTGGGAGGACTGGGACCTCATAGCCGACTTCACCACGGGCATCGCCACCAGCTACCTCATCAACCACTACGCCCTCAGGGGGACACCCATGATCATGAACTGCATAGGCGTCATGATCGCCTCCGAGAAGCCCTACCTGGACTCCGGCGTCCTGCTGGCCCTCCTACAGAGCATGAGGGGCGGCGCCGAGCTGGAGTTCCTCATAGGGCACCCCGGGCCAGGCCTAACGGCCATGGACGCCTTCAGCTTCGGGCACTACATGCTGATAGTCTTCATCATCATAGGCAACGTCGGCTACTTCGGCTACACCAAGCAACAGCAGATGAAACTCGCAAAGGAGGGTTCAACGAATGGTTGACTTCATAGAGATATCGGTGGTGGCCGTGGGCACCTTCCTGGCCATGTGCATGTTCAGCACCCTCTACGGGAAGAGCAGCCCACTCTACGCCCTCGCTGAGGAGAGCTACATCGGGTTCGCAACCGGCCTCACAATAATCTGGAACATCGACTACATCTGGAAGACTGGCATCGTCAACATATTGGCGGGGGACTGGGTCCTCCTGTTCAGCATCTTGCTAGGCGCAATGATGCTGCTGAGGGTCCACCCCAAGTACAGCTACGTGGCCAGGCTGCCCATAGCCATAGTGCTGGGCGCCCAGTTCGGCCTCAGCCTGCGCACCATCATCTTCACCGGCTTCATACAGCAGATATCGGCGACCATCGTGCCCCTGTTCACGGGCGCCACTCAGACGCTTCTATACAACTGGACCATCGTCATATGCGTCATCTTCATGCTCACCTTCTTCTTCTACACCATAGAGATGGAGGGGGCCCTGGGGATGAGCGCAAGGTTCGGCGAGTACCTACTCTACATAGCCTTCGGAACCGTCTTCGCGCAGACCTTCATGGGCAGGCTCGGCCTGGTCATCGGCTTCCTGCAGAGCTACACGATACCCGACTGGGAGACTCCGTATCTTCTAGTAAGCATGGTCCTCGTCCTCGCCTTGGTCATCTACATGGACAAGACGGGGCTCCTGGAGAAGCTGACACCAGAAGAGTAATACCCACCTTTTTTTACTATATTCTTCTATGACCGTCGAGTGGCAACACTGGGAGGACCTTTCACCCGAGAGGGAGAAGGAGCTCATCGACAGGCTGGCCAACGCCTTCGTCAAGCGCGGCCTGGGCCTCATGGGCAGGATGCTGCTGGAGAGCGGCGGCCCCCTCACAAGCATGTTCGCCGAGTTCTACATGGGCATATACGGGCCCTTCTTCGACTTCCTAGAGGTGGACGAGTACGTGGCGCTCCTCAGGAACAAGAGGAACCTGAAGAGGCTGGTCAAGCGCATCGAGGAGCTGGAGGAGGAGAAGGAGCGGAAAGAGAAGGAGCGCAAGGGCAAGCCCTCGGCGAAAACAGACGAGGCCCCCAAACTAGAGGAGTAGGCGCCGGCTACATATTCACTTCGTCTTTGGCATCCTCTCCCCCGGAATCACCATCCCCGCCCTTCCCCTGGAGCAGCCTGGCCTTGAGGTCCCTCTTCACCTTGAAGCTCCAGAGGCCCAGACCCAGCACAAGCAGGTTCAGCAGGGTGAAGGACGGCAGGTCCACCTGGATCATGTTCGTGAGGTAGAAGAGGTCGGCCACAACGACGATGACCATGAACACGTTGGCCGCCAGCAGCATCTGCCTAGTCCTCTTGGGCAGGGTCTCCATCAAGTCTCCGTCAACCCATCTTGTGGGGCTTGGAGAGGAGCTCGGCGGCGTCGGCCACCTTTATGGCCTCCACCAGCTTCACCACCTCCTCTGTGAAGGGCCTCATGATGTCCTCACCGATCTTCTTGGACGCGGTGGTGGACACGATCTTCTTGCCGGCCGAGCCCAGCACGCCTGTGGGCGTGAGGTCTACGGTGTCCCAGGGGAACAGCATGGGCCCCAGGTTGCTGATGCCCGTTATGGGCAAGGGCCCCAGGTGGGTGCTCTGCGTGGTGTCCACGGCTCTATCCATCTTCACCAGACGGCCGTGATAGTAGAGGTTCATGCTGGTCTCCTTCTCACCGGCGTGGCCATCTATCCCCGGGGGGAAGGTCATGAGGACCGCAGCGAATACGTCGAAGTCCCTTCGGAGGGTCCCAGCCACCTCCACCAGGGCCGCGGTGTTGCCGCCGTGGCCGTTGAAGAACAGTATCTTCCTGGCGCCGTGGCTGGCAACCGCCAGGGCCACGGACAGCATGTAGTCCCTGAAGACCTCGGGGGGCACCCAGAGGGTGCCGGGGAACTGCCTGTGGTGCTCGCTGATGCCCACGGGCACCACTGGTAGGACAAGGACGCCGGTCCTGTCGCCCACCGCCTTGCTGAAGGCGGCGGCGATGAGGTGGTCGGTGCCCAGGGGGTTGTGGGGGCCGTGCTGCTCGGTGCTGCCCACGGGGAGTATCACTGTGTCGTTCTCCCGGAACAGCTTCTCGGCTTCGGCCCAGCTTACCTCGGCTAACTGAACCATGAAATCACCTGATCCTCTTTCGGTGTCTGAAGGTTATAAGTTGACTGCGGTAATTGACGGCAGCTGGGCATAATGTGAGTTAAGTAACCTGAAGTTGAATACGCTGTTCTTTTCATCTATGGTTTCTGTCTTGTCTATTGAATTAACACAAGGCATGTGGGTGGTGGGGATCGAACACAGATTTACTAGTAAAATCCCGAGGGTTGTACTGACACTATGAGAGTATCTTGGGAGAAACCCATTCAACACCTCGGTCTCAAGAACCAATGTTTCTAAGGGCCAGCCAACCACCACCCAGCACATACTCTAGGCAGGAAACCTTTTTCATCTTTTCAACATACCGTCTAAATACGTACTACATTTTTAAATAGTCTTTAGATGAATATAGAGTAATCAATGAAGCTCTATTTTTGTAAGGAGGAAAAAAACATGGGATCGCCTCTTTTCTCAGTGGCGTTGTGGAGGAGAGGGATGTTTAATGGGGTCACCCGGGTTATTTGGCCAGGGGGTGAAGGGGTCCCGGTGAAGGAGACCCTGTAAAGGGAGAATTGATTTAAATGATGCATATGCATAATGGAGGTATTAGGAATGTTTACTTGTAAGTTTCTTAGAGGATGGTGGAGCAGGGCGCTTAGGCGCAGGATCCTGTTCACCGCCCTGGATAAGTCGGATAGAGGCTACCTGTACCTAGCGATGAGGGCCTTCGACGAGATACGCAACGCAGATGTGGGGACGATAATAGTGAAGATCCTCGCAAAGCTCAAGGACGCGTTGGAGAGCCCCTTCGTCAGGAGGATGGAGACCTACGGGATCGAGAAGGCTAGGAGCATATCTAGGAAGGCAGTGGAGTGGGGCCACGACACTGCTGAAGAATGGGCCAACGAAGCCGGGTTCATCAGGTACCTGACGGTTCTAGATTTTAACAAGCCTTCGGGGTGGGGTGTATAGATTGAACGACAAGGTGTTGGGCTACATAATCCTCATCGGCAGCCTGTTCGGCGTCGCCTGCTACTTCTACCTCGTATTCCTGTCTCCATGGGCCCTGCTGGTCGTACAGGTTTCGGCGTTCCTAGCAGTGGCAGCGATGTTGTTGATCATGGCCTGGATAGGGTACACGCTAGCCACCACGCCTAACCCCGAGCCGCTGGAAGACTTCGCTGAAGAGCCATCGGCAGAGGAAAAAGTGGAAGAAGAAGCCTAGCCGTGCTTGCACATGAGCAGACTAGAACGAAAAGCCTTGAGATCGAGCTACCCGGTAGATGTGAGTGTGGCTGCCCAACCTCAAAATCTGGGGTACAAGGATAAATGGCGGACTTGAGGTCGAGGTCCGCTGCATGAGATGCGGACAGCCACTTGGCAGAGTAAAGAAAGATGAGTGAGTCTAAAAGGCTGGAGACCTTCAAGGCACTGGTGAACGACGCCTTCAGGGGCGTCCCGCTGAACGTGAGGCAGGACAAGGCGGCGAAGATCCTCGCCGAGGCCCAGAAACACTTCACTGGGGAGGAGCTCCAGGAACTCCAGGACTACGTCTTCGAGAGGCTTGAGAAGTGATGTTAAGGCGGCTTTGGCATGGAAGCGGCCGAAAAATGTGCTACTACGAGCCTCACTGCCTGGTCTGCTGGATCAAGCTTTTCTTAGTAGTCATAAAGCTGCGTTCACGCATCCAGAGAAAAGTCATGTTCTACGATACGAATACAACATCAACACGGTGATTCATTGTATCTGGAGACGGTGCTTGAGGCTGAATCTACTCTCGTATCCTTGGATAAAGAAGATTTCGTTGATAGGGTTAAGCTGAAACCGTCTCCCATAAAAGTTCATGTCTCAGAGTTCTAACGGTGCTTCCCTGCTATCCACGACGATTGACAGGCTCTTCGATGCGCGTGCGCATCTGCTTTCAAGGCTCTTCGATGAGAGGGCTGAGGGCTACGCTGACTGCTTCAAAAGGCTGGGTGAGAGAAAGGCGATAGCCGAAGAGTTGGCGGGGAGGCTTGCTTCAGCCGCCCGGCTGAGAAATCTGCTCGTTCACAGGTACTGGGAGATCGACGATCGGCGGGTCTACTCGTCGATCAAGGGGGGGCGTCGAGGACTTAGCTTTTAAGAAGGACGTGAGGTCGTTCATAGAAGGGGGGCCTCATTGGAGAGGATGGGTTGAGGGAGGTTGACCGTCTGATGGGGTTCGACTTCAGAACCTGTCATATGGAGAGTGAGGAGAGGGAGGGGCTGCTCCGTGGGCTTAAGAGGCTTCTGGAGGGTGTGGGTGGCATAGTATTCGCGTATGCTCATGGGGGCTTCGTTGAACTTGACGAGTTCAGGGATGTCGATGCAGCCTTATGGGTTAAGGATCCTGAGGACGCGTTCAGCTATGCCGTCGACTTGTCGGCGAGGCTTGAAGCCGGGGTGGGGGTGCCTGTGGATGTCCACGTGCTCAACGATGCACCCTTGTCGTTCAAGTGTCACGTGTTCACGGAGGGGGAGCTCCTGCTGTCGGCTGATGATGAGTTTAGGGTGAGGATGCTCGACGAGACGCTGAGAAGATACTTTGACGTCAAGGAGCTGAATAGAGCTGCCGTCAAGCCCGGATCGTTTAATGAGCGCCGTTAGCAATAAGCCTCTAATCGTTGCCTGTATTCCGGCTTTCAACGAGGAGCGGAGTATAGGCGGCGTCGTGGTCAGGGCTTTGAGGTACGTGGACAGGGTCGTCGTCTGCGACGATGGGTCCCGGGATCTGACTGGTGTGATCGCTGAAGGGCTGGGGGCAGTTGTTGTAAGGCATGAACGGAATAGAGGTAAAGGGGCGGCTTTGAGGTCTGCTTTCCTACGTGCAAGGGAGTTGGGGGTGGATGTGATTGTGATGCTTGATGCTGATGGTCAGCATGACCCTGAGGAGATCCCTGGGCTCGTTGAGCCGGTTCTGAAGGGGGAGGCGGATATGGTTGTGGGGTCGAGGTACGTTGGGGGTTCTAGGATGGATGCACCGTTCTATCGGAGGGTTGGGCTGAGTTTGTTCAACGCGTTGAGCGGTGGGAGCGGTGACTCGGGTGTGGGCGATACTCAGAGCGGCTTCAGGGCGTTCTCTGCTAAAGCCCTGGATGTGGTGGTGGGGTGTAAAGCTGAGGGTTATGGGGTGGAGACGGAGCAGCTGGCGTTGGCGCAGAAGAGTGGTTTGAGGGTCGTGGAGGTGCCGGTGTCCGTTCGTTACCGCGGTCTGGGGAAGACGTCGAAGAAGAATCCTGCTTATCATGGGTTTGAGATCGTTGACACAGTTCTTAGGTTGGTCGTCTTAGAGAGGCCGCTGCTGTTCCTGGCTCTGCCCGGCGCGGCTCTATTTTTGGTTGGGGTCGGGTTCGGAGTATATTTCTTATGGTATTTCAATTTGACACGGTATTTCAGTGTCCCGATGGCGCTGGTAACGGTTGGGGCGGTCTTCCTGGGGATGCTTCTGTTAATATCGTCTATGATGCTCTACGCGATAAAGAGTGTGGGGCGTAATGCAAGAAGCGAGTAGGACTTTTCAAGGTCTTTTCACGCGGACCTATACGTCTCTGCGGGAGCGCTTTGTGTTCAAGTTCAGTCTGCGTACGACGCTGCTGGTAGGGACGGCTGTTAGGCTGTTGTTGATGCCCTTCACGGCTCACCCCTTCGATGTCTACTGCTGGTACATGTATTGCATGGATGTTTTAAGGTATGGTTTCGATTTCAGCGTCCTGAAGTCTGTGAATTCTCTCTGGTTCCTCACGTTGACTCCTATAGCCTTCGTGTACGGGTTCCTGTCTTCTGCTACGGGTTGGGGGGCGACCGCGGTGGATGCTCTGCCTGCTTCGTTTAATCCGTATTATGGTATAGTTTGGGTTCCAGGTCCCTTGTTCAATACGTTGGTTAAGGTTCCCATGTTGTTGGCTGATGTAGGGACCGCCCTGGTCTTGTACCGTTTGATGAAGAGGTTTTCAGAGACGGGGTTGGCTGAGAAGGTGGTTGCGCTCTTTTACTTGAACCCGATGTCGATCTGGATTTCTTCTGTGTGGGGGCAGAACGATTCGATACCAGCTTTCTTCACGGTTCTCTCCGTTTACCTGCTACTCGGCGATAGAGTTGTTCCTTCAGCGGTATCGTTGTTGTTGGCCACGCTTTTCAAGGTTTATCCAGCGGCTTTTATCATTCCAGCATCGGTTTATCTGTTTAAGAGGGGAAAGCAAAAAAAGTTGTTGAATTTTCTCTCATTTTTTATAGTACCTTACTTTCTTTTCTTGGTTACAGGTGGAATCCCGGCGGTGAATAATCTTTTGAGTCTTATACTTGGCTTCTTCTTACCTCATTGGAACTTTCATGGTGTTTTTGGGTTTGGTTTAACCTACTGGTCTTGGTCGATGGTGGTTTCTCTAGACCCGAGTATCTGGGCTCCTGTATCCGCTCTCTTGATGACTGTGCTCTTCTCCATTTTGCTATATTTTGTTTCAAAGACTAGGTTTTACGATCCATTGAAGGATTTAGCGATGGCCGCTTATCTGGTTGCTGCCGCCTTCTTCTTGAGCAGTAACCTCGTTAGTGAGGCTCGTTTTGTTTGGCTGCTGCCTTTCCTTGTCCTATTGGTAGGGGAAGGAGTGGTTTCGGTGAAGATGTTTGGGTTGATTTCGCTTACGGCTTTCTTGTATACGCAGAAGAATTTCCCTTACTATCTACTTCCCGTTGCCACTCTAAATAGTGATGTTTTGACTCCCCTGTTTCGTATAGCTGCCCCATTTGGAGATGTTGTCCAAGGTGCATTGTTACCTAGCTCTGCTGGCGCTGTAATCTTGGCCACTTTGGGGACCTTGTTCTCGATGCTGATATTAGTGATATACTTCAAGGTTCTAAGAGAAGTGGAGCTTAGTTGGTCTTCGATTAGAAGATTCACGGGTAAGACTGTTAGAACTGAAGCTGATAGGAAACTTGGGTCTTCTTTAGAGAAATTCATATTGCGTGCGCGCGCTCTGGTCCACAAAGAAATAAAAGTCATTTGAATGTAATTCTGGTAATCTGCTGGAGAAAATATTGGTGCAGTTACTGATTAACGAAATTCTTTTCACCGCTTTAATTGTAGCAATTGTCATTATTTTGGTTCTCTTGTTCAGAAACATTAGTCGTAGTTCAGAAAAAATATCTGACTTGAAAATCATACCTACGGTTCAAGAACTAGTTAACTATGCACGTGAGCACTTGGAATTATTAAAAAAGAACAATGTTCTCATTGATAGAATACATTATTTTTCAAATAAGTTACTGCGAGAATTAAACAAATACGTGCGCGCCAAAATGGCAATAAACATCACCCGAATAGTGAGGTATTTGCGTCAGAATCTTGGGGCTCCATTTGTTATCGTCTTTCAGCTGCTTCTATTGGTTTGCGCGGTTTTATTGATTAGGGGGTATTCGAATCTGGCTAATGAGGTTGCGATATACGCGTATTATTCTCTGGTGATCGGCGTCGTCTTGCAGTTGGTTTCGTTTCTTCGTCACAGGGATGGGGTAGGGGAGACGGGTGTTGAAGAACGATGTTGATGTCTCGTTGGTCATACCGGCTTACAATGAAGAGGCTACAATTGAAAAGATGGTTGCTCGGGTGGACCGTGTTCTTAGGGAGACCGCGCTAAAGTATGAGCTTATTATTGTTAACGATGGAAGCCGGGATACGACGTGGAGAAGTGCTTTGAATTTGTCTCTGAAGAATGGTAACTTGAAAGTGGTAGGTTACGCTGTTAATCAGGGGAAGGGTTATGCGATTAGAGAGGGTTTTTCACGTGCTAGCGGTGATGCAGTTGTATTTCTTGATAGTGACTTGGATATCGCTCCAGGTCAGATAAGCTCCTATCTCCAGGCGCTTAAGTATGGGGATCTTGTTATTGCATCGAAGCGTCACCCCAAGTCGGTTGTTGAGGTGCCGTTTCTGCGTAGGTTTCTGAGTTATGGGTTTAATATCTTTGTCAAATTATTGACTGGGCTTAGGGTGAGTGACACTCAGACGGGGTTGAAAGCGGTTAGGCGAAAGGCACTGGAGCCAGTGTTCTCGGTATTGACCGTTCGCCGGTTTGCTTTTGATGTGGAGCTTCTGACAGTTGCAAATCTTTACGGCTTGAAGATCGTTGAGATGCCTGTAAAGATCCGGTTAACGAATACACTGTTCAGTCCTTTTCAGGTGTGGAAGATGTTCGTAGACCTACTCGGGATCTCGTATAGGCTGAGGGTTCTAAGATGGTATCAGCGCGCGCCTGCAGGCTTATGTTGAAGAGATGGGATCAATCCAACTTAGATGACGCAAAGTCGCGCTCGCAAATAGTGATCCACGAGAGTGTTACTCGCGACATTAACGTGGTTATGAATAAGATGCATGAAGATCTCTCGGTTTCGATAATAATCCCCTGCATTAGAATAGATGATTACACAAGACAATGCATTGAACACTGTAAGCGACTAGACTATGGAAACTATGAGGTTGTTCTGCTCCCTGATGTCGAATCGGATAGGGTGGACGGGGTTAAAGTCATTCCTACTGGTTCTGTGCCTCCTGGGGCGAAGAGGAATATTGGGATTGCTAACTCCTTTGGTGAGATCTGTGCCTTCATAGACTCCGATGCTTATCCGAAAAATGATTGGCTGAAGAATGCAGTTAGATATTTTGGCGTATCAGAGGTCGCAGCTGTAGGAGGTCCTGGGCTTACACCTGGTGAGGATAGTTTAATGCAAAAGGCTAGCGGCTTTGTTCTATCCTCCTTCATGGTTGGTAATCTATCGAAAAGATACAAGTCCAAAAATACTCGGGAATCAGATGACATACATTCATGTAATTTTATTGCTCGTAAGTTTGTTTTAACAGAGAGTGGTGGATGGAATGAGGAGTACTGGCCTGGAGAGGACACGTTGATTTGTAGGGGGATAAAGAAGATTGGTATGAGGATGGTTGAGGCTCCTGATGTTGTTGTTTATCATCATCGTAGGCCTTTATTCTTGAAGCATTTAAGACAGGTTTCTAGTTATGGTTTGCATAGGGGCTTCTTTGCGAAGAGGTTTAAGGAGAATTCGCTTAGGCCGCTGTATTTTGCGCCCTCGTTGTTGGTAGTGGCTCTTTTATCAGGAAGCTTGCTTTCGCTTGTCAATGGGTTGGTTTTTATAGCTTTCCTTTTATTTTTAACTGTTTATTTGTTTCTCTGTATGGTTGCTTCTATTGTTGAGGTTAGAAGTTTAATGCTTGTGCCTGTAGTTTGTTTAGGGATAGTTTTAACGCACTTGGCGTATGGCGTATCCTTCATGATTGGGTTTGTCAAGAGTGATCTTTAAAAATGAAAGTCTACATCTCTTATCCGCCAATTGAAAACACGAAGGGTGTACCGCTGCTTTCGCAGAACCGGCAGTTCCAATGGTTCTCAGATCCAACCTACATTTATCCAGTGGTCCCAGCCTATGCCGCCTCTCTGCTTAAAGAAGCGGGCTACGATGTTGTCTGGGACGATGCTATAGCTGAAGAGAAAATCTATGAGGAGTGGCTAAGTAGCATTGGAAAGAGCCAACCCGATATAATGATGATCGAGACGAAGACTCCTGTTGTGAAGACGCATTGGAAAATCGTTGAAGATGTAAAGGAAGTCAGTCCAGAAACCCGGGTTGCTCTTGTTGGGGATCATGTTACCGCTCTGCCGAGAGAATCCATGGAGAACAGTGAGACTGATTATATTCTCACTGGTGGAGATTATGATTTTCTCCTATTAAACTTGATAGAGTACTTGAGCGGTAAGACGGATGTTCTTGAGCCTGGAGTGTGGTTTAGAAAAGATGGAGAGATAATGAATAGTGGAGACTTCGTGCTTAATCATGATCTTAACATTCTTCCCTTTATAGATCGGGAGTTAACGAAGTGGCGTCTCTATGCATATAAAAATGGTAATTTTAAAGCTACTCCGGGATTTTATACGATGGTTGGGCGAGATTGCTGGTGGAGGAGAAACGGCGGATGCACGTTTTGTTCGTGGCCCACCTTGTATCCGGTTTTTAGGGTAAGAAAACCTGAGCTTTTAGTGAACGAGATCGGAGTATTAATAGAAAAATATGGAGCCAGGGAAATCTTTGATGACACGGGCACGTTTCCAGTTGGGGTTTGGCTAAGAAAATTTTGTGAGCTGATGATCGAGCGTGGTTACAATGAGAAAGTTCGTATTAGTTGCAATATGAGGTTTGGAGCCTTAAGTCAAGAAGATTATCAGTTGATGAGGAAAGCAGGTTTCAGAATGCTGCTCTTCGGTTTGGAGTCAGCTAGCCAGAGGATCCTGGATGAGTTGAATAAAGGTTTGACTGTGGATGAGATTGTTGATTCTTGTAGAAAGGCGAAGGAGTCTGGGTTAACGGTTCATATTACCATCATGTTTGGCTATCCCAATGCGTCAAGGCAGGAGGAGTTACAAACTTATCAGTTAACGAAGAAGTTGATGGATGGTGGCTGTGCTGACACGTTGCAAAGCACGCTTTTGATGCCTTATCCAGGTAGCAGGTTGTATGAGATGGCTTTGGAGAATGGGTGGTTGAGGTTTTCGCCTGGTGAGTGGGAGCTTTGGGACATGTCTGAACCAGTTTTGAAGAGCGGTGGTATGTCGCCTGAAGAGGTTAAACGGTTATGTGATGAGACTTACAGGTTATTCTGGTCTCCAAAATATGTTTTGAGGAAATTGCTTTCTATACGATCGTTTGAAGATCTTAGGTTTAGTTTTCGTGGGGCTCGTAAGGTTCTAGGCCATATAAAGGACTTTAAGTGAATCTATGATGAAGGAGACATTGACAACCGATATCAGGGATGTTGTAGTCCTCCTTTTTTCAGAGGGCAATAACCTAGAAGAAATTTCGTTGACTTTAAGCATTCCCATTGCGCGCGGGCCGATTCAATAATTTACTGGGTTTACTGGGGGCCCGTGTCTTCTGCTTTTTTATGAGGAAAACAAAGATCTGTTCCCCCAAACTATTAATCAAAAACCTGGATTCTAGCACCGATCCAACCAATCCTCTGGACGGGCCTACACACCGAAGGCCCAGGAAGACCAATCCAATACAACCCAATATGCGACCTAAGAGCCCTCATGCTACGACAGCTCCTCCAGATCCCATACATCAAAGACCTCTCAAAATGGCTGAGAAGAGACACCTACCTCAGAAAAGCCTGCGGATACGGCAAAAAAGCGCCATGCGAGCCCCACTTCACCCAGATGAAGGAACGCATCGGAGCTGAGGGCTTCCGCATCATAGAGGCTTGGACACGACACGAGGCCCTCAAGCTCAGAAGAAGCCAGCCCCTGACCGCCGTCGGCCTCATCCAGGCCGCATGCATGGACGGCACCGACATACCCGCCTGGAGCAGCCGGGACCCCCACGACACCGGCCGGGACCTCGGCGACCCGGATACCCGTGTGGGCCAGGGCAAGAAGGGCTTCAGCCTCGGATACCAATCCCTCTTCCTCGTGGACATCGCGCGCGCGGCCGTGCGGTAGCCCGCACTACTATGCTGAACCACATCACAAGACCACCAACACCCCATTATTGAATCCGCCCGCGCGCAACGATTAGGCGACATAGACGTGGTTAAGCAACGGAGTCATATAAAATAAAAATCAGTTGTAGGGTAAAGGTAGACTAAATATGAAAATTATGTTGACGGGATCCTCTGGTATGATAGGTACGAGATTATTTGAGAAACTTCTTCAATTAGATCATGACGTAATAGGCATAGATAGGAAACAAAATAAATGGAATAAATCTCTGAACAAAAGAACAAGTAAAATAGATTTATTGAAACAAAGTGATTCAATAAAATTACCCGATGATATCGATTTCATAATCCATTTAGCTGCGAACGCAAGGGTTTATGAACTTGTCCAAAAACCAGAGCTGGCGCTGGAGAATATGGTCACCACTTTTAATGTTTTGGAATTTGCAAGAAAGAACAAAGTAAATAAAATTATCTTTTCATCTTCGAGGGAAATTTATGGAAATTCAATTGATGAAAATTTAATGGCAGAAGATAAAGTAAAAATTGAAAACTGCGAAAGTCCTTACTCTGCTTCTAAGATTAGTGCCGAAGCATTGATCCATGCGTATAGAAAAGCGTATGAAATAGATTTTGCAATTATTAGATTTACAAATATTTATGGTATGTACGACGGCAGTGACAGAGTAATTCCGTTATGGATAAGACAAGCCATTAAAAATGAAAATTTAATAATTTATGGTGAGAATAAAGTCCTAGATTTCACTTACATAGATGATGCTATTAATGGCGTTATGAAAATAATTAAAAGATTTGATAATATTAAGGCAGAAACTTTTAATATAGCTTATGGAAAGGCTGTGAAGTTAACTTATGTTGCTAATAAAATAAGAGAATTACTTCAAAGTGAGAGTAAGATAATAATAACAGAAAATCGTCTCGGTGAAGTTTGGAAATGCCAAGCTGATATTTCCAAGGCAGCGAAATTACTTGATTATGAACCAAAAGTAGGCATAGATGAAGGATTAGCAAAGACAGTAGAATGGTATAAGAAATTCGAAAAGGGGACGTGAAGGTTGAGAGGGTTTCCTTTGGTTTCAGTAGTTGTAACTACAAAAAATGAAGAAAACAATATAGCTAATTGTCTCCAGTCCATAAGAAATCAAACATATCCTGAGGGGAAAATAGAGATAATTGTGGTGGATAACTATTCACCTGACAAGACAATTGAGATAGCTAAAAAATTCACTGATAAAGTTTACACTAAAGGTCCACAAAGATCTACACAGTTAAATTTTGGTGTTCAAAAAGCGAAGGGTGAATATGTTTTTTATCCTGATGCAGATATGATATTATCTAAAAATGTTATTATAGAGTGCGTTGATAAATGTGAAAGTAAAGATTATGTTGCTTTATATATTCCGGAAAAAATTATTGGCAATGGTTTTTGGATAGATATAAGAGATTTTGAAAGAAGCTTCTATAACGCAACTTGTATTGATGCTGCTAGATTCGTTAGAAGAGATAAATATTTGGAAATTGGTGGATTTGACGAAAAATTGGATTTTGGGCCAGATGATTGGGATTTTAGTAGACGAGTTAAAGAAGTTGGCAAAGTTGAGATAACAACCGCTATTTTATATCATAACGAAGAAGGATTCAACCTTAAGAGATATCTAGAGAAAAAGAGGCGCTATTCCAAAACTTTTAACAAATATATTCAAAAATGGGGCAAAGATGACCCACTAATAAAAAAACAATTTGGAATCTGGTATAGATTATTTGGTGTTTTTATTGAAAATGGGAAGTGGAAGAAACTTCCGAGTCATCCCATTAAAACCCTTGGAATGTACTTTTTGAGGTTTATGGTAGGAATCACCTACTTTAGGTCGCGTATATGAAAGAGAAAAAATGGAATAAGAATAACATTAAAACGGTCCTTTCACTCCCCATTAGTATGTGGGTATGTGTTTAACTGCTTTTGAAATGGGGCGGATTTCCGCCTTCTTTTCGGATAGTCGCATTGTTCTGGATAAAAAGAAGGCTGATTCGGCCTTCTTTCTGACGAGCTAAACACGTACCTTGTATTTAATAAAATTAAAATAAATTCTTGAAATAATGTAGTTTTATTGTTTATATAAGTTATTTCACGGGAAAAAAATGGTAAAGATGGTTATATGTATGCCTGTTTATAATGCAGGGGAGATAATAAAAGAGACAATGGAAAGCATCCTAAATCAAAGTTTTGAAGATTTTGAAATTATTATAACCGATGATAATTCCACCGACAATACATTTGAAAATGTAAAAAAAATAGATGATCCTAGAATCAAGTACTATATATTTAAAAAGAATGTTGGATATCCCAAAAATCTGGAAAGATGCATAAACAAATGGTCTAATTCTAGTGAGATACTGTTTCTAATGGGACAAGATGATATCCTTGCAAAGGGTACCTTGGAGAAAGTCAACAAGATTTTCGATGAAAATGAAAATGTGGGAGCCATAACAAGACCCTATTATTGGTTCCATGATGATATAAAAAAGCCGGTTAGGGCAAAGGACACTTATGATAAAAATAAGGATGCTATTATTTCAATCG
>JBDRQD010000032.1:0-15174 GCA_043826455.1 Candidatus Bathyarchaeota archaeon
AGCGGAGCTTGTGTTGGGAAGCGTGAGCCACCAGGTTGTAAACGAGTCTAAGACACCTGTCTTAGTAGTAAAGTAAAGATGCTTTGAGTTCGTTAACGAGATTATCGGCCATTTCCTCTACCGGAAGAGGAAGTGAAACAAATTGATCATGGTCTACGAAGTGTGTCCCCGGATGCCCGAAGTTCAATCGTTCCAATGCATGGATCAGTCACTTGGATAAAATCGTCCGGATTACTAATAGTTCGCATTGCGGCGAAAGCACGGATACAGGTTCCTGGAAAAATCTCTGCTAATCGATTCGCGGCACCTAGAAGGGTTGAACCTCGCGTTACTATGTCGTCTACCAACACGATATCTTTTGGTTCGGAGAGGCGCCCCTGAACAGTCAAAGAATCATAGTGAACGGCTGGAGTCGGCCTCTCACTTGACGGGCTTGATGCAGACTTGGGTACTGGTTTTCTCCGAACAAGGCATGGAGCAACCTCTTTTCCGAGGCCTACGCTGACTAAAGCGGTGGCAATACGCTCGGGAACCCACAACGTACCCGGCTGCATAAGTGAACTCTTCGGAGTAGGGATCAAAATGGTATCTGGGTGAAAAAATGAGAAAAATGGAAGATTAGTTCCTTGATTTCGTATTGTTTGAGCGATCCATTGCGACATCAGAATCGGAGGATTACCTACAAATCTATCACCCTTAAGCGCTAGCATTACGTTTTTTGAGTGTAGTATTTCGTTAGAGTCACCTCGTGGACAATAAGATAAGAGTGCACCGAACTGAAGTTGAGAGAGCCGCATACTCATGTTTCACAGAGCCAAATTGAGTATTCCTTCATGAGTTGGTATATATTCGAATATTTCTTCAGGATCACCTAGTTCAATCGCCCCATACTCAAGCATCTTCATCGGCCAGCTCAATGAAGGATCATTCATCAGAGTATTCCATATGAATAACGGCCTCCCGAGTCTAAGAGCCTCCCACCCTTGGTGAAGAGAACCGCTGGAGTCACCAGCCTCAACAATGATGGAAGCATCTGATATTAACGCCATTGTTCGATTACGAATCACAAAATCCCTTGGTCGAGTCTGATGACCGCTTGGGAACTGAGAAACAGCCAGGTGCTGGCGCATGATGACGTCCTGAAGTTTATAGTTTTCTCGCGGGTATACATTGTCTAAAGGTGTTCCGAGGACCGCGATCGTGTACCCGCCTTCCTCGATAGCTGTTCTATGTGCTTTAGTATCAATTCCTTTAGCGAGCCCACTGACAACTATCGCCTCATTTCTAACAAGGGTTTTTACTATCTTGCCAACTGCTTCTAGGCCTTCAATAGATGCATCTCGTGATCCAATTACTGACAGCCTTGGCCCTGGCAACGGGATTGGCAGAGACCCCGAAACGTAGAGCTCAGTTGGAGCATACTTCTTCTCAACGTCATTTAAGGGACCCAAAAGTTCTTCTAGGGTATAAGTAAAAATTTTTTTCCCGCCTAGTATTTTCATTACACCTCCATTTGAATTCAAGGTTACTAACGATTCATTAAATATACTATCCCTATTTTTATCGTCTTCTCGTTCCGATGTTCGATTGTATCGAAAGGGTATTCTCACCACCCCCCATTGTCTAAGAGAATATTTATTACGTCATTGTATGTCAAGTTGGGATTTAATCTCTCTTTAATCAAATTGGCCTTAAGGCTTTCTAAGCGTCTATATGTCTCAAGGTTAAGGGCGATATTTCTTTTTTTGACGCTTACCTTGTTGTTCTGTTTCATAGAATTCACGCTAATGTATGTAATGTTACAGGTGAATTTATTACATTGAATGTATTTAATGTTACCGATGTATAGGTTACAATACAAGGATTCGTAATTAACTGGGTTTGTCCTTCTTGCTCACTTCGTAGCAAAGCAGCAACCGCGACCGATGAGATCTGCAAACTGGTGGAGTCGGGCTTCGAGTACGTCTGCGACGTGGGTGAAGCCAAGGTTTTCAGGAAACGCAAGTAGCCCTGAAAAATGCGGAGGGATATGCTAACGTGCGGAGAGTGGGATTCGAACCCAAAGAGGTCTTGGTTCTTCCTTGTGAGCTCCGCTATGACGCTTTTTGCTTCCTCGGGCTTATCCCCCATGGCGTCGAGGACCTCCCGTACCTCCTTCTCGTCGCTGGTTACCCTGTACACTCACTGAGTTGGAGAGATTCTAGAAGAACAAGCATCTCAATTAATCAAAGTAACTAAACATTTGAACGAAATATTCAGTTGACGGGAAATCTTTTAACCCTGAACTGTGAGGAAATAAGCGGAAGGGGAGCTGGGCAGCAGCCCGGCTGAGAGGACGCTGTGCGTCGACCCTTTGAACCTGATCCAGGTAATACTGGCGGAGGGAAAGAAGTGAAGATAAGGAATATTGGATTCTGGGGGCACACACACGAGGCCCCACACAGTCACACCAGCAGCCTAGAAAAGAAACCTGAAAGCGCGGAGGGAGGCGGTGCGGCCAGAAGGATAGCACTATCTGCGGTCCTGTCGGCCCTCACCGTCGTGCTCTCACCCCTATACATACCACTCGGGGCCACCAAGTGCTTCCCGGCGCAGCACATGATGAACGCTGTGGCGGGCGTACTCCTGGGGCCATGGTACGCGGCCGCCATGGCCGTGGTGACTGGCACTGTTAGGAACGCCCTGGGGCTGGGTACACTGTATGCCTATCCAGGAGGCATACCCGGCGCCCTGGTTGTGGGCCTAGCCCACAGGTACCTCAAGAAGACCGACCTTGTTGCGCTGATGGAGCCCCTGGGCACGGTGGCGGTGGGCGCCACCCTGAGCGCCCTCCTGCTGGCTCCAGCCCTCGGCCAAAGCACGACCCTGATCTTCTTCTGGGCGGCCTTTGCGGCCAGCAGTGTACCCGGCGCGGTTCTAGGCTACGTGGTACTGAAGGCGTTGAGGAGACTTGGACTCATTGGAACTCTCCTTTAAGGAGCTCAGGGGAATGAGGACCATCATCCTCGGAGACGTGGGGACGGGCAAGACCCTCCTCACCAGGAGGCTCCTACATGAAGCCTTGGAGGAGGCGGGGGGGCTGGTAACTGTGCTGGACTTCGCGCCCCCAGCCAAGGTAGTTTCAGGCTTAAGGGTGGGCGGGCTCCTCACCGGGGAGGAGCACCCCAGGCTCAGGCACCTGAAGTCGAGCCTCATCGAGACCCCGAGGCTATCGGCTGGAAGCGGCGACGAGCTGGTTAGGCTGGCCGACCACAACAAGAGGATCACAGAAGCCATGCTGAGAGAGTTCACCCTGTCACCCACAGAGGCCCTGTTCGTCAACGACGCCTCAATCTACTTGCAGAGGGGCGAGATCGATCGCCTTTGGCGAGCCTTCGAGGCCGCTGAGACGGTCGTGGCCAACGGCTACTACGGTGAGAAGCTGCAGGCGGACTACGGGACGGGGCTGTCCTCCAGGGAAAAGACGCTGATGGAGGAGCTCGCCTCTAGGATGGACAGGGTGATCAGGCTATGACCCACCCATCTTCTCCCCGTTTTTCAGGTTCAACGAAAGGAAGGAGTGATTGAAATGACGACCCAGATGGAGTATGCGAAGAAGGGTAAGCTGACAGACGAGGTGAAGAGCGTCGCGAAGGCCGAGGGGTTGACCCCGGGGCACGTGATGCGCGGAGTCGCTGAGGGGCGGATAGTTATCACCCGTAACCTCGACCACGAGATCCCAGCGATGGGCATAGGTGACGGATTGAGGATAAAGGTGAACGCCAACATAGGCACGTCGAGGGATATCTGCGACGTCGACAGGGAGCTGCTGAAGGCGAAGGCCGCCCACGAGGCGGGCGCCGACACCTTGATGGATCTGAGCACCGGCGGCGACATCGACGCCAATAGGCGGAAGATCATGAAGGCGACGCCTCTCCCCATCGGAACCGTCCCCATCTACCAGGCGGCCATCAATGCCCAGGAGAAGAGGGGCGCCATAGTCGACATGACGGAGGATGACCTCTTCAATGTCATCGAGAGGAACGCGAAGGACGGCGTGGACTTCGTAACCGTTCACTGTGGCATAAACAAGGTCAGCGTGGACAGGATAAAGAGGAGCAAGAGGCTCACGGGCATCGTGAGCAGGGGAGGCACCTTCCTGGCCGCATGGATAATGCACAACGGCCAGGAGAACCCACTGTATGGGAACTACGACTACCTCCTCGAGCTGGCGAAGAAGTACGATATGGCGCTGAGCCTCGGCGACGGGCTTCGCCCGGGCTGCATACAGGACGCCACGGACGGCCCCCAGATCCAGGAACTCATAATCATCGGAGAGCTCGTCGATCGGGCGAGAGCTGCGGGTGTGCAGGCGATGGTTGAAGGTCCTGGCCACGTACCCATCGACCAGATCGATGCGAACGTCAAATTGGAGAAGGCGGTCTGCAAGGGGGCGCCTTTCTACGTCCTCGGGCCGCTGGTCACCGATGTCGCTCCGGGCTACGACCACATCGTCGGAGCCATAGGAGGAGCCGTGGCCGCCATGGCTGGGGCCGACTACCTCTGCTACGTGACGCCGACCGAGCACATAGGCCTCCCAGACGTGGAGGACGTGAGGGAGGGCGTGATCGTCTCCAGGATCGCGGCCCACGTGGGCGACCTCGTCAGGAGGAGGGATAAGGCGATCGTGTGGGATAACGACATGTCGAAGGCGCGGGCAGAGCTCGACTGGCAGAGGCAGATAGATCTCTCGATCAACCCGGCGAGGGTGAGGAGGGTGAAGGAGGAGCGCTCGCCGGGTGAGATGGCGGACAAGGGCTGCAGCATGTGCGGGGAGTACTGCGCCATCAAGATCCTCAAGGAGTACATGAGGGCGGAGCACTGATGCTCAAGATAGCGTGTGTTCTGACGATAGCCGGCTCCGACAGCGGAGGCGGGGCGGGCATTCAGGCGGACCTGAAGACCTTCGCGGCCCTGGGCGTCTACGGGATGTCAGCCATCACAGCAGTAACGGCTCAGAACACGGTGGAGGTGACGGCCGTCCAGGACGTGGACCTTGAGGTTATCGCTGCCCAGATCGACGCCGTCGCCCGGGATATTGGAGTGGACGCGGCCAAGACGGGGATGCTTCATAAATCGGAGGTCATAGAGCTGGTCTCCGACAAGATAGTTGAGTACGGGTTCCCCGTGGTTGTGGACCCGGTGATGGTGGCCAAGAGCGGCGCCGAGCTCCTAGACCCCGAGGCCAAGAACACACTTGTAACTAGGTTGCTGCCCCTCGCCAAGGTGGTTACCCCCAACGCCTTGGAGGCCGAGGCCATCACAGGGATCAAGGTGACCACCATCGAGGACGGGGTGGAGGCCGCCAAGGCCATCTACGAGACGGGCGTCGAGGCGGTGCTGGTGAAGGGGGGCCACATATTCAGCGAGGACAAGGCCGTGGACGTGCTCTACCACCGGGGCGGGTTCAGGCTCCTGGAGGCTAAGAGGCACCAGACCGGGGACACCCACGGCACGGGGTGCAGCCTGAGCGCCGCCATAGCTGCTGAACTGGCAAAGGGAGCTGAGATACCTGACGCCGTGGAGAGGGCTAAGATGTACGTCAACACGGCCATCCTGCATGGGCTCAGGCTGGGGCGCGGCCACGGCCCCCTGAACCACATGGCCGAGCTGACGAACGAGGCCGAAAAGATCACAGTCCTAGGGAATGTCCGAGAGGCCGTGAAGGTCATCGAGGCGGAGCCAAGGCTGCGAGAGCTGGTGGCCGAGTGCCAGATGAACGTGGGCATGGCCCTGCCCCACGCGTCCACGGTGGAGGACGTGGCTGCCGTGGAGGGTAGATTAACGAGGAGGGGTGCAGGCGTCAGGGCTTCGGGGTGTCCCTGGTTCGGTGCCTCTGGCCACGTGGCCAGAACTATACTGGCGGTGAGGAGGTTCGACCCGTCCGTGAGGGCCGCGTTGAATGTGAGGTACTCTGAGGAGGCCGTGAAGGCGCTTGGGGAGATGGGGCTGGTGGTCTCCCACTACGACAGGAGGGAGGAGCCGCCTGAGGTCAAAGCCTTGGAGGGCGGCACCACCTATTGGGGTGCGGAGCAGGCCGTCAGGAGGGCCGGGCGGGTGCCCGATGCCCTGTACCACCTGGGGGACTGGGGGAAGGAGCCCATGATCGTGCTCCTCGGCGAGTCGGCGACCAAGGTGGCAGGGATGGCCGTGGAGCTGGCCAGGAGGCTGTTTTAGCTGTGGGGTTCTCCGACGAACTCAAGTACCATGCCAGGGATATCTGGGACGCCATCCTGGCTCACCCTTTCGTGGCCGAGCTGGGGAACGGCTCGCTGCCGCCCGAGAAGTACCTCTACTACATAAAGCAGGACTACGCCTACCTCCTGGACTTCTCACGGTGCCTGGGGCTGGCGGCGTCCAAGGCCGGGAGCCCGGAGGATATGCACACCCTGGCGGGGTTGATGAACGGGTGCCTGAGCTACGAGCTGAACATCCTCACAGGCCATCTCTGGGAGCTTGGGCTGACCGGTGAGGAGATAGGCTCTATAGAGATGGCGCCCACCAACCACGCGTATACGCGTCACATGCTGCACGTGGCGTACTCTGGCTCGGTGGGTGAGGACCTGGCTGCGCTGCTGCCCTGCATGTGGACTTACAGGCTGATAGGGGAGAAGCTGTGGGCGGAGAGGGCCGAGGCGATTCCAAGGCACTATCTTGAGTGGATCGAGGGGTACAGGGCCCCAGAGTACTTGGCTCTCGTGGACAAGTACCGGGCCATGGTGGACTCCTGTGGGGAGGGGGCGGGTTCCATGGAGCGGTCGCTGATGGTGAGGCACTTCTTGACGAGCAGCAGGTACGAGTACATGTTCTGGGGCATGGCTTACAGGATGGAGAAGTGGCTCATTTAATGTGTTCACATTTTATCTGTTTGCATGTGGCTGACTCTTGGTCATCACTGATGTGCTGGCTCATGGAGACATGCAAGCTTCTTCGCCTAAACGTCATGCACCGAACGGTCGACAAGCCCATCTTGTTACAAGCCGTCAGTTGGAGCGATTCGAGTTTACTAATCCTTATTAACAAAACATTACATGGAGAGATAACATGACTCCAGAAAATCCACGCGTGAGTGGTGATACTGAAGCCAAGCTACGGTTCACACGAGACACGCTGAACCAGTTCCACACAGTAGAGGACGTGGCCATGTTCTCCACGGCCATACTGCACTCCATCATACCCACCGACAAGGTCGCCCTTGCAGTCGTCGAGGGCAACATCCTGAAGTCTGTGAGCACCATCGGCAGGCGGGTGATCATGGACCTGAGCCTGGACCAGCCCAGCATAAACGGCCGAGCCGTCAGGACCGGGCAGACCCAGCTTGTGAACGATACGCGGGAGGACCCCGACTACTTCCCGGGGGACGGCGGCGACAGCTTCACCATGCTGTCCGAGCTGTGCGTACCGTTGATCCATGAGGGAGAGGCCCTGGGAACCATCAACTTCGAGAGCAAGACGCTTGGGCGCTTCACCAGTGAAGAAGCCGAGGCCGCCGAGGCCTTCGCGGGGGAGATCTCCGACGCCCTGCACCGTGTGCTGGGCGACGAACAGGCGAAGGGAGGACAAGTATGCTACCTGACTGGGACCCGCTCCACGCTGGACAGGTACTATGATGTTCTGAGGGTCGTATACGATGGCGAGTCCGTGATGAACAAGATTCTGAACAGGACTGCGATCCAGTGGATGCCGGGGAAGCAGCTGATAGACGACCTCGTGCACAAGGGGTACCTTGAGAAGAAGAATGTATCAGCCTCCAGGTACGCCTACAGGATGACCGAGGAGGGCGTCAAGGCCCTGAAGACCTACGAGGACATCGTCGAGAACCTCGGCAAACAGCGTCTCCAAACCCATTCAATCACATGAAATAGGTGAGCCGCTACAACATGGCCGGCTCAGAGCACAGCACGTTGAGGCCTCCCCCCGTGACCACGTACCGCCTCGGCTCCTCGTCGTAGCCTATCCCGCGCATCTTATCGATCCTAAGAGTCTTGACGAGCTGAAATCCCAGCAGATCCCTCTGCATGCATATGACTCCGTCCGAGAGGAAGCTCTCAGAGTAGACGGCGTCGTCTCTGGGCAGGTCCTCAGACGTGATCAGGGCCGAGCAGCCCAAGCCCCGTATGGACTCGTAGAGCGTGTGCACCGTGTACCGCTTCCTCTGCGAGTTATTCTCATGAACCAGAATGCTGGTAAGCGGATCAAGGACGATGTGCCTGGCCTTGACTCTATGGGCGGCCTCGGCTATCTGGCTCTCTATGGTGAAGCTGAGCTCCCCGCTGGCCCTCTCAACGAGCTCGACGGCGCTGCCTCGGGGGACAAACTGGTAGTCCAGAATAGCTAGGAGCCCATCTTTCTCAGCAGCCTCCAGGTCCCAACCGAAGGCTCTCGCATAAGCCTTTTTCTTATGCATGGGCTCCTCGAGGCTCACGTAGACGCACGGCTCGCCTCTTCATAGGGCTGCGTCCATGTACTGGAGGGAGAGGATGGTCTTGCCTGACCCGGGGCCACCACACACAAGGACGATGCTCATGGCTGGGAACCCGCCGCACAGCATCTCGTCCAGGCCCTGAACCCCCGGTACTCTAGGTAGTGGTTTAACCAAGCTAGGCTCATCTCCATTAGAGTAATATTAATTTAAACTTTTAAGGTGTGACGTATTCTTGGAAGTATCCTCAAAACACGTTTACCGCCCCTTGGATAATTGAGCCTACACTGGAATTAGACCAGTCGTTCATAAAGCATAATTAACCTACCCGAGACAATATCCGTGTACGATGTTCTGGCTTAACGCCGACACCCCCACACGGATATGGAAGCTCCACCGAGAGGGCTGCCTCTTCTGCAGGCCCCATGAGTCCAGGGCTAAGGGCCTAGGCGCCATGAGGGGCTCCGGCGGCTGGTTCAGCTTCAAGACCCTTGAGGAGGCCCATGTGTTCTACGAAAGCCAATCAGAGCGCTACATCTGGCAGCCATGCAAAATATGTAAACCGGATCAAACATGACTTTTCAGTACCAAAATAATACGAGTTGAACCGTAAGTTCGCTTAACGATGAAAAACAAGGTAATTAGGATAGGCTGAAAGGTTATTGTAAGTCCTGCACCACAATTGCAGTGATCGTTATGTTACGTCCAGGCTTATATGAAAAAATTAATAAACGTTATAGATCATGATTCGAATGGTTTACATGAAGACCAAGAAAACACTTCTAGTCCTACTGGCTCTGACTTTACTGGCTTTACCTATCGTCAACGCCGCTCCCAAGAAAAGCTACAACACCATCACTGAAGGCGAGATACTCTACAGTACAGGCCACTACTTGGCTGGGCAGCCTATACCCACCGGCTTTGACCCCTATGGGTACAACTACCAGGGGCACCTCTTCAAAGGAAGCTATTTCAACGCATACTCAGGTGGAGCGGGGTTCCCGCCTTACGAAGGTGACGATGAAGCCTACCTAGAAGCTAACCCTGGCGCCGCTAGTCACTGGGCCTGGCCATATAGGGATATACCGCTTATGATGAAGTGGAACGACGCCTGGCTTAGCAACATGGATAGAGACGGCGATGGTAGCCTAGACAGGTATTATGGGTTCCTGAGCTACATAGGCTCCGGCGCTTGGTTGACTAACCACATGTGGGGCGAGAATGAAGACGGCACCAACTGGAACTACTTCTGTAAGATAGTTGCTGCCCCAGCTGACGCATGCGTTGATTCAGGCTACTGGTATCTATCAGATGGTACAGAGATGGGTGAAGTCATTTGGGGCTCATTCGCTATAATATTCCAAGTTTCCAATGATCCCTCTCTAGGTGAGCATGGAGTCCTATACAACCCGCCGTCACCAACTGGCTTTGGCTACTACAAACCCTAATTTTTTTTAGTGCGGTTGCAGGTTGTGCAATGTATGTAAAATAGATCAAGTGTAATCAGTCAAATTACACATGCTTTTTAACTTGTATAGCCTTCTCTATAAAGCCTTTAAACTGACCACGCTGTTGGACAATCGGCTCCTTAATGAGACCGAAAAATAGCTGTGAAATTTCAATCGACGACCTATCACCCATTAAATTTCAACACGGGTCCTTCGATTACGAAAAAGAAGGAAAAAAGCTCACCTTCAGCAGCCCTTATCCAAGTGGAGGCGGATGCTACCTAGTCACCCTCAACGACACCATCAAGTACGTCGGAGAGACAGTTGACTTCAAGAGGAGAATAAGAAACTTCCTTACCCCCGGAAACAGGAAAACCGCGAAGAGAGTGCACGAGAACATGGTCATGAGCCTGTACGAGACCTTTCTAGGCTTCACATAAAACAACTTGTATCTTCACTTAATGAGACAATAATTCATATTGTAACCAGAACACAGGATCCATGTTTTAATGGCCTAGTCTTTTACTCCTCGCTCATAGTAGTTGATCACCAGGCAGACCCGGTAATCATCATACGAGACTCCGATATCCACTGAGTTAAACCCGACACCCAACAGCAGCTCCCTGTCAGATTCACTGGACATAAGACCACTCACCAGCAGATTAATAACCACCAGGTCAACCGAGTCCCCGTTGTAGCTGGCCAACATTATGGTCTCCGCTGCATCGTACGGGAGATCCTTGTTGTGGAATATCTCATTTATTTCCAGCACAGCCTGAGAGTGCCTCTCAGCCATCCCCGTTTCTCTGTACTGAAGTTTGGGTATGTTCTCGCGCCACCTTTCAACGTTAATAAGCCCATAGACATTGTATCTTATTTCCTGGTTACGGTCGCTTGACGCTGCCATGCTGGATGTCTGCATGGTGGTGGTCTCGAGAGCCATGGTGTAGACGACGCTGAGGGCGAATACGGTGATCAGCCCGGCTAAAATCGTGATTCTTGAACTGCCTCTTTTCTTTTGCTCAGTTCTTTCGCGTCTTTTCAAGAACTCACAAGCATAGCCTTATGTTTATAAAAACGTTCATAACTATATAAGATAACTACATCAATCCCATTACCCTCCTCTATATTCGTTGCTCTGCTCTCATGGTCTGTATTTTAGTGCCGTGGAAGAGGAGAAGGCCAGGAGCCTCCTGAGAGAAGGTACAAGTCCTACAGGAGGCTGTCTGTCTTCGCGGCGGCGAGGCGCTCCTTGAACTGCTAGATGGTGCTGTAGTCGAGCGGCTGCCCCGGGAACCCGAAGAACCGCTGGACGCTGATCCTGTCTGCCACCTGCCTCTGCAGCTCTGGGTCGCTGAGGCCGTACCAAGCTTGTAGCACCAGCAGCTTCATCATCACCACCGGGTCGGTGTTGGGTCTGCCTCCCCTGTGGGTGTCTTTGGTGTACATGGGTTTGATGATGGGTCTGAACCGTTCCCAGTCTAATTGTTTCTCTGCTGAGGCGAGTCTGTCGCCGTTTCGGGATGTTTTCACGTACAGCTTCCTGAGGAGGTAGGAGTCAAAGGAGTCCATATGATGACTGGGTTAGCGTGATCTATAAACCTAACCGAGGGAGAGTAAGCAAAAACTAGAGGTTAATCAAAATCCTTTACTATACAATAAGGGGACTTAATTAGGAAGGGCTTTTGCAGCGGGTGTTAGTCTGTATCCTTGAGTTTCTGAGCCAGTGATTTTTGGAGTTATATCTATGAGCAGGCTACTTGTCTGTCCAGCGTTGATGGTTACGCCTCCCTGTATTATGGCTATATTGAGTTTCCCGCTTGCTACCGAAGCTGTATAGTTCGCACCGTTGATCGTGACTACTGCTTCCATAATCTCAAATCTGACGAGGTTGTATTTCCCCGCTTGCAGACTCTTTGTGCCTAGAGTCTTTGAACTGTTAAGAGTATCAGTGAGGTCCATCCATGCCTCGCTGTCGACTGCTTTGATCCATCCTGTCTGGTTTCCGGCGTCGGCTCTATGGATATCGACTGAACTGTACTTTATGTAGACATTGGTGGCTTGACCCCAATCACGTGGGGGGTCTGTCATCTCCACCACCAGTGTTCCATTTCCGAAGGTTCTGTACCCCAGGAATGCTCCTATTAGGACAACGACCGCTGTCGCGACTAAGATTAGTTTTTTATTTTGCTCCATCTTGTTTAGTATTGTATAGACGTCTCTTATAAGGGGCATCTTGGAACGATGAGTCCAGCATGTCTCGTTTGGGCATTATGGGGCTGTTCTCGACAAAAGCAGGTTGAGTGGGTGTGTGGGGTCGGAAAGGCAGAGCTTCTTCTACTACTACTTAACCTCCTTAAACCCTTTAATCATGACAGCGGATGACCCCTGACACCACGAAGCATCGTCGCATCAAACCCACGAGGCTTGACATCGAAGTACCCCTTATCCCGGTAAACCACCTCGCCGGGCAGAGACAGGTCCACGCGGCTGTCGTGGACACTGGCCGTGGTCGCCTCCAGGCTCATAACTTTAACATCTCTCCTTGTTCGACTCTGACGACGTTCTCGAAGTAGTTTGTGAGGTGGCCTGGGTGCTCTGTGTGGATGGGCACTATCTTCTTCGGGTTTATTGTCTTAATCATCTCTATGATCTCTGTGCCTGAGGCGTGCCCCGACGCGTGAAGCCCGTCGTCCCCAGTTCTCCCATACTGTTTGAGGCCGAAGAGGCCTAGCCAGTTATCGATCCTCCTTGCATCCAGCTCCATCTTGCGCGCGCGCCATACTGAAGCTCTACGGCATGGAGGACAAGGCGAGCGGCGAAGAGGAGAGTCGGTTAGCCCCTAGGCGGTGCCCAAGGTGCAAGGAGATGAATCCATCGGGGTCCAAGTACTGCTCCCGTTGCAGCCTGCCTCTGGACATGGAGACCGTTGAGCTGGAGCAAGAGGTGCGGGGAGAGGTAGACCGGGGCATGGATCTACTTTTCAGCGACCCAGAGTTCAGAGACTACGTGGCCAGGAAACTGATGGAGCTAAAACCAGCCTAACCAAGTAGGGATGCCAAATTGCGTTCCTGGCACGAATCGAAAAACAAAGTGTGAATAGTTTATCAAAAAGTACAGAGAGTGGGATTCGAACCCATGGAAATGGTGAAGTGACCCGTCAAACTCTCTCCTTTTTTCACTCTAGCATCTTTGGCTAGTCTGCTTGCGCGGGCCTTTCATCCCTCAGAGTTGGTTATCCAGGCAGTGGAATGAGATTCATGGCGCTCCAATCGTAGATATCCGGGTATTATATGGAGACCGAGGAATAGCTTCCTATTTATTGGGTTATCTTGGGCATCATTTAGAATATCATATGGGTTTCTCAAGACATTGGGTGTTTCCTGGATTCGTCCGTGAGTGGACCAGGATAAAGCGATACTATCTTAGATCCTTCTATTTTTATGGCTGTTCGTTTAGACAAGCAATGGCTTCTGCGGTTTTTCATTTAAAGCAGTTACTGTATTGGGTGGCTATGGACCCATTTTATCCTGATGGTCTGTGCATGTGAATCAATATGACATTTATACCAAATAATTAAAATAAAAAGAAAAAACATATTTACATGTGGAATTGCCTGAACTTATAGAAATAATTAGTTCAAGGCCATCGAGTCTATTTATTGGAGCTGGTTTCTCGATGGACGCTGGTGGTCCTGGTGGGCATAGACTTATTCAAGAGTTAAAAGTCAAGTTTGGAGATTTTAATACAAATGATTTATTTGATTATTTAGAAGAAAAAATAGGCATCGATTCAGATAGAAGAAAAGAAATTGAAAAATATCTTAAAAAATATTTAGTTAATTTAACTCCAAATGAAAATCAAAAATATTTATTTTCGATCCCGTGGAAGGCTATATTAACAACAAATTATGATCTAATACCTGATAGGATTTTAACAAGTAATGATGGGAAACGGGATGTATCTTGTGTAATAAGTGAAAATGATAGGATAGATATTAGAAGAGAAGATAAATTATATTGTTTTAAACTTTTTGGAGATGTAAATAAAGAATATCCTGAAGAGGGCCATATGATATTAACTAGAAGTGATAGAAGACATTCAATATCAAGAATTTATTATTTTTATAAATTATTTAAAGACTTGGCTATATCTGGAAATATGATATATCTAGGATATTCCTTTAATGATAATTTAGTATTAGATTTATTAGCAGATTTACAATATTCTTTAAAAAAAATTCCATGGAAAGGTTATGCAATTATTCCGAAACAGCCATCGAGTGATATATTAAAGAAATTTGAAAAATATAATATAGAATGGGTAGAAGGAACAGTCGATCAATTTGTAAAGGAATTAGAACAAGTATTCACTAATAAACCAATAAGTTATATTATGGAAGACAAAACTATTATTTTAAAAAATAGAGGATTAACTATCAGCAAACAAACTCAAATTAATACAAGATATCAGATTAAATATTTACATAGTGAATTATTAGAACCAATAGTGGATAATCCAAAATATTTTTTTGAAGGTAAAGATGATTCTTTTTATCCATATGTTAAAAATTGGGATATCGAACGGAAAGTATTGACTCATAGTTATAAAAGTAAAAATGTACCAAATTATCAGTTAAATTCTAGATTTTTTATACTAAATAGATCTACTAAATTTAATGCTACAGAGAATATAAAAATTATATTATTAGGTACAGCGGGATCGGGAAAAACTGTAGTTGCTAAGAGAATAGCTTACGAATGGTATAAAGAAGGTAATCCTGTTATTTTTATAGAACCACAAGGATATCAAATAGATAGAAAATCAATTGAAGGTTTTATAGAAGAATTAAATATTAATTATTTAAAAAGGATTGAACTGTTTGGAGATAAAGAAAATGCTTTAAGAATTTTATTAATTGCTGATAATCAAACCATTCATCTTAAAAATATTATTGACTTTTATCATTATTTATCTTCGAAAGATATTCTAGTAGATTTACTGGTAGTTGATAGATTTAGTAATTTGCCTTGGAAAAAATTAGATGAGTATGAATTTGATGCAGTATATACTATAAATAATACTTTAGATGAATCAGATCAGTTTAAGTTTGTAAATCATTTAAAAAATAATGTAAATTTAGATATATCTGAAGAAGATATTATTAGAAATCTTAAAGATGAAGAAATTAATAATAATTTTTTTGCTTTGATGTATTCGACCATTAAAGAAGTAAGAAAACCATTGAAGGATATTATAATAGAT
>JBDRQD010000033.1:0-2686 GCA_043826455.1 Candidatus Bathyarchaeota archaeon
ACCCACAACATAAGAACACCCTTTTTTTTACCTGTAAAAATAAATAACTTTCTATATACACACATGCAACTCAATCATTTTGAGCATTATCATGAGGCGAGGAATTGGTTATGGAGAGGAGGTTCTCATGCGCGAATTAAATGAAAAAAGAGGGGATGTTTTTTTTACTTTGATGCCAGTTGGGTGATCATCTTCAGCAGCGAGAGCTCGTACTCGACGGTCGCCGGGAAAGCCTGTAAGACTGGAACAAACTCAGTCGCCTTGTAGAGGGTGGGACCGAACTTCTTGAAGAAGTTCTCGAGATCAGCTACGCTGGGGGCCTCCCAGAGGCAGAACGCGCCGTGGTCGCCTCTCATGTGTGTCGAGTGCAGCTTTATTCCAGCTGGCTGCTTGTTCTCAAGCAGTGTAGTGAATCCACCGATCATCTCTTTGGTGATGGTGATCTCGGCCTCAGCCTTCCATTTGTGGACGGCTACGATCATTACCATATCGTGCGCCCGTATTACGGTGGGTCCAAGCGGAGATATAATTTATGTTACTATTAATGTACAATAAATGCATGGGCTCCTAGACGATATTAAATAGTTTATATCAAAAGAAAATCATTTCCATCGAATCATTGGCTTTAAGAGTCGAGTAAGCGCCCGCGATAAGTGAGGGTAATGTGCACGCTTGGCTTGGTTCCTTTATTGCGTGCGCAACAAGTCACATCACGATAATAATATTTCACTTGGTTGAGGATTAGCCTGAGGTGAGGATAAGGCTATGGAGAAAAACCAATAGACGCCTGCACACACAGGCATGGATGTTATTTAAGCGGCGAGTACCGTGTGGGCTTCATCAACATGTTCTCCACCCTCTCCACGAGGGGCCCACCTGCCCGGTCCTCCGTCATCTTCTTCGCCTCAAGCCACTCGGAGTCCGAGGCGAAGGCGTTCCAGGCCTTCTCCCTGTGCGCCATGTCCTCGTAGGCCAGCATATAGTACAACGTGTTGCTTGTGCCGATTACGGTCTCCCAGAACCCGATGACCTTGATGCCGTGCTTCTTGAACATCCGTAGGGTGATCTTGTCGAAGCGGTCGTTGAGGGCGTCCATCCTCCCGGGGACCGCCGTGTATATCCTCCACTCGTACAGCATTCAGAGTACCTCCACCTTATTGCTTCTCCTTGCGCCCAATAAATAACCTTTCAAC
Organism: Candidatus Bathyarchaeota archaeon; assembly: GCA_043826455.1. Lineage (GTDB taxonomy): Archaea > Thermoproteota > Bathyarchaeia > TCS64 > TCS64 > RBG-16-57-9. The sequence continues at coordinate 1,194 of JBDRQD010000033.1, forward strand.
GTAGGCTCACCGCGTTCCGGGGGATTCATGTGCTTAACCTATTTTTTAAACGTCTTCTCCCACGCATCTTCACCTAGCCCACGCTGGGGGCCCCGATAGGACGGATCCCTCTCAAGGGTCGTCTTATTCATCTCGTTCGCCAGGTACTCCCAGTTCTCGTATGTGTTCTTGGAGTAATCGAACTTCCTGTACTCGTCTATTACGGGCTTGAACTTGGCCCATATTGTGGTGATCAGCTGCGTGCAGGCGGCGTTGAGGGTGCCTATGTCTATGATGCCCTCCCTGTACTGGTAACCCAGCACCTCACAGGTGTTCCAGTAAGAAACTCTCTTGGCGGCGTTCTCAGGGTTCACCGTCGAGTCGTACTTCGCGTAGAAGTCGTCGAAGTCCGTCCACTGCATGTTAGCCAGGTCCATGAACCGCTTGACGCCCTCCTCTGAGATGAAGGACTGCATGAGGCTGGTGGTCAGGGTCATGCGCCTGTTCCTGTTTGCCTCTCTCAGGTTAAGCGCGTAGTAGAGCGCTGCCAGGCATACGCTAGTTGCGGCGGCGATGTAGGACACCGTTTGGAGTAAGACTAGTTCAACCATTCGATTTCACGGTTAAGGATGAGTTTGAGGTTAGGATAAGATTATGGGGAAAAGCAGCTAGATTCATGCGTATTCTCAATAGTGTTATATCCGTTTGGTTTAACTCATCTTCAGGTGTCGATAAATGAAGGAAGGGTTGAAGGTTCTTGTGGCCTACGATGGATCAAAGGAGTCTAAGGACGCTGTCGCTGCGGCGGCTGACATCGCTGAGAGGTTCAAGGGCTCGGTGACGGTGCTCAACGTCTATTGGGACCCCTTGGAGGAGAAATACGAGCCTGTGGTGGAGAAGACGGAGAAGATCAGCATAGGCGACAGGGGCAGCATGAGGATACTGGATGACGTGGAGCCTCTTCTGAAGAAGAGGAAGATCAAATTTGATCTGAGGATGGAGCGGAACCCCAACGTGCCTAAGACCATCCTGAGGATCGCTGAGGACGAGAACTACGGCTGCATCGCCCTGGGCAGCAGAGGCGTGGGCGGTGCCAGGGCGTGGCTTCTGGGCTCAGTTTCCAGCAGGGTGATAGCTGAGGCCACCTGTCCGGTCATCGTGGTGTAAATCCTCTTTTAGGGTGCCTCGCCGGGAACCCTTTTTTAAACTCAAATCGGCTGCGACAAGGTACATAGGGATTTTAAATATGCTGTCTTCAACCAATGTTTTTCACATGTGAGTTTGAGGCGAGGATTAGGTTGTGGAGAAAAGGTAATGAGTGTCTGTGTGCGTACTCAGGGTTTCCAAGTCCTTCGATAGGTCTTCAGCTTATCCTGGAAGCTCGCATCCTTTCTCGTCTTGATCTTCAGCATCTCTTGAGCAAGGAACTCAAAGCCTATAAAGTAGTCTCGCCCCCATGCAGCTTCAGCTTCTCTTCTGCTAAGAATGAATCCACTGTACTTTTCCCACATTCG
>JBDRQD010000034.1:0-4170 GCA_043826455.1 Candidatus Bathyarchaeota archaeon
CTTTACCATAAGAAAGTTTAGGCCAAACCCTTACACCATCATAGACCTGATTGCCTTAGGGACCCTGACGCCCCAGATCGCCGCATACCTCTGGATTCTCGTGGAGAACCTGAGAAGCATCATGGTATCCGGGGCTACAGCCTCAGGGAAGACTGCGCTCCTCAACGCTATTTGCATGTTCATCCAGCCTGAGATGAAGGTAGTGTCCATTGAGGAGGTAAGAGAACTCAGGCTCCATGAGAACTGGATCCCCATGGTGACCCGCCCAAGCTTCCTGCCCGGTGTACAGGAGGTCAACCTGTATGACCTCTTAAGGTCGGCTCTAAGGCAAAGACCGGACTACATCATCGTAGGCGAGATCAGGGGGGAGGAAGCCTACACCCTCTTTCAGAGCATCGCTGTGGGTCACGGAGGCCTCTGCACCCTCCACGCCGACAACGTTGAATCAGCTATCAAACGACTTGAGACACGACCCATGAACATACCTGAGATGATGATTCCTCTCATGAATATCATGGTCCAGATACGAAGAGTAAAGATAGGTGAAACGGTTGCCCGTCGAATCGACAAGATCGTGGAGATAAGGGAGGAAACTAAAGGAGAAGAGGCTAGGCTGGACCCCAAGTTCCTGTGGAGCGCTGAGAGTGACACCTTCAAGTATGTCCCGCCTTCCAGTGGTGTTGATGACCTGTTCCAGAGAATATCCGAGATCAATTATATTCCTGTAGAAAAACTGAGAGAAGAGATGGTTCGCAGGGAGGCCATACTGAATTGGATGGTTAGAGAGGAGATAAATAGCTACAATTCAGTCGCAGAGGTCGTCAGGTCGTATCATGTAAACCCTGACGAGGTGTACGGGAAAGCAGTATCAGGTTTCCAGGGTGAGAGCGCTGGCGGTTCGTGAGTTCAAGGAGATATTCGCTGAAAGCGGCATCACTACGCCCTACGATGACTATGTGCGAAAGATAAAGCTTCTAGCCGCTCTGGCTTTCCTAGTCACAGCCATATTGGGTTTTGCCTTCCACCATCTTACACTTCAAGTCATTAACGTTAGGGTGGTTACAGCCGTCCTCGCCCTCTCAGTCGCCTCCTCCTGTTTAGCCTCCTTTGTCCTCCTTTACTACCCTCTACACCAAAGAAACGAGTTGCGGGAGAAGGTGGAAGACAGCCTCGTCTACACCCTCAGCTACATGACGGTCCTAGCGGCCGGCGGAGTCTCCCTGGAACAGATCATGGAGCGAGTCTCCCAGATAGAGGAAAACCCAACTCTGAATCAGCTTGCAAAAAAATTCATAATTGACGCAAAGCTCTTGGGATATGATGTCACCTCAGCGCTCATGGACATCTCGTTTAGAAGCCCCTCCGAGGCCCTCTCAATGCTCTTCGAGAGCATCGCCACAACGTTACAGACTAGCGGTGACTTGAAGAGTCTGCTATCCTTCGAGGTGCAGAAGCAGCTTCAGAAAAAGAGAGAGAAACTGGAGAAAACCAAGGGGGCTCTCGTATACATGGGGGAGCTGTACGTCACCTTGATCGTTGTAACCCCCATACTTCTCATTCTAATGCTCACGATCCTCTCCGCCCTCGGTGGAGCCCCCTTCGGCATCTCAACCATCCTACAACTCAACCTGATGGTGTTCTTCGGCATACCCGTATTCTCGCTTAACCTCATCATCCTACTCGACACAATGGTAAAGGGGGAGGAGTAATGTACGTCGAAAAAAAATTAAAATACATAAGCTGGGGAGCCTCAATCCTTGCAGCGATAATTCTCATCACCATATTCAGTATTAGAAACGTATTCTCTGTATCTTTCAAATACATTGTGCCTCTAGAACAAGAAGTAAACAACGTTATTACACTAATAATCCTCGTAGTAATCACCCTACCGGCAATAGTTGAGTACAACAACAACCAGTGGAAGCAATCAGTAGACATCACCATCCCAAAGCTCCTAAGAGACATTACAGAAGCCGTCCGATCCGGCGTCCCCCTCATCAAGGCACTGGAGGACGCCTCCCAGAGAGAATATGGGCCAATCTCAAAGCCGCTCTCAGCGGCCTTAATAAAACACAACCTCACCACAGACTTTGAGGCATCAATGACTTGGCTTGGACAAACCCTAGTCCAGCCATCAGCCAAACGTATGTGCAAGATACTCGTCGAGGCCTATGAGAGCGGGGGAAAGATCATCGACGTCCTAGATACAAGCGTAGAGCTATTCACCCACCTGGTCAACTACAAAGAGGAAAGAAACATACTCCTCAAGCCCTACACCTTTATCGTATACCTCGGCACCTTCATCTTCATAGGCATATCATGGGTGATACTCACCAAATTTATGATGCCTCTCTCAACAGCTTCCGCTGACCAATATACCGCTCAACCGAGCTTCCTAGGCAACCTCCTCGCCATTGATTACTACAAGGCTATCCTATTCTGGGCAGCCTTGATGAACGGGTTTTTCGGTGGAATCATCGCCGGGAAAATGAGTAACGGAAGAATCTTAACCGGCCTCATACACTCCGTGCTTCTCATCATCATCGCCACAGTCTTCTTTAACCTTTTCAACGTATAGGGTGAACTACCACCCTTCAAGTAGAGAGGCTTCCTGATTCACTGGATAGGCTTGCACCATCTCTGACGATGGTGTAGTGGTCTTCTCCTCCACAGGCCTAGATTCGGGCGGTCCCCGCCCTATCTCCCGTCCTCCTGCGAGGATGTTGAGCGCCACGCTATGGTCAGTACCCAACACAGTCCACAGTGTGGGCAAGCGTGGATTCTCTGGGAAAGGTCTTTAGGCACGGTTTCACCGCACCCAGAGCACACCTGAGTCGTGTCCTTGGGGTTCACCTGGATAACTGATGCTCATCAGATAGCCTCCGTGGAGACCTCCCATTTTAATGCGCGCGGGCCAATTCAATAATTCGCTGGAGTTAATTGGGGGCCCGACCCTCTAGTTCTTGATGGGAGAAAAGCTGATCGGTTCCCCCAAACTATTATTCAAAAACCTAGATTTAACACCGATCCAACCCATCCTCTGGACCGGCCTCCACACGGACGGCCCGGGGAGACCCGTAGAGTACAACCCCACATGGGATCTTCGAGCCCTCATGCTGAGACAACTCCTCCAGATACCCTACATCAAAGACCTCTCAAAGAGGCTGAGACGAGAACCATACCTAAGACAGGCCTGCGGCTACGGCAAAAAGGCGCCCTGCGAGGCCCACTTCACCCAGATGAAGAAACGAGTAGGAGCCGAAGGCTTCCGCATCATCGAAGCCTGGCTAAGACACGAGGCCCTCAAGCTCAGGGAGAGCCAGCCTCTGGCAGCCGCGGGCCTAGTACAGGCCACCTGCATCGACGGAACAGACCTACCCGCCTGGAGCAGCAGAGACCCCCACGACACAGGCCGAGGCTTCGGGGACCCCGACGCCCGGGTGGGGCGCGGCAAGAAGGGCTTCAGCCTCGGCTACCTGAGCCTCCTCCTCGACGACATCGAGGGATTCCCCCTGGGCCACGTGGAGGCAGCGCTCAACGTGAACGAGAAGCAGCTCGTGGAGGCGCTCCTCCTCAAGGTGCTGGGCGAGTCCATCGAAGTAGAGCTCGTAGCAGGGGACAGCCAGCTGGAGTCCCAGGCAATATTCGATCTCCTGGATGAGCTGAAGATCAGCCACATCATCGCGTGGAGAAAGCTGAAGGGCCGGGTGAACCCGCCCTATGTGCTCTCGGTGAAGGACCGTATCGATGTGGAGGGCCCCGAGTGGATGAGGGTAGTCTATAAGCGGCTCAGGGCGGCGGCTGAGAGCTTCAACGGCCGGGCTAAGTGCAGGCTGGGTTTTCAGCGGCTTACGTGGCAGGGCCTGGAGAACGTGGGCATCCATGTTGGTCTGGTGTTGATGGTGGCGTATGCCGTCTGTATAGCCGCCTATGGCATTGGGCGGCCTGAGCTACGTCAATCCGTGGCCTTCTTCGCGTGAGGGGTTTAGCCAGGGGTGGATGGGTGGGCTAGAGGGTGCCATTCATCGGGAGGCGTGGAAGAGGGGTTTCACGGTGCCTGAGATCCATTGTCGAGGGTTTCCTGGGGTGTTCTCTGGTTGAACCTGGCTGGGAGGTGGCTTATTTGCTTGTATAGAAGCACGACGTCAAGCCAGCAACACCTAATTATTG
>JBDRQD010000035.1:0-10882 GCA_043826455.1 Candidatus Bathyarchaeota archaeon
GCGGTGGCGGTGATGGGACCCCCCCTCCCCCCCACCCACACACACACAGGATAATCCAACAACACTCTATAAACCACAAATACCCAGCCACCAACAACCCACCCAAACATGCCCACAGCCATCACCGAACACACCCAAAAATGGACAATCACCATGGAAGCAGCAGACAAAACCATCCAACTACCCCTATACCAAGTAACAGAAGACATACTCCTAAACCCAGACTTCGCAGACAAACTAAGATACCTCCTCCTCGAAAACCCCCACTACCACCCCGCAAACAACATCACCCACATAATCTCCCCCGAAAAAAAAGAGATAAAAGGCAAAGCCCTCTTCGTCATCCTCTGCCACCTCAAAGAGTACACCGAACGCAAATCCGGCTCCCAAAACCACTACCTCTTCGGAGAACTCAAGAGCCACGGCTTCAGACTCATCGCAGCCGCAGACGACAAACTCACCGTCGACCGGTTCAGGTTCTGGATAAAGATCATAACCATGAAGCCATCACTCGTGAAAAGCCTCATCCTAACCCACATGACCCAGTGACCTCTTTAATAGGCTCAAAGGGATATCTTCACTGATCCCATGTACTACAACAGTGTGCTCGAAGCCATCGGAAACACCCCCCTGATCAAACTCGGCAGAGTAGCCCCCAAAGGCGTATCCAACATATTCGTCAAGGCCGAGTACCTCAACCCCAGCGGCAGCCTGAAAGACAGGATCGCCCTGGAGATGATAAGAGACGCCGAGGCCAGCGGCGCCCTAAAACCCGGCTACACCATCATCGACGCCAGCACCGGAAACACGGGCACAGCCCTCAGCTTCGTGGGAACCCAGCTCGGATACAACGTAGAGATATACATGCCTGAAGGCATGACCCGTGAACGCATCAAGATCATGGAGAGCTACGGAGCCAAGGTGCACGAGCTAGCAACGGAGGGAAGCAGCGAGGGGAGCGTGGCAGGGGCAGAGGTAGAGATCAGCACCAGAGTCAAATGCCTCGAGGTGGAGCAGAGCAACCCAAGGGTCTGGTGGGCCCGACAGTTCAGCAACCCGTCCAACACAAAGGCTCACATTAAGACTGGCAGGGAGATACTCAAACAGCTGGACGGTAAAGTAGACGCCTTCGTGGCCTCCATAGGTGTAGGCGGCACCCTATACGGCGTAGCCAAGACTTTGAGAGAGCGGCTGCCAGATGTCTTGATCGTGGGCGCGGAGCCTGCCTCAGCCCGGTATCCTCTCAGCGAGGGTTATACTCGTGTGCCTGGGACAGGTGACGAAGTGTGTGGCGGCATCATCGAGGAGATGCTGCTCAGCGGGATCGTTGACCGGGTCGAGAAGGTGAGTAACGAGGACGCGGTGGCCATGTCTGACCGGCTAGTCAAGGAGGAGGGCTTATTCTGCGGGATATCGTCGGGCGCTAACGTGTTTCTCGCCCTCAAGGTGGCTAAACAGTTAGGTCCAGCGAAGAACGTGGTGACGGTTCTCCCTGATCACCGGGACAGGTATCTTTCTGAGAAGAGGTACACTACCTGAGTTTGAGGAGCGATCCTCTACTCTCTTCCATCATCTCCAGCATGTCTTGAGGGGTGAGGATTATCTTGAAGTGGCTTGGCTTCACTATCTTTATCGCCCTACCTGTTGAGGGGTCTACTTCGTTGGTTATCATGACTAATCCCGCGGATCGGAGCTCGGTTACTCTGTGCTGGACCGTCGTGTAGGGTATCTTTGTTTCTTCGGCTATCTGGGTGATGTACTTTGAGCCTTTCAAGATGTGGATGAGTATTTCCCAGGTGTGTCTTTTTCCCAGAACCTTGAGCTGGGCTTGTGTTCTCTTCATGTCTCTCACAGACACTCGGTTCACCTGGTAATGTTTAGAAATATTTCAAAATTAAATAATTTGTTATCGAATTATCGGATTTCTGGATGTGTTACTAGTTAGGATGATCCCCATCCCCCGGCTTAGGACGCTCCAGAGTCTGCCTCTGTATGGCCTTAAAAAGACTCAGCATACCACCCCTGGGTCCCTCCAAGATCGTTTCTCCTTTACTAGAAGAGTAAGAAAGCAAACCCTTCTTAGATAAGCGGCCCGTCTCAGAGAACTGAAGGCCCTTTATCTGCGCCCAGTTTTCGGTGATAATCTCCTCCTTCTTGAATAACACGCCGTGTTCCTTGTACAGAAGAAGCCTGTGAGAAGTAATGAAGACCCTGTAATCCTCCTCGTTATAGTTCACATTAAAGTCGCTCCAGAAGATGATCTTCTCCTCCAGGAGGAGATACTTCTCAATGGGCATACGCATCAAAGATGTCCTTAGGTTTAATAAGTTTCACCGGTTTAAACTGGCTATATTAAAAAAGGTTAAGGAAAAAGGCGTTTACCCGCTTCCTCAAGCATAGACAGCTTGTGACCCTTGTTGACCTGCGTGATTGTCACTAGATCAAAGGTCTTGAAGCCTATCCTCTTCAGGTACTCCTCCAACAGATAGAGGGCTCTGGCCGCACCGTTGCCGCTCCCGCCAGCGGAGGCGATCCCCACGCTCAGCTTGTTCTTGTACCTCTCAAACCCACTGTGGGTCTCAACCCTTCTCAGCCTGTCCAGGAAGGTCTTGGCTGACTCACTCAGATCGTGCCAGTATACCGGCGTGGCGAAGACCAGAGCGTCAGACCCATCAATCTTCTCACGGATGGCCTGGAACTCGTCCTCCAGAACACACGCACCCTCTCTCCTGCACTGACCCCAGCCGCCGTCACACGCCTTACACTTCTTTATGACGTGGTCGTTGAGGTGAATGAGCTCCACTTGGTGTCCCTTGGACTCAGCCCCCTTAAGGAGCTGCTTCGCTGTAGTCGCGGTCAGCCCATCGTGGTTGGGGCTGCTCTGAATAGCTAGAACCTTCATAGTGTTTCATGAAGTGGAACGGGGGAAGATAAAAGATGGTGCTCAGCCGAAGAACCTGTCCAGGGTCGTCCGCTTCCCAGTCACGCTGAAGCCCTTGTTCATCTTCTCTATGGCGTTCATGACGCGGCTCTGCCCGAAGTTACGTTCGCTGCAGAGGAAGCCGATTATGGCTGCGGTGTCGGGCTTTCTCCACTCCAGCTCGTAGTCTTCCGTGACTCTGGGGTGGAGGAACAGCTCCTTGATCTCCTCAGGCGTATGAGGGAACTCGGCGTTCTCAATGTGGGGGAGTGTAGCATCAAGGCTTCCGTGTTTCTTGATGAGCTTTAGCGCCGTCTTAGGGCCCACCCCCTTCACTCCATCCGGGTTGTAGTCAGTGCCCACCAAGATGCCCACGTCTATGAGCTGATCCCTGGTGATCTCAAGGTCCTTCATCACCTTGTCGAGCTCCAGTATCTCGGGCTCGATCTTAATATAGACGTTCTTCCTGGGCAACTTCCTGCGCCCCGTTATACTCAGGTTCCTGAGGTGCCTCGGAGCCCCATACAGAAGGGAGTCATAGTCTTGGCTGGCCGCGCCCCACACGTCGCCCTTGGCCGCCATGTAGGCTGTCTGTGCCTCCCCTTCGCCGGGGGCTTGGACCCAGGGTATGCCCATGTCGGTGAGAAGCCTCTTGGAGTCCTCGATGATGTCGGTGGTGGCTACCACGGCCTGCTGCCCGTAGCGCCTGGCCTTCTCCTCGTCGCCCTCCTTCACGGCTTTCTCGTACTCAACTTGAGCTTTTTGCCGTGTCTGGCGCCTCTGGTCCAGGGTTCTCTTCTTAAACACGTGGGGTCTGCCGTCGAAGACGTACACTATCTTGACGCCGGCTTCCATGAGGTTGCTGTTCCTGTAGATCAGGCCGCTGAGGTGGCTGGTGACGCGCCTCGACTGGTCACGGAGGGGCTCACCCTGCTTACCCCTGATGATGGAGAGGAACTGGTAGATGATATTGTTACCGTCGAAGGCTATGGTGCGTCCTGCTAGGTCCTCTATGGCCACCTTCCGCGGCTCAACAAGGTCGGCAAGCTGAACACCCAAGCCCGTGCACCCTACGCTAGCTCTATGCGCCTCTTGCCCCTGGGTATCCTGTAGACCCTGATGAGGCCCTGGATCTCCATCTTCATGAGCATGATGTTCAGCTCGCTCTCACTGAGGCCCTCGTGGCGCTTCTGAACCTGTTTGAGGAGCTCGTCGAACTTGAGGGCTCCGCTCCTCTCCAGCTGCTCTATGATGGTTGTGGGTAATAGTTTCTCGTCCATCTTCTTCACCTAAGCTATGTCTATGGGGGGCTTTCCCGTTTCCTTGAACCGTTTATTTGCGTCCATGTACCACTTTAACTCCTCAGGTGTTATGCTGGGGGCGATCTCTGTCATGGCTTTCTCAAAGTCCGCTATGCTCACCTTCTCGGTGTCCGGGTTCTTCCTCAGGGCGTGGAGGCCGGCCTCCCTAACCACGGAGTCTATGTCGGCCCCACTGTAGCCGTCCATCTTGCGGGCTATGCTCTCTAGTTTCACGTCCTCGGCCAATGGCATGTCCTTGGTTTTAATCTGCAGTATCTTCAGGCGGGCGCCCGTGTCGGGTGGCGGAGTGTAGACTCTGCGGTCGAACCTGCCGGGCCTCAGGACAGCTGGGTCTATTATGTCGGGCCTGTTGGTGGCGGCTAGGACCACCACGTTCTGTAGACTGAGAAGCCCATCAATCTCTGTCAGGAGCTGGCTTATGACGCGCTCGGTGACCCTGCTGTCGGCAGCTGAGCTCCTGGAGGGGACCAGGGCGTCGAACTCGTCGAAGAAGATGATGCTGGGGGCAGCCATCCTCGCCTTCCGGAATATCTCCCGGATGGCCTTCTCCGACTCGCCCACCCACTTGCTGAAGATCTCGGGGCCCCTGACGCTGATGAAGTTTGCCTCGGACTCGGATGCGACAGCTCTCGCGAGAAGCGTCTTGCCGCAGCCTGGTGGTCCGTGGAGAAGTATGCCCTTTGGGGGGTTTATTCCTAGCCTGGTGAACATCTCAGGCTTCTTCAGGGGCCACTCCACGGCCTCTTTCAGGTTCTGGATGACCTCTTCCAGGCCGCCCACGTCGTCCCATTTCACGTTGGGTGACTCCACGTAGACCTCCCTCATGGCCGTGGGGGTGACCTCCCTGAAGGCGTCCAGGATGTCGGTGTTGTTTACCTCCATCTGGTCCAGGACCTCGTGGGGGATCCTCTTCTCCTCTAGGTCGATCCGGGGCAGGTAGCGGCGCAGGGCCTTCATGGCGGCCTCCCTGCTGAGGGCCTCCAGGTCTGCGCCAGTGTACCCGTGGGTGATCTCTGATATTCTTGTAATGTTCACATCGTCGGCAAGCGGCATACCCCTGGTGTGGATCTGCAGTATCTCCATCCTGCCGTCCCTGCCTGGGGTGCCTATCTCAACCTCCCTATCGAACCTTCCTGGCCGTCTGAGGGCTTCGTCGATGGCGTCGGGCCTGTTGGTGGCCCCGATAACTATGATGTGGCCGCGGCCCTTGAGGCCGTCCATGCTGGCCAGGAGCTGGGCTACGACTCTCCGCTCCACCTCGCCGGTGACCTCGCTGCGCTTGGGAGCGATGGAGTCTATCTCGTCTATGAAGAGGATGCTGGGGGCGTTCTTCTCGGCGTCCTCAAACATCTTCCTCATCCTGGCCTCTGACTCGCCGTAGAACTTGCTCATGATCTCTGGACCGTTGATGGCGTAGAAGTTGGCCTCCGACTCGTTGGCCACGGCCCTGGCCAGGAGCGTCTTACCGCAGCCGGGGGGACCGTGGAGGAGCACGCCCTTGGGCGGGTCGATACCCAGGCGCTGGAAGATCTCCGGGTGCCTCAGTGGCAGCTCCACCATCTCCCTGATGCGCCTGATCTCCTCGTCCAGGCCGCCTATGTCCTCGTAGGTGGTCCTACTGGGCATCTCCAGCTCAGGGACCGGCTCACTCATGATGCTGATCTCCGTGGTCGGGGAGATCTTCACTATGCCTCCGGGGCGGGTGTTCACCACCATGAAGGGGACGCTGTGGCCCAGCATCATGATGAGGAGGGTGTCTCCCCTGGTGGCTGGCCTGTCTATTAGCCTGTCCTTGACGAACCTGATGAAGTCGTTGTCCACACTGATCCTGATGTCCACGGGGGCCAGCTTCACGGACGCAGCGTACTCGGCCTCGGCCTTCTTCACAGTGACAAACTCGTTGATGGCCACGCTGCAGTTCTTCCTGATGAAGCCGTCGATTCTGATCAGGCCGAGGCCCTGGTCCTCGGGGTAGGCTGGCCACGCCTTGGCCGCTGTGGCCTTCTTTCCCTCGATCTCGACCACGTCGCCCACGGTCACGCCCAGCTTCTTCATGGTGTCGGAGTCCATTCTGGCTATGCTTCTGCCAACATCTCTCTGCTGCTTCGCTTCTGATACCTTTAATTGGATGTTGCTCACCGGACGTTCACCCTAAATATTCTCACTGTCTTGAAGGCAGTGACGGTTATAAAGATTAGTTATAGGCTGAGGGAGAAAACAGAGACCGTTTACCCTATATGACGCCTGTGGACTCGGCCAGCTTCCGGGCCTTCGCCTCGTTCAGGGCGATCCTGCTTAGGATGGTGTATCTCTCAGGCCTGACCCCCTGGGCTATGGTTAGGGCTTTCACCAGTACATCTGAGTCGATACCCAGCTCTTCGGCCGTTGTGGGGGCACCGATGATCTGCAGGCTTCTCCTGATGGCCTTCCAGTTTATTCTGTGGAGCTTAGCCATCATGATGACGCCGACGCCGCATTGCTCTCCGTGGAGTGCTGGTTTCTCGGCTATTTTGTCCAGGGCGTGGCTAAAGAGATGGGCTGATCCACTGGTGGGTTTACTGCTTCCAGCTATGCTCATGGCCACCCCGCAGCTCACGAGGGCCTCAAGAACTGTCCTTATACCCTCCTGAGCCTTCTGTTTGATTAGCGCCGCCTGCCTCATGACGTGCTCTGAGCTCATGAGGCTTAGGTTGCCCGCGTAGCCTCCGTAGTAGTCGCCGTTATCATCGTGGGCGAGCCTCCAGTCCCTTACCTCCGTGGCCTTGCTGATGATGTCGCCGCACCCCGCTGCCGTGAACCTGTATGGAGACTCGGCTATGATCTTACTGTCCATTATGACGGCGATGGGGGAGGCCGCCTTTACAGTGTAGGGCCTACCCATACCCTTCACAGAGGCCAGACTACTAGCTATTCCGTCGTGGGACGCGACTGTTGGGACACTTATAAAGAACCTGCTGGTCTTGAAGGCGCTGAGCTTGGCCACGTCGATGTTTCGGCCGCCGCCTACCCCCAGTATTACGTCAGCCTCCAGTTCCTCCACCTTTTCGGTGACCTTGCCCACCGTCTCCAGTGTGGCGTCCTCCACGAAGATGCACTCGGCCCCCAGGCCGTCGCCCTCAAGGAATCTTTGAACCTGCTTACCGGCCACATGATACGTTGTTTTGCCTGTAACTATGAGGGCTGCCCGGAGGCCTAGTTCACTGCACACAGAGCACAGCCTGTTGAGTATTGACTCGCCCACCAGGACTATTCTAGGTAGGTCTATCCTGTGGATAGCGTTAAGATGCTCAACATTCGTCAATACTTGTATCTGCCTTTCACGCGATTACGGTTTTAATCAGGTTGGCGTATACATATGTCTTTTCCTGATCAGGAAACCTTTTTAAAACGCGTATCTTTTTAAAGTACTTGGTCTTCCTTTCTAGGATACCTCTCTCGTAACTCTTTGTTTAGGAGAAGCAGAAATGTCTACAGATACAGGGATGCTGAAGGGCACCACGACCATAGGGGTCGTGTGCAAGGACGGAGTCATACTCGGCACAGATACACGGGCTACCATGGGCACGTATGTGGCTAGTAAGCATGCGAAGAAAGTGTACCAGATCACGGATAACCTCGCCATGACCATCGCGGGTGGAGTTGCTGTTGCCCAGAAGGTGGTGGAGATACTGAAGGTCAACGCGCGGCTCTATGAGCTTGAGAAGAACAGGTCAATTCCTGTAAAGTCTGCGGCTAGGCTCGTGTCCAACCTCCTGTTCAGTAACCGTGAGGTGGGGATGCCTCTGCCTATGCAGGCTCTCGTGGGGGGCTTCGACGAGACCGGCCCCCACGTCTACAACCTGGACCCCTACGGGAGCCTCAACGAGGAGAAGATGGTCTCCACGGGCTCGGGTTCGCCCTTCGCCTATGGTGTCCTTGAGGCCGAGTTCAAGGAGGACAGCTCCGTAGAGGAGATGCTACCCGTAGTGGTGAGGGCCGTGGACGCCGCCATGAAGCGCGATGTGGCCAGCGGCGACAGCTTCGACATCGTTGTCATTGGCGACGGCGGCTTTAGGGAGCTTTCTTCCGAGGAGAAGCAGTCAATATTGAATAGTTGAGTTCGATTCCAATGGACAGTACGCAGGGCCTAACATACTCTGAGATAAGACAGGCTATACTAGACAAGATACCGCCGGAGGTGGGGATAACCCGGATAGAGTTTGAGGGTCCTCGGCTGGCGATATACTGCCACAAACCTGAGATTCTGCAGGAGAGCAGCCATATAGTGGGGGAGATCGCGGGCATCATCAAGAAGCGTATAGTGATCCGCAGCGACCCCACAGTCAGGATGCCAGAGCTCCAGTCCGAGAACATAATCAAGGACATTCTACAGGAAGCGGGCCTAGTGCAGGCCTACTTTGACCCCGCCCTGGGTGAGGTGGTGCTGGAAGTGGAGAAGCCGGGCGTGGCCATAGGTAAGAACGGTTTAAACGTGCTGGAGATCGTTAAACGGACTCACTGGAGCCCCAACTTCGTGCGCTCGCCGCCCATCCCATCCATGACTATAAAGCAGATCAGGGGCTTCCTGTACAGCAGGAGCAAGGAGCGGGAAAAGGTTCTCAGGGATACTGGTGAAGCCATCTTCAGGCCCATATACCAGCAGGCAGGTGATGTCAGGGTCACCTTTCTGGGGGGCAGCAGGCAGGTGGGCCGCTCAGCCATACTCATCAAGACCCGTGAGAGCGAGATACTCATGGACTGCGGCATCAACCCAGGCAGCAGGACACCCATCCAGAGCTACCCGCGGCTTGACGTTGAGGAGTTCGACATTAACCGCCTGGACGCCGTGGTCATCACCCACGCCCACCTGGATCACTGCGGCTTCCTACCCTACCTATATAAGTACGGGTACAATGGGCCTGTGTACTGCAGCGAGCCCACGGCCAGTGTCATGACGCTTCTGCAGAGCGACTACATCGACGTCACCATGAAGGAGGGCAAGGTGCCGCCCTACAGCGCGGAGGACATCTTCGAGGTCATACTCCACACCATTCCCCTGTCCTACGGGGAGGTCACCGACGTGTCCCCAGATATAAGGCTCACCCTCCACAACGCGGGCCACATCCTGGGCTCAAGCCTAGCCCACCTCCACATTGGGAAGGGCCTCCACAACATAGTCTACACGGGTGACTTCAAGTTCGGTCCCACGGCCCTCCTACAGCCGGCGTCCACCTACTTCCCCCGAGTAGAGACACTCATTATGGAGGCCACTTACGGGGCCCCTGACAACAACTCCCCCAGCAGGGACGAGACGGAGGGGGAGTTCGTGAGCATCGCCAACCATACCCTCAAGAGGGGAAAGGTCCTGATCCCCGTCCCCGCTGTGGGTAGGGCCCAGGAGATACTTATGGTCATCAACAAGTACATGGAGCAGGGGGACCTACTGGAGGTGCCCGTGTACATCGAGGGCATGATCAGCGAGGCCACGGGAATACACACGGCCTACCCCAACTACCTGAGCCACGAGATAAGGGACCAGATCCTTAAGGCGGGGGTGAACCCCTTCGAGTCGGACTACTTCACCGTCATCAAGCAGCATGACAGCCGGGACGAGATAGTCGCCGGAGGCCCCTGTATCATCATGGCTACGGCGGGCATGATGGAGGGCGGCCCCGTGCTGGAGTACTTCAAGAGGCTGGCCCCCGATAAGGAGAATGGCCTCATCTTCGTCAGCTACCAGGTCTCGGGCACACTGGGGCAGCGCATCCAGTCAGGGATGGCGTCAGCCCAGCTCTACAACCAAGACGGTAAGATGGAGGTCATCAACATAGACATGAGCACCCACACCGTCCACGGGTTCTCCGGCCACAGCGACAGGAGGCAGCTCATGAACTATGTGAAGAGGCTGAGGCCCCAGCCCAAGAAGGTGTTCGTGGTCCACGGCGAGGAGAG
Organism: Candidatus Bathyarchaeota archaeon; assembly: GCA_043826455.1. GTDB lineage: Archaea > Thermoproteota > Bathyarchaeia > TCS64 > TCS64 > RBG-16-57-9. Next base: position 10,174 of record JBDRQD010000035.1, read on the forward strand.
TAAATGCGAAAATATGGCCCGCTCCATAAGCAAGATAAGGGGCGTCAGAGGGTACGCGCCAAGGTTGCTGGACACCTTCGCCCTGGCCTAGGACCTACTCCTTGTTTCTCCAGATCCTGACGTTCTTGGGGGTGATGATCACCCTCTCCTCGCCGAGGCGGGCGATGTCGCCGTCGTTGCTCTGGGCGTACTCGTTGAGCTCGTTGATGCCCCTCTTCACGTCCTCGATGTTGTGCTTGGCCAGGGGAGCCACGTTACATATCACGATGTTGCCTGCCCGTACCTCGGCCTTGATGACGTCGATGTCCTCGTAGGCCCTGAGGGGTATGGCTTTGATGTAGCGGGTGCCTCTGAGCTCCTCATCCTCTTCGGATTTGCCTACTAGGCGGTCGAGCATGCCCTTCATCTGGTCTCAGCCTCGGTACTTTTATTATATATTTAGTGGAGCGGGTATAGATGTTTCTACCCTTGTGTGCTTATATTATTATCTAACGTTGCTGATGCCTGGCCTTGTGCATGAATATTGATGGGGGATGCGTGTCAGCCATGTTTCGTGGTCTTCAGCCTCTATTTTTTCGGGCTTTATTTCGTCGGTCTTCTGGGCTGGAATACTTGTTCTCCGTGTGTGCGCGCCGGGGGGGGGGGGGCGGGGGGTCCCTTCGCCGCCGCCACGATTCCAGGTTTTATAGCCTTTTTTCTGGTTCGGAGG